>JAXEAK010000116.1:0-3774 GCA_034094395.1 Faecousia sp.
ACTTTAATTCTTTCCGGCCTGAATCGCGCCAGAATGCGTTATCTTCCTTGCTGGGCGTCAGCCCAGCGGCGTCATCTGCCTTTTCTGGCACAATTCATTCTCGGAAAGCTTTTAAAGCTTTCAATCAAGAATTAGTATGAATACAAAACACTAAGCGGCACGCTCCGGGGAATCGATTTTTATGGCTTGGCAAACGAAAGCAAAAACTGGGTCTTGCATCTGTGCAAGACCCAGTTTCCATTTGTGCCAGGGGCTCTTGGGAAACGCGTTATTCCAGCGTCAGGTGGTTCTTCTCCAGCGCCTTGCGGATGGCGACTGCCAGAATGGGAGCAAAGATAATTGCGACCACGGCGTTGAAGGTGGTGGCGGGGAGCTTGGCAACGATGGTTGTGACAGCTGCGGCAGGGGTCAGCCCCTTCAGCAGCAGGCCGTTGTAGAAATAGCTCTTTGCCAGATACAGCACGGCGTAAGTAAGGGCGCCTGCGGCAGTGGCAATGGCGGCCTTCCAGTAATTCCAGTCCTTTTTCCCCAGCACCAGACCCGGCACCAGACCGTAAGCGCCCTTGGTCAGGAAGGTGATCCAGCACTCGGAGATGTACAGGGGATTGGTCATGTCGTAGATGGCGGAGCCAAGACCGGCAGCCAGCCCGCCCAGCCGGGGTCCCAGCAGCAGGCCACTGAGGGCGCACATGATATTGCCCAGATGGAAGGACGTGGTGCCCGCGATATCGATGGGCAGGGTAATCCGCAGGGCGGAGCCGACCACCGTCAGCGCGGCCATCAGCGCGACGAACACAATTTTTCGGGTGGAGATTTTCTGCTTCTTTTCCATTTCGGATTTCCTCCTTGTTTGAAGATGTGCCTATTATACCTGCTTCTGGCACTAAAAACAGAGCCAATAAGGAATTATAAAATAAGGCCAGATCGGAGATGTGCAGAAAAACACCGGGTTTTTGTCAAAACTGACGATTCCGGGAAATAGTTCTGTACAGATATTAGAAAGAATGCTACAATGACACCAGAGAATAAAACCTTCCACGATGAAAGGAGTATCATCCCATGAGACTGATCGTAGCAAAGGACTATGCCGATGTTAGCCGCAAGGCTGCCAACATCATTGCTGCCCAGATCCAGCTGAAGCCGGATTGCGTGCTGGGTCTGGCCACCGGCAGCAGCCCGGTGGGCACCTATCAGCAGCTGATTGCCAAATATGAGGCAGGGGATCTGGACTTTTCGCAGGTCAGAACCATAAATCTGGATGAGTATGTGGGCTTGCCCAAGGAGCACGACCAGAGTTACGCGTACTTTATGCGCGCGAACCTGTTTGACCATGTGAATATCGATCAGGCCAACTGCAATATTCCCAACGGCATGAATCCCGATGCGGCAGGGGAGTGCGCCCGCTATGACGCGGTGATCGATGGCTTCGGCGGCGCGGATCTGCAGCTGCTGGGACTGGGACCCAACGGTCATATCGGCTTCAACGAGCCTTCTGACGCGTTTGTGAAGGGCACCAACAAGGTGGCGCTGACCGCCTCTACCATCGACGCCAACGCCCGGTTCTTTGCCTCCCGGGAGGATGTGCCCACCCACGCCTATACCATGGGCATTGGTTCCATTATGAAGGCGAAGCGGGTAGTGCTGGTGGTGAACGGAGAGAAGAAGGCTCAGGCTGTGAAGGACTGCTTCTTCGGACCCATCAGACCGCAGGCGCCCGGCTCCATTTTGCAGCTGCACCCGGATTTCATTCTGGTTGCGGACGAAGCCGCGCTGTCCCTTGTGAAGGATCTGCTGTAAGCCTCTGTTTCCGACTCCCGGAGGAATTTCCTCCGGGAGTTTTTCCGCAAATCGGAACTTTTTATTTACAGAACCACCGGACTGTGATATGATAAAAAGAAACTATGGACTACAGAGGTTTTGCAATGAATTACATTGTTTTGGATATGGAGTGGAATCAGCCCTGGCCGGGTTCCCCCTCTTCCCAGAAGGTGCTGCCCGTTCAGATCCGGGGGGAGATCATCCAGATCGGCGCGGTGCGCATTACCGGGGAGGGGCAGGTCGCGGATGAATTTCAGATTATGATCCGTCCCAAATTCTACCGGCACCTGAACCGGCGGGTCAGCAAGCTTACCGGCATCAAGGAAAACCGGCTGCGGGAGGAAGGCGTACCCTTCCCGGAGGCCATGGAGCTGTTTCAGGCCTGGTGCGGGGAGGATATCGTGTTCCTGACCTGGGGCTTTGATGACATCGGCATTCTGCGGGAGAATTTGCAGCTGTTCCATCTGGATACCGCCTTTACGGATCGCTGGTACAATGCCCAGATGATTTTCAATGCCCAGACCGACGGCTCCAACTCCCAGAAGGCGCTGAAAACCGCCATGGAAATGCTGGGCATCGAGGCGTCCCGACCCGCTCATGACGCGCTGGGGGATGCCTACCACACGGCGCTGATTTGTGCCCGGCTGGACTTGAAGAAGGGCATGGCAGAGTACGACGAGGCGCTGAGGAGCCACGAGAACGGCTTCCACGGCGCGGAGCTGCCCGGCTGCATCGCCAGGAAGGTGTTTTATGACTATGCGGACAAGCGCGCCGCCTTAAGCGCCATGTCCGGGGAGGAAAACCTGTGCCCTGTCTGCGGCGGACGGATGCTGGGCTCCCGGTGGTTCGCCCAGCCGGGACATCGGTATATGGATCTGGCAACCTGCCCGGAGCACGGAAAATTTCTGATTCGCGTCCGGCTGTCCGTTCAGGACAACGGCCGGATCCGGGTCAGCCGCCTGACCTATGAGGCGACCTCCGAGGCGGCGGAAGCCTATGCCCGCCGTGCGGAAAAGGCCGATCCGGAGGAGGACACGGAGCGTCCTCGCCGCCGGCGCCGCAGAAGAACGGCTGTCCGGGAGACAGGCAGCTCGGAAACAGAATCCTGACAAGCGCGGCAGTTCTGTCTGCCGCGTATTTTTTTCTCCAAAATGTAAAGCGAGCTTGACAAAGCGCAGAGACTGTGCTAGTATAATGTAAAGCTAGCTTTACAAATAAACATAAGGATGTGATGTGGTGAAAAACCGAATTGAGGAAATCCGAAAAAGCCGCGGCATTCGTCAGGAGGAGTTTGCCAAAGCGCTGGGCGTGTCCCGGCAGACCATCAGTTCGCTGGAAACCGGGCGGTACAATCCCTCCATTTTTCTGGCGCACAGCATTGCCCGGTATTTCGGGATGACCATTGAAGAAGTTTTCCTGTTTGATGAGGAGGAATCGGTATGAAAAACAACAGAAGAATGATTCTCAGCATTTTCTGGATCGTGCTGGGCACGGTGCTGATCGGCTGCAACATGGCGGGTCTGGTGGACGACTACTGGAGCGGCCTGGGCGCCGGCCTGCTGGGCGTGGGCGTTTTCCAGATCATCCGCAATGTCCGGTATCTGCGCAACCCCGAATACCGGGAGAAGGTGGATACCACCAATCAGGACGAGCGCAACAAATTCCTTGCCAACAAGGCCTGGGCATGGGCAGGCTACCTGTATGTCCTGACAGCCGCCATTGCCACCATCGTGTTCCAGATTCTGGGCAAACGGGAGCTGTCAACCTTTGCGGGCTTCAGCGTCTGCGTCATCATGGTGTTCCACTGGCTCAGCTACCTGTATCTGCAAAAGAAATACTGATACTAATTCTTGATTAAAAATCTTTAATATCAGCTTGGCCTATTGGTGCAATACGGCGTTATCGTCACTTGCCATACATACAGTATGGCTGCGTTCCTCTGCCTTGTCTTGCGCC
>JAXEAK010000117.1:0-11758 GCA_034094395.1 Faecousia sp.
CTTTAATTCTTTCCGGCCTGAATCGCGCCAGAATGCGTTATCTTCCTTGCTGGGCGTCAGCCCAGCGGCGTCATCTGCCTTTTCTGGCACAATTCATTCTCGGAAAGCTTTTAAAGCTTTCAATCAAGAATTAGTATAAAAGCTTCCCCCTGGGGGGAAGCTGGCAGAAATCTTTGATTTCTGACTGATGGGGGAAAGCAGGCCGATCCTTCTTTCGGGGGGTCCCTCATCCGACCTCACTGACGCTCGGCCACCTTCCCCCGAGGGGGGAAGGTAACGAAAGGATAATACATACAACGAACAGAAAGAAGAATGATTATGTCCATTGCCGAAAATGTTGCCCGCGTCCGGGCAGAAATGGAAGCCGCCGCGATTCGCTGCGGCAGAGATCCGAAAGAAATTAAGCTTTGCGCCGCCACCAAAATGAACGATGCCGACGCCGTCCGTCAGGCCATTGCCGCCGGCGTGGACTGCTGCGGAGAGAACCGGGTGCAGGAGCTGACCGCCAAACTGGCACAAAATGCCTATGAAGGCGCCCCGGTACATTTCATCGGACATTTGCAGACCAACAAGGTCAAACAGGTGGTGGGAAAAGTTGACCTGATTCAGAGCGTGGATTCCCAGCGCCTGCTGCGCGCCATTGATGCAGAGGCCGCCCGTCAGGGCATCTGTCAGGCTGTTTTGCTGGAAGTGAACATCGGCGGCGAGGAAAGCAAGTCCGGCTTCCGGCCTGAGGATATCCTTCCAATTCTGGAAAAACGGGGCGAATTTTCAAACATATGTATTAAAGGACTCATGGCAATCCCCCCGATTTCGCGTTTTTCCGGAGAAAATCTGCAGTATTTTCAAAAAATGTTCCAAATAAGTGTTGACATCAGGGAGAAAATCAACGATAATGTCTTGGTGGACTGTTTATCCATGGGTATGTCTGGAGACTATGCCGACGCGATTTGCTGCGGCAGCACCATGATTCGCATTGGCACCGCAATCTTCGGCCCTCGTGACTATACCAAGACTTCATCAAACTGATGTGCATATACTTAGGAGGAAACATAGAATGAGCTTATGGGATAATGTAAAGAAGTTCGCCCAGCCCTACGCAGATGACGATTACGACGATTACGACGAAGACGACGAATACGCCGATGATGATTATGAGCAGCCCGCTGAGACATCCTCCCGCCGCGCACCCCGCCGTGCACCGGCTCCCGCCCCTGCTCCCGAGGAGACCGATGACCAGGAGGATTTCGGATTCACGCCCGTGCCTTCCGCTTCTTCCGCCAGCAGCGTCAGCTCCGGTTTTAACGGTCAGGTGCTGAACATGAACAGCTCCAACAAGCAGGAAGTGGTTCTGTTCCGTCCGGGCAGCTTCAACGACACCTCCAAAGCCGCCGACGATCTTCGCAACCACAAGGCAGTCATTGTCAACATGGAAAATGTGGACAAGGCCATGGCGCGTCGCGTTGTGGATTTCCTGTCCGGCTGTGTTTACGCCCTGGATGGCGATGTGAAGAAGATTGCCCAGTCCGCCTATCTGTTCTGCCCCCACAATATGGACATCGTGGGGGATCTGGAAACCCTGCAGGCAGAGGTGGAAAGCTACATCTGATAGTCCACAGACGGATTTTTACCGGCTGACCGGCCTTCCGGTCATTCTGTAAAAATCCGTTTCTGAGGCTGTCTGATACAAGTTTTTCATAAAACGGTAAAATCCGTTTTATTGGGCTGCCGTTCAGGCAGCCAGCGGCTATGCCGTGAAAAACGAAGTCCATACATTTCCTGCCGCCTGTGGCGGCATACGATGTCAATCGCATGATACATTCTATCAGGAAATCGTATGATTCCTGTCGCCCTGTGCGGCGGGGAAGAACGTTTTTGGAAGGAGAACAAACAATGTTTACACCGCAGCAAATTGATCAGGTCTCTTTCGGTCGTTCCACCTTCGGCGGCTACGATATGCAGCAGGTCGATGAGTTTCTGGAGCCTCTCACCGAAGATTATGTAACCCTGTACAAGGAAAACGCGCTTCTCAAGAGCAAGATGCGTGTTCTGGTCGGCAAGCTGGAGGAGTACCGCAAGAATGAGGCTTCCATGAAGGATGCCGTCATCAACGCCCAGAAGACCTGTGACAAGATGGTCGCCGAGGCCGAGGCCAAGTGCGCCAAAATGTTGAACAACGCCGGCGCAGCCGCCGCACCTGCAGCACCCGCCGCACCTGTTGCACCGGTTTCCGACTCCGATGCCATGGTAGCCGCGGAAAACGCCCGGGTTCAGGAAGCCCGCAAGACTGCCGCCGCCAAGATCAGCGAGCTGCAGGATCAGCTGAAGACCTGTATTCAGGCACTGGAGCGGATCAAGGATGCCAACGCGCCTGTGCAGACGCCCGCGCCCGCTCCTATGGAGAGCGCCGATGTTGCCGATGAAATCGCCCAGAACATTGAGGCCATGATCGGCGGCACCGTGGACACCGCCCCCAAGGCAGCTCCCAAGCATCCCACCAACAACGACACCACCACCAGCAAATTTGCCAGTCTGAACCTGCAGTTCGGCCGTAATTACGACCCAACCGGCAAGTAATATCAAGCAAAGTGCAAAATGAGAAATGCATAATTGTGGCATATCTTTCAGAAATTGATTGAAATTTGTCTGCGGGGCGGACAGCTCCATTTTGCATTCTGCATTCATCATTGTGCATTCCATAACAGGATTAAGGCTTAGATGGGGACGCGTAAATCCGCCCACCGCCTATAGAGAGCTGCCGGAAGGTGCAAGGCAGCAGGCAGAAGCGGATTTGTATCACCCCGGAGCCGAGCACCGAAAGAAGAATCTGTAGGCTGCGCCGGGCTGCGCCCGATATCGCGCATACGAGCGCCGGTTTTACCGGAACGAGAGTGGTACCGCAGAGGTCAACGCGCCTTTGTCTCTTGCAAAAGAGGCAAAGGCGTTTTTTATTTGATTTTACTATGGAGGTAAGAAATCCAATGGAATACAAAGACACCATCATCACGCCAAAGACCGACTTCCCCATGAAAGCGAATCTGCCCGCCCGGGAACCGGCAATGCTGGCCCGCTGGGAAGAGCAGAATCTCTACGAAGCCATGCTGGAGAAAAACAAGGATCTGCCCCGGTTCGTACTGCACGACGGTCCTCCCTTTAGTAATGGCTATATCCACATGGGACACGCCCTGAACAAGACCCTGAAGGACTTCATCGTCCGCAGTCATGCCATGATGGGCTACTACACCCCCTACGTCCCCGGCTGGGACAACCACGGCCTGCCCATTGAACGCGCCATTGAGAACTCCAAGAAAAAGCTGAACAAGGATCTGTCCGTGCCGGAATTCCGGAAGGCCTGTGAGGAATTCGCCGAGGACTTCATTCAGAAGCAGATGGCGGGCTTCAAGCGTCTGGGAGTCGTTGCCGACTGGAAGCACCCCTACCGCACCATGGACAAACACTTTGAAGCCCAGGAGGTCAAAGTCTTTGGCCGGATGTTCGACAAGGGCTATATCTACAAGGGCTTGAAGCCCGTCACCTGGTGTCCCTTCTGCGCCACGGCCGTGGCCGAGGCCGATATTGAGTATCAGGATGATCCCTGCACCTCCGTCTATGTCAAATTCCTCATGAAGGACGATCTGGGCAAGCTTTCCCAGTTCGATCTGAGCAGAACCTACTTCGTGATCTGGACCACCACCATCTGGACGCTGCCCGGCAACCTGGCCATCTGCCTGCATCCCCGGGAAACCTATGTGCTGGTAAAAGCCGACAACGGCGACACCTATATCATGGCGGAAGCCCTGATGGACAAGGTCATGCACATCGGTGGGTTTGAAAACTACGAAGTCATCGCCTCCTACCCCGGTTCCTTCTTCGAGAATATGCTGGCACAGCATCCCTTCATGGACAAGACCTCCCGTCTGGTGAACGCCGAGTACGTCACCATGGATTCCGGCACGGGCTGCGTCCACACCGCCCCCGGCTTCGGTGCCGACGACTACCAGACCTGTATGCGTTACGGCATGGAGCTGGTGGTGCCTGTGGATGACTACGGCCGCCACACCGACTACGCCGGCAAGTACGCAGGGCTCAAGACCGAGGAATCCAACCCCATAATCCTCGCGGATATGAAGGCAAGCGGCGTGCTGTTCGCCTCCGAGGAAATCGTCCACTCCTACCCCCACCATGACCGCTGCAAGAAGCCTGTCATCTTCCGGGCTACCCCTCAGTGGTTCTGCTCCGTGGAGTCCTTCAAGGATCAGGCCATCAAGGCCATCGAGAACGTCCAGTGGTATCCCGCCTGGGGTCAGGATCGGATGACCAGCATGATCCGGGAGCGCGCCGACTGGTGCATTTCCCGTCAGCGCCGCTGGGGTCTGCCCATCCCGGTGTTCTACTGCAAGGACTGTGGCAAGCCCGTGTCCACCCCGGAATCCATTGAGAAGCTGTCCGCTCTGTTCGACCAGTACGGCTCCAACATCTGGTTTGAAAAGGAAGCCATGGAGCTGGTGCCCGAAGGCTTTACCTGCCCCCACTGCGGCGGTAAGACTTTTGACAAGGAGAAAGACACACTGGACTGCTGGTTTGACTCCGGTTCCACCCACTACGCATCCCTGATGCACCGCACGCCCGAGCTGTGGCCTGCCGACGTGTATCTGGAGGGTGCCGACCAGTATCGTGGCTGGTTCCAGTCCAGCCTGCTGACCTCGGTAGGCGCGCTGGATCAGGGTGCTCCCTTCAAGCAGGTGCTGACCCACGGCTGGACCGTAGACGGTCAGGGTCGTGCCATGCACAAGTCTCTGGGCAACGGCGTGGATCCCGCCGACCTGATTAAGGAGTTCGGCGCGGACATTGTCCGGCTGTGGGCTGCCTCTTCCGACTACCATGCCGATGTGCGCTGCTCCAAGGAAATCTTCAAGCAGATTGCTCAGAACTACCTGAAGTTCCGCAACACTGCCCGGTACTGCCTGGGCAACCTGAACGAGTTCGATCCCAATCATCTGGTTCCCGTGGAAGACATGGAGGAACTGGATCGCTGGGCGCTGACCAAGCTGGACGAGCTGGTAAAGACCTGCCGGAAGGCCTATATGGGCTACGAATTCCATCTGGTCACCCATGCCATCAACGACTTCTGCGTGGTGGAGCTGTCTTCCTTCTATCTGGATATTCTGAAGGATCGGCTGTACTGCGAGGAAAAGGACGGATTGCGCCGCCGTTCCGCCCAAAGCGCCCTGTTCCTGATTCTGGACGCTATGGCAAAGCTGTTCGCGCCCATTCTCGCTTTCACCTGCGACGAGATCTGGCAGTCCATGCCCCATCGGGACGGCGATGATGCCCGGAATGTGCTGCTGAACCAGATGCCGGAGGACTTCTCCGCCTACGCGCTGGACAGCGACGCCATGGCGCGTTGGGATACCATCATGAAGCTGCGTCAGGATGTGAACGGCGTGCTGGAGAAGGCTCGCGCCGACAAGCGTATCGGCAAAGCACTGGAAGCCCACGTCACGCTGAGCACCGGGGATGCCGACCTGAAAGCGGCCTGCGAGGGTGCGAATCTGGCGGAAATCTGCATCGTATCCACCTGCACCTGGGAGAATCCCGAGGAAGGCGCGGAGGTCGGCACCGGTGTGAACTTCCCCGGCCTTACCATCGGTGTCAGCGAAGCCAAGGGAACCAAGTGCCCCCGCTGCTGGATGCACAGCGAGCAGGCCAACGCGGAAGGCCTGTGCCCCCGGTGTGCCGCTGTGGTTGCCAAGCTGGACGTGGAGCTGTAATACGGCTCCGAAATCCGCACAAAAAGTCAGTAAAAAACGTCAAAAAGACGCACAATCAGGCGCGGTATTCCCCGCCGCGCCTGATTTCTACCATTTCCAAAAAAGTTCTTGACTTTTCCAAATCCCATGCTATAATAGGCGTGTTCGGTTCGAGACGCCGGTATAGCTCAGTTGGTAGAGCAACTGATTTGTAATCAGTAGGTCGGGGGTTCGAGTCCGTCTACCGGCTCCAAAACCGGATAGCTTGGCTGGGCTCGAAGATCCAAATACAATCTGCCGGTGGCAGATTGGACAACCAGTTCAAAAACTGGTTGTCACCTTAATCTCTTGAGTCCGTCTACCGGCTCCAGATACCGGATAGAACAAGTTTCATATGGGGGAGTTCCCGAGTGGCCAAAGGGGACAGACTGTAAATCTGCTGCGTTTCGCTTCGATGGTTCGAATCCGTCCTCCCCCACCACAAAAACTCCAACACCACCCGGTGTTGGAGTTTTTGTATTCGAGGACAGATTCAAAAGGCGGCTCTTGGCAACAGTCCAGTGGACTGTTGCTGCAGTGGAAAAGTTAACGAAAGGCGGCAACCATATGTTTTCTCTTTTCGACAAGCACCAGAGAAATACCGTACAAGCGGTGGATCAGATCGAATCCATTGTATATGAGGCTTTGAAACCATACGGTTTCCGAAAGCACGGCCGGACACTGCACCGCTTTGTTGACGGCGATATCTCCCAGGTCATCCATTTTCAAAGCGGCCTGCCCTCGATGGGAAAGCGGAATCTGATGTGCGTCAACCTGGGCATCCGCGTTCCGGAATCTTTTGAGAGAACCTTTACGGTTAAGGAATCGCCCAGAAAGTATTATCACGAGTACGAGTGCAATATCCGTTCTCGTCTTTCGGTGCTTTGCAGCGGGCAGGACAGCTGGTATGACCTGGAAAAGAATCCCAAAATAATCGGGCGCGATATTTTGGAGAAGCTAAAGCACAATGCTTTACCGATTTTCAATACGCTGAATAGCAGAGATGCCATTCTCGCTCACAGAGCCGAATACCCCGCCTTTGACGATAATCGCAGTCTGATCAAGCTGGAGGAATCCATGATATACGGCAGGCGGGGTGAAATGTCAAAGGCAATCTCACTGTTTCAGGAATATTTTGACGAAGTGCTGGCAGCGTATAACCGCAAATTGGAGCACGGGACTCAGATATACCTCCGCAAAGGAGAATCCGTGATTTACCGCAATGAGAAAACCGGAAAAACCGAGACCGTTTTCGCAGAGGAAAACGGCTATGTTACGCTCTATGACGCAAATTGTGCCCATTTGGACTATCTGAAAAAGCTGGCGCAAACCCTGAACATTCCTTTGGAATAGAGCCATATTGGATATCTCCCCAAAAACGGTAGTCCCCTTGACGCTGCCGTTTTTCAGATATGCCACCAAATTGCAACGATCAAAACACCTGCCGGATTTTCAGGATTCCTTCCTCCAGAATTCCCCGCGTATCCTCCCCCAGAACAGCTGTCAGCAGAGCATATTCCGTCAAACTCCCATGGGGCACTGCCCAGGCACCCGCGTCCGTACCGGGCGCCAGAAGGCCGCCCATGCCCGCAAATAGGCGGACATTTTCCATGGCGCTCTCCAATATCCGCTCCACCTCGTCCTCCGCAAAGCGTCCCCTGCCCCGCAGATTCCCGATGGTGGACAGGGTAGGCACCCAAACCGTGCCATTTTCCGCCATGGCGTGCAGGGCATCCCCATCCAGATAAGCGCCGTGTTCAATGGAGTCCACCCCTGCTGCCGCTGCCGCTTCCACTGTCCGGGCGCCGTTGGCGTGCGCCATCACCGGCAGGCCCTCCTCATGGGCAATGTGAATCAGCTGCCTGATTTCGTCCGGCTCCAGTCCATTCTCCGACAGCACGCCACAGTGGTCGAAATCCATCAGCCCGGAAATCATAATTTTGATAAAATCCGCGCCCTCACGCCGGTTTTTCTCCACCAGCGACGCATATTCCCGAAGATCGGTATACTTTTCCCCGATAAAGCCGCCATAATGCCCGGCTTTACACAGGGGTGACAGTGGGGTGCGGTAGGTAATTCCATATTCCCCTGCCAGCTCTCTGGCGCGTTTGCCAACACCCCAGCGGTCACCGCCATCCCGGAGCCAGGTGGATCCCAGCTTCTGATAGCGCGCGAGCGTCTTACGAATCCAGTCCTCCTGCGGATGCTGCGCGTGTCTGGCAATGGCGCTCTTCCAGTTCTCCCCGTCCAGTACCATGTGAATATGGCAATCCACCAGCATTGTCTTTCTCTCCTTTGCAGAAAATCCGCCTGACAACCATCAGGCGGATTGTTGATTTTTATCCATTTTTCCCGGCAAACAGCGGCTGGATCTTCTGCCGGTAAATCCGACGGAAGAAATAGAAGGTTGCCGCCGCGCTGGCAAACTCCGCCACAATAAAGGCCAGCCAGACCTTGTCCACGTCTCCCGTCAGGCTCAGCAGATAGGCTACCGGCAGCAGCACCAGCATCTGTCGGCACAGGGCGGTGATGGTGGTGTAGATGCCGTTGCCCAATGCCTGGAAGCAGGCGCCCAGCACAATGCAGAACGACGCGATGGGGAAGCTCCAGCTGATGGTACGCAGTGCCGCCCGTCCGATGGACAGGAAGGCATCACTGGGATTGAACAGTCCCAGCAGGGCATCCGGTGCCAGCTGGAACACCAGCAGCCCCAGCACCATCAGGCTGAATGCCAGAGAGCAGGCAATCTTCAGGGTCTTGGTAATGCGCCGGGGCTTTCTGGCGCCGAAGTTGTAGCCAATGATGGAAATGGTGGCATTGTTCAAGCCAAACAGGGGCATAAAGAAGAAGCTCTGAAGCTTGAAGTACACGCCGAATACGCCGGTGGCCGTCTCGGTAAAGTTCTGCAGAATCTGATTCATGCCAAACGTCATGACCGAGCCAATCCCATTCATGACGATGGAGGGAACGCCCACGGTCAGAATCTGCCCGACGGTGCCGCCCTCCAGGCGCAGATACCGCCTACCGAACTGAACCTCCGGATTGAACTTGAAGTTAAAAACCCAGACCATAATCGCGGCGACCCACTGGCCGATCACCGTCGCTACCGCGGCGCCGGCTACGCCCATAGCGGGTACCCCAAACCAGCCGTGAATCAGAATGGGGTCGAGGATGATATTGAGAATAGCGCCGGTGCTCTGGGTAATCATGGTATACACCGTCCGGCCGGTGGCCTGAAGCAGCCGTTCGCCCAAAATGGACAGGAACACCCCCACGGTAAAAATGCAGCAGATCCGGGTATAGGCGATGCCGCCCTCCACTGTCTCCCGGACGGCAGACTGCAATTCATAATACGGCCGCACACCAAAAATGCCGAACAGCATAAACGCTGCCGTTGCAATCAGCGTCAAAACCAGGCCGTTGCCGGCGGTACGGTTGGCAGCCTCCTGATTCTTCTCGCCCAGACTTTTGCTCAGCAGGGAGTTGACGCCCACGCCGATGCCCACGGCAAAGCCGATCTGTAAATTCTGAATGGGGAACGCCAGAGAAAGCGCCGTCACCGCGCTTTCCGACACCTGAGACACGAAAATGCTGTCCACCACATTGTAAAGCGCCTGCACCAGCATGGAGGCAATCATGGGCAGTGCCATATTCAGCAGCAGCTTTCCTTCCGACATCACGCCCATTTTGTTTTCCTGTAACGTATTTGTACTCATTTTACTCTCCTGATACCGAAACACATAGTCTTTAGCGGTATCATTATAACGGAATATCCATGTGGTTTCAAGTATCTTTTCCAAAATGCGCACTACTCTGCCGGCAAAAAGCCGCCGCAGCGAAATCGCTGCGGCGGGAAGGATGTACGCTTTACAGGTACTGCTTCATGCCATCGCTGGCCTTTGCGGGATCCTCGGAAATGGTGATGGTGATCTCCATGCTGTTGTCGGCGGCGAACTTGGCGCACCAGGCAACGAACTCCTCGGCAGCGGCCAGATTGGTGCCGATGGTCTTATACAGGTTGTCGATAAACACGTTGGTAATGTCGAAATTACCGGCGTGCAGGCCGCTCAGGAAGCCCTTCAGCATTTCGCTGCTGCAAATGCCATACTCCTCGGAGTCAACCAGACGAACCTTATAGGAAAGATCGTAGGTCAGCTTTCTGCCGTACTCGATGCAGACCACATCGCCATTGGCTTCTGCCACCGCGCCGTTAATGGCGTCGATCAGCTTCTTCGTTTTGCCGGAACCCTTCAGGCCCATAATAACATGAATCATAGGAATGTCCTCCTTGCCTTTATTTTTGGCTTATGCACATTCTACCAGTAAACGGGAAAATTTGCAACTACTATTTTGCGAATTTCCCAAGAGAATTCTTCCCATCCCGCCGTCCGGGAGAAAACGGTCGGGGAGGACAGACTGCCCTCCCCAATGATTGTTTATTTCTCGTAACCGGGTTTTCCCAGCAGCTGGAACATATTACGCTTATACAGTTCCACGCCGGGCTGGTTGAAGGGATTGACTCCCAGAATGTAGGCGGAAACACCGCAGCACAGCTCCAGGAAGAAGAACAGCTCGCCCACCTTCCGGGCATTCAGCTCACCGCAGTCCATGGTGATAACCGGAACACCGCCGTCCACATGGGCAGCAAGCGTACCGAGGAAGGCCTTCTCGTCCACGAAGTCCAGCGTCTTGCCCTCCAGATAGTTGAGCCCGTCCAGATTCTTCCAGTCGCCGCCGATGGTGTACTTGGTCTCAGGCGCATCAAAGCGAACCATGGTCTCGAAGATATTCCGCTGACCCTGCTGAATCATCTGACCCAGAGAATGGAGGTCGGCGGTGAACTCGGCGGTTACCGGGAAGATGCCCTTTCCGTCCTTGCCCTCGGACTCGCCAAACAGCTGCTGCCACCAGCCGCCGAACATTTTGAAGCCCGGCTCGAAGGACTCGAAGATCTCCATGGCCTTGCCATTGCGGTACAGCAGATTCCGCACGGCGGCATACTGCCACACGGGGTTTTCAAAGGAGCGCAGATCATAGCTCTCCTTGGCATCCATGGCGCCGTTCAGCATTTCCATGATGTCGATACCGGCCACTGCCAGCGGCAGCAGGCCAACGGGGGTCAGCACGGAGAACCGGCCGCCCACATTCGGCGGAATCACGAAGGTCTCCCAGCCCTCTTCAGTGGCCATCTGGCGCAGAGCGCCCTTGCAGGGATCCGTAATGGCAAAAATACGCTCCTTGGCGCCGTCGGTGCCGTATTTGCGCTCCAGCATCCAGCGGAGCGCCCGGGTAGCAATGGCAGGCTCGGTGGTAGTGCCGGACTTGCTGATGATGGCGATGGAGAAATCCTTGTCCTCCAGCAGACGGCACAGCTCGTTCCAGTGCCGGGTGCTCAAGCCGTTGCCGGCAAAGAAAATCTGAGGATCGCCCTTTCCCTTGCCAATATTGTGGTTGGGACCCTGCAGCAGCTCAATGGCAGCCCGGGGACCTAAGTAGGAGCCGCCGATGCCGATCACCACGAACGCGTCGGAATTGCTGCGGATTTTCTTTGCCGCGGCCTGAATGCGGGTGATCTCCTCGGTGGCTTCCCGGGTAGGCAGATTCAGCCAGCCCAGAAAATCATTTCCTTCGCCGGTGCCATCCATCAGCGTGGCATGGGCATCGGACACTTCCTTTTCCATCGCCAGAAGGTCGGCCAGCGTCAGCTGACCCCAGACATTGGAGATATCAACTTTAATCATGTACGGAAACACGTCCTTTCTAAATGTACAGCTATATGGTACAGCAAATCTGCCGTAAACGCAAGCCTTTTCGTGAAAAGATTTGCGTTCATACTAATTCTTGATTGAAAGCTTTAAAAGCTTTCCGAGAATGAATTGTGCCAGAAAAGGCAGATGACGCCGCTGGGCTGACGCCCAGCAAGGAAGATAACGCATTCTGGCGCGATTCAGGCCGGAAAGAATTAAAGT
>JAXEAK010000118.1:0-3119 GCA_034094395.1 Faecousia sp.
AAAGGGCTTCAGGTGCTCTTCAAAATTGCCTCCGGGGTACACGGCGTACTTGCCGTAGGCGTAGTGGGCGTCCCGACCACCCTCGCACATACCGCCGCCGGGGAAATGCTTGACCATGGTGTTGACGCTGTCTTTACCCCAGCCGTCCTGGCTTCCTTTCGTGGTCTGGAAGCCGTCACAGTAGGCTCTTGTCATATCAATGGTCATCTGGGTGTGCTCGCCGAAGGTGTCGGCGAAGCGCATCCAGCGAGGCTCGGTAGACAGGTCGATCTGGGGAGACAGGGCGGTGGTGATGCCCAGCGCCCGGTATTCCGCCGAGGCGATTTCGCCGAATTCCTTCACGGAATCCGGGTCAAAGGAGGCAGACAGGCCGATGCCGTTTGCCCATTTGGAGATGGGCTCGCCGGTGACGCCCATGTACTCTGCGGTGGAGCCAGCTCCGTGACGGGGGTCGGAGCTGTTGTTGGCGGGGATGCCGAAGCCCACCCTTTCCGCCAGAGCCTGAAGGTTGTTGTTCCAGCGCACCGCCGCCTCCGTGCTCTCCAGCTTCATAATCAGCACGTGGCGCACCCTGTCCTCCACGATGAACTTCTTTTGCTGATCGGTCAAATCCCAGGGGTTGGCGCCGCTTTCTTCATAGGATTTTCCGCCGTAGGTGCCGCCGAACACCGCGGCCTGCGGCCCCCGGGCGGGAATCAACTGGTGGGCGCTGTAGAGCATCAGTCCGGCGATGTCCTCGATGGACAGCCGTCCTGCCAGATCCCGCGCCCTCTCCTCGCTGGAAAGCCGCCAGTCCTCATAGGGAGCCAGCTCCCCTGTTCGGAGAAAATCCTTGAAGGCGTAGCCGTCCACCGTGAGAAGTGGAACCGGGCTGTCCGCCGCGAGACCCAGAGCCTGACCGTCGCCGTTGTCGATCCGCACATATCCGTCCGCTTGAATTCGTTTCCATTTCTGTTTCATTGACGCATCTCCTTGCTGTTCAGGGGGGCGGTTTTGGGAAACCGCCCCCCGGTGTGTGTCCGCCTTACGCGGCGCTGTCTGTCGATTTTTTCCGGTACACCACTGCCCGCAGCACTTCAAAAATGGTCAGAGACAGCAGAATGCCTACGGTTACATCGCTGGCGAAATGGGCGCCCATGAACACCCGGCTGACGCCGACCACCGCGCACCAGACATACACGATGGCGTGCAGGATTCTCTCCTTGCCGGCCAGCGCCGGAATCATCGGCGGCAGTAGCATCAGCAGAATTACGCCTGCGGAATTCATGGAATGCCCCGAGGGGAAGGAGGCATAAATGTTGTCGAAACCGCCTCTGGGTACGATCTGATACCAACGGGTGAATTCATGAACGGGGTCGGTCATTTCCCGGAACCGCATTCTGCCCCAGACGGTTTTCAGAGAGTTCATAATGACGATCACCAGGAGGCAGTACAGCAGCGCCGTCGCCGCATAGCGCAGCGCCTCGCCGCGTTTTTCCCCGGGAACGAGACAGGCAATCCAGACACCAAGCCCCGCCATCGTCAAGGCGATGAGCACCATCCAGACCATGGAAATCTGACCTAAGTTGTCGGTGAGATAGTTGTTGGTCATGAAGCCGCCCATCAGGGAGAACAGCAGAAACAGCGCCCCCGCACCCACAGCGCACAGTATGTTCCACGCGATATTTTTCTTCGTGCGAAACCGGAACAACATGGCGCAGCCGGCGATGGTCAGGACTGTAAAGGGTATTTCACCCACGACTTCAAACACCCGCGCCCAGAGAGGCTTATTGGCGATTGCCATGGAGATTTGCAGATCCGTAAAGGTGAACACCAGCAGCAGCGCAAGCCCTGCTGCGAATACAACGCGTCTTTCTTTTTTCTCCACGATTGCGCCTCCCGACTCAGTGCTGCACGTTCTGACTTGCCATCAGCTCCATCAGGTTGAAGGGCGGCAGAATGCTGTCGATGAGCTTCAGCAGTTCGTCGTCGAAATGATCCCGCACCTGGCATTCCCGGTCAAAAATCATGGTAGGCTCTTCCGTTTCCGTAACCTCCGGCCAGACGGGCAGACTTTCCTGACCGGGTACGCCGGTTCTGGCAAAGTGCATGAACGCGCCGAACATCTGCGCTTCCAGCTTCTCGGTGACGCCGGGGATGGAACAGACCTCCACCTTGTCGGTGTTGTGGAAGAAGAAGGGAATGTCGGAGCAGTGCCAAGCGATCTTGTGCATCATGGGGAACTCCAGCGTGAAGTCATACAGGTAGGTTCCGGCCTTCCCGCCCCTGGCGTGCAGGGCGGCCAGCTTCTTGGAGGGCTGACGCATGGCGCGGTCAATGTTCAGCACATCCGTGGGGTTCTTCCCGGGGTACGCCTCGGCAAAGGCGGTCAGCACAGCCTCGGTGTGTTCACTGTAAACCTTGCCGACGATGGCTTTGACTTCCCCTTCCGTGAGGGTGGTCTTGTCAAACGGGGCGGGGGCAAAGGCAAACTCGCCAAAGACGGAGCCGATCATCAGGGGAATCTCCCGGGCGTGCTCCCGCATACCGTGCTGCAGGGGGTTGCCCAGGAACCAGTCGTTGACCAGGGGAGCGCCACCCACATAACCGCCGGTCATAGCCACAGAGGGCATGACCTTGGTATAGGTTTTCACCAGCTCCGGATAGGGCAGGGTCTCCAGCTGTTCTACGTCGGCAGCGGTCAGACCCAGCTCCGTGAGCATGGCGGTGACTATGGCCTCGCCGGTGCCCACACAGGAGGGGAGCATCGTCTCGTCGGCTACGCCGCTCATAATCAGGCCCTTGTGGAACAATCCGTCCGCCGCGGGAATCTGCATCAGGTCTGCCACTTTCATGCCGCCGCCGGACTGACCGAAGATGGTCACATTGTCCGGGTCGCCGCCAAAGAGGGCGATATTGTCGTGCACCCACTGCAATGCCGCCACCATGTCCGCGTGACCGGCGTTGCCGGAGTTTGTATATTTCTCTCCAAAGGGAGACAAGTCCAGATAGCCCAGAATGTTCAGCCGATGGTTGATAGAGACTACTACAACGTCACCTTCCATGCACATATTGTGACCGTCGTAGGCCACCTGCTCAATGGAAGAACCGGCGAAGTATCCGCCGCCGTGGAGCCACAC
>JAXEAK010000119.1:0-13523 GCA_034094395.1 Faecousia sp.
CAATCCCTGTTTGCGAACAGAAATTAATTAATCATTCACAGGCTGTTGCCCCAATGTCACGCACCTTTTCCATGTTAATCAGCCGCAATTAACATGAACCGACATTGATGCAAAACGCACCCAGTCCATAACTAAGACTAAGTGCGCTGCTTTTTTTTTTCTGACAATGTTTCAGATAAATTCTTCCCAGTCAGGAAAACATAATAAGAAATAATCACATTCATCACAAGCAATCTCATAATCAGGATTTTCCCCATTATGACGGCACAGTTCCCCATGATAACTTGGGGTTAATATTTCCTCTGAATCATTATGAATCAAGTAATCATCGGACATAATAATCACTCCCTTTTTCCCTTATATTATGTACGAATATTTTGGCATACGCAACCCCTAATTTTGCAATTATACTTAAATGGTAGTCTTAGGGGGTGAGGAAATTGATTAGCTATGAACCGTTATTTATCACGCTGAAAGAAAAAGGGGTTTCCTCATATCGCCTGGAAAAGATGGGCTTTGCCCGCAGCACATATTATGCAATGAAAGAGGGTAAAAGCGTTTCTACCAACACGATTGACCAACTTTGTGTACTGCTGCAATGTGAGGTCTCCGATATAATGAAATTCATCCCGCCAGAGGATAATTAATAATGGGTACAGCCGATTATTCAGGCCGTACCCATTTATTCTATCCACGATACTGTTCTTTCTGTTAATCAATCATATTAAAGTGCCTGAACGCCTCAATAATGGCTTCTTCCTTGTATTTCGGACACTCACTCGGATTTCTCTTGCAGTCGCCTTTCCTGCCATGTGCTTCGTGTACCTGTATTCCATACTTAGCTCTAACCTGTGCCAGGTAGAGAGTATGGACATTGAAACCGTATTTTTCTTTGATATATTCCAGAATAATTGGGTTTGTTGGCACAATTCCAGCCGTACTATTAAGGATTTCAGTATCAACGGAAATATTAATTCTACCCTTTGAATTTTCATACCTTAAAAGACTCTTGTGGAGCCGGTTGCCTTTGACCGGAACCACTACTGCATCGACATTACCTTCTACTACCGGATTCTGGCGGACGCGGTGGTAGGTTCCTGCCGTCCTACCACCCTGTACGGTCTTGCGGTGTTTGGCAAGCGGGCGGTGCTGTGCGGCGAGGACAGCCGGGCACATATCTTCCGCAGCGATACCCGGATCGGCCAGAGCGACGGTCACACCCTGCGCGCCGCCAATCTTCCCACCGCTGTGGTGGAGGTGCTGGATCCCATGGTGCTCAGCTCCCGGATCCGGGACGCCGGGGAATGCACAGCAGAGACGGTGATGGCTCAGATTCCCCAGGGCATCTGCTCCGCCTTTGACGAGGAGCTGGTGCTCACCGGCGGCCAGCGGCGGCTGTTCGTCACGCTGGGACAGTTCTCCATCGTCCGGCTGGAACGGGATGCCCAGCTGGTGATTCCGGTGCTGGATTACTCCATCCCCACCAAGGAGTGCTGCGATTCCGCCGGCGGCTGCTGCACCGAGGATCCCTGTGAGATGTTCAGCCGGATTCCTTTCCCGGAACGGCAGTTTTCTCCCACCAATTGCGACAGTGGACAGGATGACAGCAGCGAAAGCCGCTGACCAGCTCCGCCGGGATTTCTCCCGGCGGATTCCGCGTACCGGGGATGCCGCACGCTTACGGCATCCCCGGCGAATTTTGTGACGATATCACGGAATTCCTCCGAAAAGCGGTTATAATAATGGCAAAAGAAATACCAAGGAGGATATTCCCATGTCCGTTGAAAATCTGAACGCAGAGTCCTTCCGCAAAGCCCTTACCCAATCCGGCAAGCCCGTTCTGGTGGATTTCTGGGCGCCCTGGTGCACCTACTGCCGCCGGATCGCCCCCGCCTATGACGCAGTCGCCCAGCAATGCGCTGACGATCTGGTGGTAGCCAAGGTCAATATTGACGAGGAGCCTGCCCTGGCAGAGCAGGAACAGATTGAAGTCATTCCCACGCTGGTGCTGTACCGGGACGGCAATGCCGTGGCTTCCATCGTCGCGCCGGATTCCAAGGCCATGATCGACCGCTTTCTGGAGGAGTCCCTGAAAAAATGAAAGATACCATAATGGACAGACCGGCTGTCTGGGACGTTCTGGTTATCGGAGGCGGCCCCGCCGGTTATACCGCCGGGCTGTACGCCGCCCGGGCAGGTCTGAAAACCCTGATTCTGGAAAAGCTCTCTCCCGGTGGCCAGATGGCGCTGAGCCACCAGATTGACAACTATCCCGGCTTTGAAGACGGCATTGACGGCTTCACTCTGGCAGAAAAAATGGAAACTCAGGCACTGCGCTTCGGGGCAAAAACCGTGCTGGCAGAGGTGCAGTCCGTGTCTCTGGAGGCAGATCCCAAGGCCATACAAACCAGTGAAGGAACTTTTTACGGGAAAACCGTGATTCTCGCCACCGGCGCGGTGCCAAAAAAACTGGATCTTCCGGAGGAGCCGACGCTGACCGGACGGGGCGTCAACTACTGCGCTGCCTGCGACGGTATGTTCTACCGGGGAAAAACCGTGGTGGTCGTGGGCGGCGGCAACAGCGCGGCGGCGGACGCGATGCTCCTCAGCCGCGTCGCGAAAAAAGTCATCGTCGTACACCGGCGGGACACTCTGCGCGCCGAAAAGGTATATCATGCCACGCTGATGCAGGCAGAAAATGTGGAATTCCGCTGGAACAGCGAGGTCACCCGGCTTCTCGGCGGGGAAAAGCTCACCGGCATCCGGATCCGAAACCGTTTGGATGGAAGCGAGGAAACCATCCTCTGTGACGGCGCGTTCATCAGCATCGGCCGCCGGCCTGCCACCGAGCTGTACGCCGGTCAGCTGGCGCTGGACGGCGCAGGATATATCGTGGCGGACGAATCCACCGTCACCGGGATTCCGGGAGTCTTTGCCGCAGGGGACGTGCGCACCAAGCAGCTGCGTCAGGTGGTGACCGCCGTGGCAGACGGCGCTGTGGCAGTTCACATGGCGCAGGACTATCTGGCAGCCCGTCAGGAGGAATCAGCGTCATGCAATACCTGATCTCCTTTCTTGAGGGCGTCATCACCTTCCTCTCCCCCTGCCTGCTGCCCTTGCTGCCTGTCTATGTATCCTACTTCGCCGGCGGCGGGGAACGTACAACCCGCAAAACCCTTACCTGCGCTTTGGGCTTTGTCGCCGGCTTTACGGCAGTCTTCGTCGCCATGGGCGCGCTGGCAGGCACCATCGGCAGCCTGCTGGCACAATACCGCAGAGCCGTGAATCTGGTCAGTGGAATCCTCGTCATTCTGTTCGGCCTGCACTATCTGGGGCTTTTCCGCTGGAATCTGTTTCATGGCGGGAGCCGCGTTCTGGATACCCGGGACATGGGCTTTTTTTCCGCTGCAATCTTTGGTGTGGTTTTCTCACTGAGCTGGACACCCTGTGTGGGCGCATTCCTCGGCTCTGCGCTGATGCTGGCCTCTCAGGCGGAACACGCGAGAGAAGGAATGACCATGCTGCTAGCCTTCTCGCTGGGGCTGGGAATTCCCTTCCTCCTCAGCGCCGTGCTGATTGACGCACTGAAAAGCACTTTCGACTGGGTAAAACGGCATTATCGGATCATCAATCTGCTCAGCGGCGGCCTGCTGGTGGTCATCGGCGTGCTGATGGCTACCGGAACTCTGGGGCGTCTGCTGCGGCTGCTGAACTGAGGAGGCAACTATGAACCACAAACGAACCTGGATTGCAGCCGCTCTTGCGCTGGCGCTTCTGCTGGCCGGGGCATCCCTGCTCTATGCCAGATTGCAGGAAACGCCGGAACAGCTGGCGGTTTCCGAATGTTCCGGGGAAGCCGCGCCTTCTGCAGCCCCCACCGCACCGGATTTTACCGTATACGACCGGGATGGGAACGCCGTGAAGCTGTCCGATTTCTTCGGAACGCCCGTCGTCGTAAATTTCTGGGCAAGCTGGTGCGGCCCGTGCCGGGGAGAGCTGCCGGATTTTCAGGACAAATACGATGCTCTGGGAGATTCCGTGCAATTTCTGTTCGTGAACATAACGGACGGATCTCAGGAAACCGTGGACACCGCCGCCACGTTTATAGCCGAAAGCGGCTACACCTTCCCGGTCTACTATGACACAGACTTGAGTGCCGCCCGGGCGTATGGCATCCGCGTGCTTCCCTGCACCATTTTTCTGGATGCTCAGGGGCACGCCGTTGCCCAGGCCACCGGCGCCATTGACGCCGACACCCTGCAGCGGGGCATCGACAAAATCACATAATCGCAAAGGCCGCCCGAAAGGCGTCCTTTTGTTACTCACTCCCGGAGCCATCCTCGGGCAGCGCCTGCCAGCGTCTGGGCGGGCAGCCCACCATCCGGGAAAACACGCTGATGAAGTAGTTGTCATCCTGAAAGCCGCAGCGCTCCGCGATTTCGCTCAGGGAGAGCTTCGGCTCCGTACGCAGAAGCTCCTTCGCCTTTCCGATCCGGAGTCGACGCACGTGTTCCGCGATGCCGCAGCCGTACAGCTGCCGGGAAATCTGATAAAGCCGGGTCTTCCCCATGGAAAACCGGGCGGCCAGCTCCGGCGCTGTGAACTCCTCCGTGAAATGCTCGCTGAGGTACCGATCCAGCTGCACAGCCGTCTGATCGGACTGGAGCGTTGCCAGGCGCTCCATCACCAGATAGGAGGCAACCGCCGACATAATATGGGTAGCAGACTGAACATACGCCTCCGGAATCAGGGGCTGACGCTCCACAGCGCCCCGCAGAAGAACCGGATCCACCGGAAGGTTTGTAGTGCACCGGGAAATCGCCTGCCAGCCGGCTGCATAATCCGGGTAGGACAGAACGTGGCCAAACAAAAGATAGCCCACCAGCACATCATTTACAATCAGGGGCGACACCGCCTCCGTCAGCCCCGCGTGACAGCGGTAGATCTGGGTCTTCCGGGTGGCGGCGGCACAGTCACAAGCCTGTCGGTCACATTTCCGGCAGGCCTCCCACCCCGCCTCGCAATCCCGGACAATTTTACAGATCGGCGCCAGCTCCTCCGGATAGGAAACCAGTTCCGTCATATTTTCATCAAACACCGTAATGCGAATTTTCGTGATTTCGTGGAAATCCCTCAGCAAATCCCGGAGTTTTCCAATGTCAAATGCGGAAATCATTTTACTCTCTCTCCAATCTGCACAAAATGGGACAGGAAAATTATATCATACCTGCGAACAAATTCAAAGGAAAACGAACGGATTTCCCTATTCTTTTTTTCCGGTACTGTTACAATAAATGTAGAATGAAAAAGGAGGGATTTTCATGCTGCAATTGGAACGGGACGGTTATATCGGCAATCCCGCCCAGTGCTACACCCTGCGCAGAGTGACGCTGGCGGAAGGCAAGGCAAAGGGTGTCGATGTGATCGAAGTATGCACTGCGGGCGGTCTTCAGGCGGATATTCTGCCGGATGCCGGTCTGGACATCGGTCAGGTGCGCTTCCGGGGCGTCAATATGTCCTGGATGAGCAAAAACGGCTATGACAGTCCGGCCATCATCCACCCCCATGAGATGGAATTTCTGAACACCTTCCCCGGCGGCCTGCTCTACACCTGCGGTCTGCGTTCCACAGGCCCGGCAAACCGGGACAACGGGGAGTGGCACCCCCAGCACGGCCGGTATCATTCTCTGGCCGCAGACCACGTCTGCGCGGATGTGGAGAACGACGCCATCGTCATCAAGGGGATTGTCCGGGAGACAGCGCTGTTCGGCCACGCGCTGGAGGTACGCAGAACCATCCGGATCCCCATTTTCGGCGCCTCCATTCAGGTGACGGACGACGTAACCAACCTGACTCCCCGGGACGAGGAAATCATGCAGATCTATCACTGCAATTTTGGCTATCCCCTGCTTTCCGAGCACGCAAAGCTGCTGCTTCCCCCGGATCGGGAGACCATTCCCCGCACGGAATTCGCCCGAACCGGCCTGGAACGCGCCTGCGAATTTGACGCCCCCATTGACGGCGAGGAGGAGCGGGTGTTCTTCCAGAAAATGAAGCGAGACTTCTGGGCAGAACTGCAAAATCCGGAACTGGGAATGGCCATGAAGCTTAGCTGGGACGGCAGCACCCTGCCCATCCTATCCCAGTGGCGCAGCATGGCCAGCGGCGACTATGTGCTGGGTCTGGAGCCCACCAACAGCTATATCTCCGGTCGGCACTCGGAGCGGGAAAATGGCACGCTGCCCGTACTGAAAGCCTTCGATACCATCACAAACACCATCCGGATTACCTTTTCTCAGCTGTAACCCATTTCGATAAGGAGAGACGACTATGAAGAAAAAAATGACATTTGCGCTGTGCTTCTGCAACCGTGGTTTCATGCCGGGAGAGCTGATCTACGGCGCGCGGCAGGACATGGTAGAGGCTGTCACCCGGGCGGGCTATGACTACATCGCCATGGACGCCGATCTGACCCGCTACGGCGGCATCGAAACCCGGGACGAGGGACGGCTCTATGCCCAGTGGCTGAAGGAGCATGAAGGGCAGTATGACGGCGTGATTTTCTCCATGCCCATCTTCGCCGACGAAAACGGTGCCATCACCGCCCTGCAGGATGCGGGCGTACCCATTCTGATGCAGGCCTATCCCGACGAAATCGGGAAAATGGACTTTGCTCACCGCCGGGATGCCTTCTGCGGCAAGTTCTCCGTCACCGACGTATTTACGCAGTACCGGGTGCCCTTTACCGTGCTGAAGCCCCATGTAGTACATCCCCTCAGCGAGAAATTTCAGGAGAATCTGCGGGACTTTGCTGCCATCTGCCGGGTGGTCAACGGCATGAAGCGCTTCACCATCGGTTGCATCGGCGCCAGAACCACTGCCTTCAAAACCACCCGCTTTGACGAGATCGGCCTGCAGAAAAACGGAATTACCGTGGAATCCTTCGACCTGTCCGAGCTGTTTTACAAGGTGGAGCACAAGGCCGATGACGACGCGGCCGTGATCGCCAAGCGGGCGGTGCTGGAAAACTACACGGATTTCCGGCAGGTGCCCGAGAAGAACAAGAACACTCTGGCAAAAATCTCCGTGGTCATCGACGAGTACATCGACGAATACCATCTGGACGCCATTGCCCTGCGCTGCTGGAACGAAATGGAGACGGTGCTGCGGGTATGTCCCTGCGTGCTGCTCAGCGAATTGAACGACCGGGGCATCGTGGCCTCCTGTGAAATCGACCTGACCTCCGCCATCTCCATGCGCGCCATGAGTCTGGCCAGCGAAGAGCCTACCGCCGTGCTGGACTGGAACAACAACTACGGCGACGACGAAAACAAGGTCATCCTGTTCCATTGCGGCTCCACAGCGCAAAGCCTGATGACCCGGAAGGGCACCGTGACCGAACACAAAATGTTCGCCAAGGGCGATCCCGGCTCCGGCTGGGGCACCAACGAGGGACGCATTCGTCCCATGAAAACCACCCTCTCCAATTGTCTGACCGTGGATGGGAAAGTAGTCGTCTATGCTACCGAGGCGGAATTTACCGACGATCCCATTGAATCCAGCTATTTCGGCTGTGCCGGCGTATGCGCCGTGCCCAATCTGCAGGACAAGATGATCCGTCTGGCAAAGGGCGGCTTCAAGCACCACACCTGTGTAGGCGTCGGGCACATGAAGGACATTCTGAAGGAAGCCTTCACCACCTATCTGGGCTACGAGTGGGTGGAGATTGACTGATATGGCCAAGATCTGTTTGGGGGTGGATGTAGGCGGCACCGGCTGCAAATGCGTCGCCTTCTCCCGATCCGGGGAGCAGCTGGCATCGTGCTATCAGGAGTATCCCCTGCCTGCCGGAGCGGTGAATCTGCCGCCGGAAACGCTGGTAACGTCTGTCTACCAGGTAATTCGCTCCTGCGCCGCCCGGTTGGAAACTCCATCGGAAATCGCCGCCGTCACCGTCTCCTCCTTCGGAGAATCTTTTGTGGCGGTGGATGACCATGGGGAGCCTCTGGACGACATCCGGATGTACTTCGGCGACAGCGAAAGTGCCGCCTTCGACGCGCTGGTGCAAACGGTCGGGGCGCAGCGCTTTATGGAAATCTGCCGCATCCTGCCGGATGCCTCCTACTCCCTGGCAAAAATGCTGTACACGCAGGAAATCGCGCAAAAACCGAAATTTCTGTTCATTGCCGGGTTCCTCTGCTGGAAGCTCAGCGGACGCATCTGCACCGATGTGTCTCTTGCCTGCCGAACGCTTTTGTATGACGTAACCCGCGGCTGCTGGTCCCGGGAGCTTCTGCAGGCCGCTTCAATTCGGGAGGAGCAGCTTCCTCAGGTTGTACAGCCGGGAGCGGCTCTCGGCGCCATTCTCCCGGATGTAGCCCATGCGCTGGGTCTGCCGGAAAACACGGTGGTGGTACTCGGCACTCACGATCAGATTGTCAACGCGCTGGGCGCCGGGGTGGAAAACATCGGCGACGCTGTGGACACCTCCGGCACCTGCGAATGTATCACGCCCCTCTTCCCTGCCATTCCCGAAGGGCTGGATTTCCAGCACAGCAATTTTGCCTGTGTCCCCTACCTGAACCGGGGATATGTGACCTATGCCTACAATATCTCCGCCGGCAGCGTCGTACGCTGGTATCGGGATGCCCTCGCCTGGCAGCTGAAGCAGGATGGGAAAAGCGTATATGACGTTCTCAACGAGCTGTCTCCGTCGGAACCAACCAATCTGATGGTTCTGCCCTTCCTGCAGGGCATGGGCGGCACGCCGGACGTTGACCCGAAAGCCACCGGTCTGATCGCCGGGCTGACCACCCAGACCCGTCTGCCGGATATCTACCGCGCCATTCTGGAGGGAATCACCTTTGAAATGCGGTATAATCAGGAAAAACTGGCGGAAAGTGGCGTGACGATCACCCGTCTGTTTGCCTGCGGCGGCGGCGCCCGCTCCCGGGTATGGCTGCAAATCAAGGCGGACATTCTGGGCTGCCCCATGATTCCCCTGAAAACCGAGGAAACCGGCGCCATGGGCAGCGCAATTTTGGGCTTTGCGGCGGTGACCGGTGAAGATCCCTTCGCCATTGCCAAGGCTTTCCGGGACTACGGTGAACCGGTTATGCCAAACCAAAAGCACCAGGAATTCTACAACCGCCGTTTCGCGTTGTACAAGAAACTGCGGGCATTCTATAAGGAGATTTGAGATATGCTGGTATCCTTAACGGAAATCACGGCGCTGGCTGAGCAGACCAAGACCGCCGTGGGCGCCTTCAACACGCCCAATCTGGAATGTATCAACGCCGTGCTGGCTGCGGCGGAAAAGCTGAACGTGCCGGTCATTCTTGCCCACGCCCAGCTGCACGAAACCGTGTCGCCCCTGTCTGTGATCGGCCCTGTGATGGTGCTGGCCGCCAAAAACGCCCGGGTGCCGGTATGCGTCCATCTGGATCACTGCGAGACGCTGGAGTATATGCACAAGGCGCTGGAGATTGGCTTTACCGGGGTCATGTATGACGGCAGCCTGCTGCCCTACGAGGAAAACCTTGCCAACACGAAGCAGGCCGTCGCGCTGGCTCGGAATTATTCCTGCGGTGTGGAAGCGGAACTGGGGGCGCTGGCATCCCGGGAGGGCGGCGGCACCAACGCCAGCGGCCCGGTGTATACCGACCCGGATCAGGCGGCAGTCTTCTGCGCCCAGACCGGCATTGACCTGTTCGCCCCCAGCTTTGGAACCGCCCACGGCATCTACAAGGACAAGCCCGTACTGGATCTGGAACGGGTAAAAACCATTTCCGAGAAAACCGGCCTGCCTCTGGTGATGCACGGCGGCAGCGGTGTTTCCCCGGAGGACTACCGAACGGGCATCCGCAACGGTCTGCGTAAAATCAACTATTACAGCTATATGTCCAAGGCGGGTACCGCAGCCGTAAAGGAGCTGTTGGCGAAGCAGGACATTACCTTCTTCCATGATCTGGCTTACGCGGCGCAGCTGGCCATGGAGGCGGACGCAGAAAAGGCAATGCGGGTTTTTTCCAACCTGTGATTCCGCCTGTGGAACAAAAGGGCGCATTCTTCCATAACGAAAGGGTCGGGCAAAGCCCGACCCTTCTTGTTGTATTATTTAAGTTCCCGGGATCTGGCTGCATCGCACGGTCACCCGGTACTTGCCGCCGATGGTGCAGGTGAACAGGGTCAGATCCCAGTCCCCGGCCTCCATTTCTTCGGTGTCCGTGGGATTCAGCGTCTCCAGAGACGCTACCTGATAGGAAAAAGTATTTCCCTCCACGTCCCGGAAGGTAACCGGGTCGCCGATTTGCAGATTCTTCAGCCGCCCGAAGTGGGAATCGTAGTTATGTGCCATAATGATGAGGTTGCCGGTATAAGCAGAGCCTTCATAGCGGCAGGGGGCAACCTGCAGCAGCTCATAGTCCCATCCGTTCAGTACCGGCAGTGTCCGATCCAGCGTGGGCAGCTCCAGCGTACCCACATACTCCCTGCCGTCCACCTCTTTGACGGGCATCTCCATCTCCGGCACCAGAAGATAGTCTGCCGGTTCCTCCGTCGGGGAAGATACCGTTGGGGCATCCGCCGGGGCAGGTTCCACCGCTGCGGACTGCTCCAGCAGCAGCGCCATGTCCTGTGCTGCCATAGTGCCTGCTCGGGTATCCTGAAACGTATTCCAGCAAACCAGTCCCACAGCCGCCGCGATCAGCAGCAGCCCCAAAAAGATGAGCCCGGAGCCTTTAGTCTTCATCCTCGTCCTTTCTGCGGCGCACCAGCCCGACAACCACCAGCGCCAACCCCACAGCGATCAGCACCGGCACCGGCCACCACAGCTGGCCGGTTTGGGGAAGCTTGGTATTGTGGTGCTTACCGGGTCGGTTGCAGGTATTCGTCAGGGTAATGACACCGTTGGAAATCTTCACCGTCGGCTCTTTGTAGCCGGTCACCCGATCCTCCGTCACCGTCCAGGAGTGATTTGCCTCCAAATCCTTCCAAACATACTCCCATTTTCCCTGATAAGGCAGGGTAATCGTGTCGTAACGCTCACCGTCGCACATCAGGTGGACGGTAATGGACTCAGGCCGCCGCCCGGGGTGGCAGGAATCCTGCCAGACCTTGATCACTTTGATATCCCGAATCGCAGGCACCCGCTCCGGCTTGGTATTGTCGATGGTCTGGTCATACACCCAAACGCCGTCAAAGGCGTTTGGCAGGCTGACCAGAATCGGACTGGTTTCATACACGTAGCCGCTCTTTTCCGTCCGGGTGCCGGGGATGAAGTACAGCCCGGGGGTCAGGCTCTTCCCGGCAGACGGGAAGGACACAACTCCCCGGCTGTTGGTTTTCGCCTGATCGACAGGTTTCACGGATTTCAGCTTGCCCTGCGCCATATCCTGCTCCAGCTTAGCCGCAGCATCCGCCCAGACGCTGGCGCTGCCGCCGATGGCGTCGTTGATGTAGCTGCCGAAGGGAGGCACCGCCGTCAATGCGCCGGTTTCATCCATGGTCGCCAGCAGATAGAGCCGGAACGGGACGCCGGACAGCGCCTTTCCCTCATAAGCGTGGGTTATGGTCAGGGAGACAGACCGCCGAATATCCGGTGCGCCGTCCGCCTTCGCAGGCATGGGCAGCCCGACCAGCAGCACCAGCAGGCAAACCGCCGCCGCTATCATTTTTCCTTTTCGTGTCATAAATATCACCACACTATTTCTTCCGCCGTTTTGGAATCAGCAGCGCCACCAGCAGCACCAGCAGCACCGGCGCCGCCACGATGGGCGCCACCAAATAGGGTTCGATCTGAATGGCATCCGCCGTAACGCGGACGGTTTTTGCCTCTTTCTCATTCTCCACCCGGTGACCGCGCACCAGCAGCCGGTGGGTGTTGATGCCGTAGGGGGTGCAGGTCACCAGCGTGCAGTAATCCTTTCCCGGCACAGCCAGCAAAGTCCCGGTTTGCTGGGGCTCCACGATCAGGATCTGATCCACTTCATAGGTCAGCACCTCATCCAGCACCCGCAGCAGGAACCGGTCGCCCTCCTTCAGCTGATCCAGATCGGTGAACAGCCGGGCGCTGGGCAGCCCCCGGTGCCCCGACAGGACGCAGTGGCTGCCCTCGCCGCCCACCGGCAGGCTGGACCAGTCCAGATGTCCCACCGCCACCTGCAGCACCGAGTCGCTGGTGCCGTGGTAGATGGGCAGGGAGACGCCGATTTCCGGAATCTCGATATAGCCCATAATCCCCAGTCCGGCGGGATCCAGCAGGCTTTCGTACAGGGCTTTCTGCTCCTCCGTGAGGGTGAAGCCGTTCTCCCGTCCGGAGAGGCTCCGGTTGTAGGCCTCCGCTTCGTCCCAGAGGGCTTTGTAGCGTTCGTCGTCCAGCTCGGCCACCTGTCCGGCGTAACCGGCGATGGCCCGGGTCTGGTGGAAGGAATTCCAATAGTTGCTGACCGACGGGTACAGCAGTAGGGACAGCCCTGCAGCCAGCACCAGAACCAGCAGCCCGTTGATCAGGCCGCCTTTTTTCTTTTTCATGCAGGATTCTCCCTGCCGCTGCGGGCCGGAGGTCGCCCCCCGGCCGCGGCGGTCATTGATCGTCAGTTTTCAGGCAGGTTCTTCGGGATGAATCAGTTTCTGGATTTCATCCGCTTTCTGGTCACCAGCAGCACCACAGCCGCCAGCACCAGCGTGCCGCCGACCACATAGAAGATGGTGGTGCCAACGCCGCCGGTAGAGGGGAGCTCGGTGCCTTTGCGGTTTTCAACTGCATAAGCAGCGGTCTTCAACTTTTCATTATATTCAATGGTCGTTTTGGAATACTGAGTTTCCGTTTGGGAAACTTTGCCATCCGCATCGTAGTAAACGGTCGTGGAGGTAACAGTCACGGTTTCGCTGATCTTGGAAGGCTTCAGCGAAAGGGAATCCTTCAGCTTGTTATAGCCGGCAGGAGCCACGGTCTCAGTGACCGTCAGGGTGACATCAGAGGGCAGACCCTTGATGACCAGGTGACCATTATCGTCGGTTTCCATTTCTGTTCCGGGAGTGGTGGAAGTGGAATCATAAGCAGTGACCGTGTAATTGCCCTTGGAGCCGGTAACCGTCAGGCCGTTGGCAGCAAACTTGGCGCCAGCCAGCGGAGCTCCGGTTTCATCCACCTTTTTCAAAGCGGCAGCGTAGGTGTAGATGATCTCGTCATCAGACCAGGTTTTATTCCAGGGGTCAGGAGGTGTGATGCCATCATTGTGAGTGGTATAGGCAGTCAGGGTGACCGTGTTCTTGTTGCCGGCTCCGTCCACCACAGCCTTATCGGTTACCTCGGCTGTATAGGTGATGACGATCTCCGCACCGTTATTATAGATGCTGGTGTACTTGTTGTCAGCGCCCTTGGTCGCCCACGGAATAACAATCTTCTTGCTGGCAAACTGAGGAACCGCATCGTCCACTTTGTACTCGGCACCACCGATGGTGATCTTGGTGACAGTGACATCCGTCAGGTATTCGGGCAGGGTATCTTTGATCTCATACTG
>JAXEAK010000120.1:0-2289 GCA_034094395.1 Faecousia sp.
AGTGTAATTGCAGACCTAACGCGGTATCTGCAATTACTGAACGAGAAACACAGCACTTCCAAGGCTTACACCGCTCTTTGGAATGAAAAGAATGTCCTGGTGGATGGCGGGGTCAACGGAATGCCATTTTACCGCACGCAGATTTCCGGCACGCCCGAGGTCTGCTTCAAGGTGCCCACCGGCGGTGGAAAGACTTTTCTTGCTGCCAGCTCCATCAAGCCGATCTTCGATTCCATGCCCGTTTCCCGGGCGAAGGCGGTGGTGTGGCTGGTGCCCTCTGACGCGATTCTAACACAGACATATTCAGCGCTGACAAATCCGGATCACCCATACCGTCAGAAAATCGATACCGACTTTGTCAGCCGTGTGGAGGTTTATTCCAAGACACAGTTGCTAAATGGGCAGAATTTTAACCCTACCGCTGTGGTTGAGCAGCTCTCCATCTTCGTGCTGAGCTACGATTCTTTCCGTACCAGCAAAAAGGACGGAAGGAAGGCATTCCAGGAGAACGGAAACCTTGCCACATTCCCCAAACAGATGACGGACAAGTCTTTCCTGCTGCCGGATACCGACGAAACCGCTTTGATTCAGGTTATTCGTGGGCTGAATCCTGTGGTTATTGTGGATGAAAGCCATCATGCCACCTCCACGCTCAGTGTGGAGATGCTGAAAAACTTCAACCCCTGCTTTGTGCTGGACCTGACTGCTACACCCAAGAAAAACAGCAACATCATTTCTTTTGTAGACGCCATCCAGTTGAAGAAGGCAAACATGGTAAAACTACCGGTGATCGTATATAACCGGAAAACGCAGAATGATGTGTTTGCCGATGCCATTGGTATTCGCCAGAAGCTGGAATTGCAGGCAGTGAAAGATCAGCAAGTCACTGGCCGGTACATCCGTCCCATTGTGCTGTTCCAGGCACAGCCGAAAAACGCCGCTGACAGCACAACGTATCAGAGAATCAAAGATACGCTGATTGATGCCGGTATCCCGGAAAATCAGATTGCCATCAAAACAGCCGACAAGGATGAGCTGAAGAATGTCGATTTGAAGTCCTCGGACTGCCCCATTCGGTATATCATTACGGTAAATGCACTGAAAGAAGGTTGGGACTGCCCCTTTGCGTATGTTCTGGCAACCGTGGCCAACCGGACATCTACTGTTGACGTTGAACAGATTCTCGGCAGAGTACTCCGCTTACCGAATACAAAGAAGAACCCCAGCAATGTGCTGAATCTATCCTATGTCATAACTTGTTCTGCGAATTTTTATCAGACTCTGGATAAGGTTGTCGCTGGGCTGAACAACGCCGGTTTCAGCAGCAAGGACTATCGCGCAAAGGATGTGGATTTGGAGCTTTCTCCCGAACCGGAAAACCACACCGGTGAACAGATGGAGATCCAGCCGCCTGCTGCACAAGCGCCTGCCGGAGAGGAGCCGGAGCTGCCTTCGGTGGATATGGAGGATTTGAAGGCAAAGGTATCTGCAGCCATCCAGCCGAATCCCTCGGCAGAAGATTGTACCACCCCTGTGGATGACATGCTGAACGATGCCTTGGGCCAAAATGATGCTTATGAAAATGAGATCGCCAACACGGAAGATACAGCAGTGGATGCCGCTCCTTTGGAGGTGCGTGATAAGATGAATGTGTTCAGAATGAACGAGGAATATCGGGATGAAGCTGCGGCCCTCCGCTTTCCTCAGTTTATGCTGGAAACCGGTCCCAGTCTGTTTAGTGATAGTGAGCATGTTTTGCTGGATCTGGAGCATTTAAGCCACGGGTTCACCCTGAAGGACAAAGACGTTCAAATTGACTTTACTACACTTGATGCGGAAATGGCCCGTGTAGATGTGGATGATTCCAAAGAAGCTACGCCAAAGGCATGGAAGCTGGCCGGCGCAGACAGTGCTTTCTTCAAGGAATGGTTTAATGAGCAGCCGTCGAATGTGCGCATGGCGCACTGCAAAGGCTTGATCAAGAGTAAGCTTTCCAAACTGAACTGTATCAATGATAAGGAATTGCAGAACTATATTGACCGGGTCATCGAGACACTGAACGCGGATCAGTTTGCCGATCTGGAACAATCTCCCTATCCGTATGTTTTGAAAGTCGAGAAAAAGGTCAAAGAACTCCTGGACGCACATCGTGCCAAAGTATTTGATCTCTGGCTGGAGCAGGGTAAGATTGTATGCCATCCGAATTATGCCCTGAAGCCCACCATTTCCCCGACAATTGCGACATCTGTGATTCCTAAGTCGCTATACACCAGCGAAGAGGATATGAAC
>JAXEAK010000121.1:0-5998 GCA_034094395.1 Faecousia sp.
CCTGTGGCGGAGAGAGTGGGATTCGAACCCACGGTGGGTTGCCCCATCACCAGTTTTCAAGACTGGCTCCTTAAACCGCTCGGACACCTCTCCCTATGCCCTAAACTATAGCATTTGCCCTCTCAAAAGTCAAGAGCGGCATCCGGAGCAATTTCGTGCTTGACAAAAGGACAGGTCTATGCTAAACTATTTTGGCAATCAGTTGAATAGTCTTTTTATTCGGAGTGATACCCAAGAGGCCGAAGGGGCTCCCCTGCTAAGGGAGTAGGCGGTCAAAAGCCGCGCGAGGGTTCAAATCCCTCTCACTCCGCCAAACGAAAAGAGCTGCCGGAAGGCGGCTCTTTTCGTTTTCCAGCCAGGCAATTGCCCATTGGGAGCCGGGTGTATTTTCATTGACAAATTTTCCTCTGAGGGTTACAATATATCCTATCTATCCAGAAAACATGAGGTGATTTCCAATGGAGAAACTGCGTACCGAAACCCTGTGCATTCAGGCCGGCTATACCCCCGGCAACGGCGAGCCCCGCCAGCTGCCGATTATTCAGAGTACCACCTTCAAGTATGCCACATCTGAGGATATGGGTAAGCTGTTTGATCTGGAAGCGGACGGCTATTTCTATTCCCGGCTGGCAAATCCCACCTGCGACGCGGTGGCTGCGAAAATCTGCGCGCTGGAGGGCGGAACAGCCGCTATGCTGACTTCTTCCGGCCAGTCGGCCAACTTCATGGCGGTGTTCAACATCGCCGGCTGCGGAGATCACATCATTGCCAGCTCCGCCATCTACGGCGGCAGCTTTAACCTGTTCTCCGTGACCATGAAGAAGATGGGTCTGGAGACTACCTTCATTGATCCCGACTGCACGGAAGAGGAGCTGAACGCTGCCTTCCGTCCCAATACCAAGGCCGTGTTCGGCGAAACCATTGCAAACCCCGCCTTGACGGTGCTGGACATTGAGAAGTTTGCCAGAGCCGCCCATGCCCACGGTGTGCCCCTGATCGTGGACAATACCTTCGCTACGCCCGTTAACTGCCGTCCCATCGAGTGGGGCGCGGATATTGTTACCCATTCCACCACCAAGTACATGGACGGCCACGCCTCTGCCATCGGCGGCTGTATTGTGGACGGCGGCAAGTTTGACTGGACGGCCTACGCCGACAAGTTCCCCGGCCTGACAACCCCTGACGACAGCTACCATGGCGTCACCTATACCGAGCGGTTTGGCCTTGGCGGCGCGTTTATCACCAAGTGCACCGCCCAGCTCATGCGGGACTTTGGCTGTGTCCAGTCTCCGCAGGTGGCCTACATCCTGAATCTGGGGCTGGAAAGTCTGCCCTTCCGTATGAAGCAGCACTGCGCCAACGCTCAGGCCATTGCCGAATACCTGAAGGGTCATGAGAAGGTCAAGTGGGTCAAGTACTGCGGTCTCCCCGGGGACAAGTACTATGATCTGGCAAAGAAGTATATGCCCAACGGCTCCTGCGGTGTCATTTCCTTCGGCCTAATCGGCGGGCGGAAGGCAGCGGAGACTTTCATGAAGCACCTGAAGCTGGGTTCCATCGAGACCCATGTGGCGGATTCCCGTACCTGCTGCCTGCATCCTGCCTCTTCCACCCACCGGCAGATGACCGACGCGGAGCTGGACGCCGCCGGTGTGGGCGCCGACCTGATCCGCCTGAGTTGCGGCCTGGAGAACGTACAGGATCTGATCGGGGATATTGCACAGGCGCTGGAATACGTATAAGAATCATCAGGAGGACACAGCGTGCCTATTCAGATACCCAATGACCTCCCGGCTGCGGAGACATTGAAAAACGAGAATATTTTCGTCATGAACAGAACCCGGGCAGAAACCCAGCACATCCGTCCTTTGGAGATTGTGCTGCTGAACCTGATGCCCACCAAGATCGTCACCGAAACCCAGCTGAGCCGGGTTCTGGGCAATACGCCCCTGCAGGTGCATCTGGAATTAATGATGATTTCCTCCCACAAGTCCAAAAATACGCCGGAGGAGCACCTGCTGTCCTTCTACAAGACCTTTGACGAGCTGAAGGACAGAAAGTTCGACGGCATGGTGATTACCGGTGCGCCGGTGGAAAACATGGCTTTTGAAGAAGTGGACTACTGGGACGAATTGTGCCGGATCATGGAGTGGAGTAAAAGCCACGTCCACTCTACCTTCCATATCTGCTGGGCGGCGCAGGCGGGACTTTACTACCACTACGGGATTCAGAAGCGGCAGCTGCCGGAAAAGCTGTTCGGGGTTTATCCCCACCACGCGGATTACAAACGGGCGATCCTGCTGCGGGGCTTTGACGACGAGTTCTGGGCGCCCCATTCCCGGCATACCACCGTTGCCCGGGAGGATATTGAGCGGGTGCCCGGGCTGAAGATTCTGGCATCTTCCGAACAAGCGGGTGTATACATCATCATGAACAAGGAAGGCCGGCAGATTTTTGTCACCGGCCACTCGGAATATGACCCGGATACCCTGGACAGGGAATACCGCCGGGACAAGAATCTGGGTTTGCCCATCCATATGCCGGTGAACTATTACCCGGATGATGACGATACGAAGCCGCCCATCGTCCGCTGGCGGGGACATGGCAACCTGCTTTACAGCAACTGGCTGAACTATTTTGTCTACCAGACTACGCCCTATGACATTATGGCGGTGGGCGAGGATTCCACTTCCGAATAAGGAAAATGGTGATTCCATGGAAAAAATCGTTTTGGATTTTTACAGCTGCTATAATCTGGGCGACGACCTGTTTGTCAAGACGTTTTCGGAATCTTTTTCAGATTATTCCATCCGGCTTCTGGTGAACCCCAAGTGCATTCCTAAAGATTTGAGCCGGAATGTTCGCATCCATCCCTATTCCTTCCTGAGACTGCTGCTGATGAAGGCGGCGGATGTTTCCGAAGCAAGGGGTCTTGCGCGTGCGGGGAAGGCGTTTCGGTCTGCCCACGCAGCTTTCCTGAAGCGGATTCAGGCGCACTGCACTGCCTATGTGCGCATTGGCGGCTCCATTTTCATGGAGCACGCCCCTGGCTGCAGGGAGATTGACTTTTCCACGGAGCAGTCGCCGGATTTCTCGTTTCGTGAGGATGCGCAGGGGAGTGGAAACGCGTTCATTATCGGCGCAAATCTTGGCCCTGTCTACAGTGAAACATACTGGGACACTGTAAAAACGGAATTTCAGAAGTTCCGCAGCGTATGCCTGCGGGATTATGCCTCCTACCGCCGGGTTCAGGACTGTCCCAACGTTCAGTATGCGCCGGATGTGCTGTTTCTGGTGCCGAAACCAAACGTAACTCCGGAACAGGAAAACGTCGTCATTTCGGTGATCGACATTGCCGGACATACCACCGATGAGCGGATTACCCGCGCATATTACGACCTGCTGGCGCAGGCAATTGCGTATTTTCAGGAGTCCGGGATTCCGGTGACCCTTGTCTCCTTCTGCCAGTGGCAGGGTGACGAGCGGGCTGCCCAGAATCTTTTGCGGCGCTTTCCAAATCGGGACGGAATTGCTGCGTGCTTTTACCGGGGCGAGTCCGCGCCGGTGCTGGAGGTTCTGGCAAAAGCCAGCTTTGTGGTAGGCTCCCGTTTTCACAGCATCATCCTTGGCATGTCCTTTGGGAAACCGGTTTTTCCAATTCTGTATAACTGCAAAACCGCCCATTACCTCGCAGACTGCGGCTTTACCGGGCGTACTGCGGCGCTGCAGGATCTGCCGTCCACAACTCTGGAGGATTTGCTTTTCAATTACCGCGAGCACATTTTGACCGATTGTACCGCCCACCATACCTACGCGGTTCATCAGTTTCGTGCTCTGCGGCATTATCTGGAACAGGGGAAAGGGGTAAGACATGAAGGCAGTTTTATTTGATTTGGACGGCACCCTGCTTCCTATGGATCAGGAGGTATTCGTTAAGGACTATCTGGGGCGTATGGCGCGATACGCGGCGCCCCACGGGTACGATCCGGAGCTGCTGGTGAAAGCCATCTGGGCAGGTACCGGTGCCATGGTAAAAAACGACGGAAGCGCGAAGAACGAAGATGTGTTTTGGAATGTGTTTGACGGAATTCTCGGCAGGGACGCCCGAAAGGACGAGGCATTGTTTGAAGAATTCTACCGTACGGAATTCCAGAAGTCGAGAGAAAGCTGCGGCTTTCGCCCGGAAGCTGTCGAGGCCATCCGGCAGATCAAGAACATGGGCTACCGGGTAACATTGGCCACCAATCCGCTGTTCCCGTCGGTGGCAACGTTAAGCCGCATCCGGTGGGCGGGATTGAATCCGGAGGATTTTGAACTGATTACCACCTATGAAAATGCCCGGTATTGTAAGCCAAATCCCGACTATTACCGGGAACTTCTGGGCAAACTGAAGCTGGACGGCGAGGAATGCCTGATGGTTGGCAATGATGTCGGCGAGGATATGATTGCCCAGACACTGGGCATGAAGGTGTTTTTGCTGATGGACTGCCTGATCAACAGGGAGAATGTGGATATCTCCCAGTTCCCCAACGGCAGTTTTCCGGAGCTGTTACGCTATATCAGGAGCTTGTAATATGATTGTACTGCTTTGCGCGCTGCTGGCGATTGTATTTGGCGGCGGCTATTATGCCTACCGTTATGCTTTCTTTGCCCCGAAAGCGGGCAGGGAAGACATTCCGGTGCACAGGGGGAAGCAGTACGAGCCATATCTGACGGAAATCGCCAGATTGTTTCAGCAGCTGTATGACAGACCTTGTGAGTTTGTCACGGTTTCTTCCTTTGACGGTCTGAAGCTGTCGGGGCGGTATTATCACGTGGCGGATGGGGCGCCGTTGGACGTCTGCTTTCACGGCTACCGCAGTTCCTGCCTGACGGATTTCTGTGGCGGCGCGGAAATCAGCCAGCAGTTGGGGCATAATCTGCTGCTGGTAGATCAGCGCGCCCACGGGAAAAGCGAGGGCAGAACCATCACCTTTGGCATTCAGGAACGCTGGGACGTGCTGAGCTGGGTGGACTATGCCGTGGAGCGGTTTGGCAGTGATGTCAAAATCCTGCTCTATGGGATTTCTATGGGAGCCTCCACGGTGCTGATGGCCTCGGATCTGCCGCTGCCGGAGAATGTAAAAGGAATCGTGGCGGACTGCCCCTATTCCACGCCGGGGAAGATCATCCGCGTTGTGGCAAGGAAAATGCGCATTCCCGCCGGGCTTGCCGGCTTTTTCGCCTGGGTAGGCGCAAAGGTTTACGGCGGCTTTGATTTTCGGGAGACCGACGCGGATCGGGCTGTGGCGGGGGCAAAGATCCCCATTCTTCTGATTCACGGCGAATCCGATGGCTTTGTTCCCTGCGACATGAGCGCGGAGATCCAGCGTGCCAATCCCCAAAAGGTGCACCGCTGCACCTTCCCGGGGGCAGATCATGGCATCAGTTTTTTGGTGGATACAAAACGCTACCGGCAGATTCTATCGGAGTTTTCCGAACGAGTGCTGAATGCGTAGCCGGCAACATAACAGGAGGTAACAAAATGGCAGTGCGGCTGAACGAGGATCAGGAAATGGTGAAAACCATCCGGGAGGGCTTAAAGCGCACAGGGGGCTACTGCCCGTGCCGTCTTGAGCGAACGGAGGAGAATAAGTGCATCTGCAAGGAATTCCGGGAGCAAATCGCAGACCCGCATTTTCAGGGCTACTGCCACTGTATGCTGTATTATAAGGATTGAACTTGGATTCTGAAAAAAAGTGCCGGAAATCCAAAAATCCTGTTGACAAACCGAACGGCCTGTGATATGATATCCAAGCGCTGAGGAAAGCCGGCGAATATGGGCGAGTGGTGGAATTGGTAGACTCGCTAGATTCAGGTTCTAGTGTTCACTGCGGACGTGCGGGTTCAAGTCCCGCCTCGCCCACCAAAAAAGTAAGGACATCCTACGGATGTCCTTACTTTTTTGGTATGTGAGATGGGGCTTGAAAGGGCGGCGGCAGCGAAGCTGCCGTAAAAA
>JAXEAK010000122.1:0-20078 GCA_034094395.1 Faecousia sp.
TCTTACCGCACTTTTTCACTATGACCGGAAAACCGGCTACATCTCTCTGTTGCACTTGTCCTGAGGTTACCCTCGGCGGGCGTTACCCGTTATCCCTGCCCTGTGGAGCCCGGACTTTCCTCATCCGCAGCTTTTCAGCTTGCGTCCGCGGCTGTCCGACCTGGTCGCGGGAATATTGTACCGCACAGGAGCGGAAATGTCAAACATCTTGCAAATTCTTTTCAGAAGGGCTATACTAAAGGCAGCTACCCAAGGAAAGAGGTATGGATGATGCACAGTCAATTTGAGGAATACTTTTCATCTCTGAAAAATAGGAAAATCGCAGTACTGGGTCTGGGCGTCAGCAATCGACCGCTGGTACGTCTGTTGCTGGAATACGGCTGCGATGTGGTGGGCTGCGATAAAACACCCCGGGAAAAGCTGGATCCGGAGGTATTGGAGTTGGAAGCGCTGGGCTGCAAGCTCCACGTGGGGGAAACTTATCTGGACGGCGTGGAGGCGGATGTGGTGTTCCGCACGCCGGGTATGCATCCGGATAACCCCGCCATTCAGGCACTTCGCAGCCGGGGAGCGGAGGTCACCAGCGAAATGGAGGTTTTCTTTGAGGTCTGCCCCTGTACGCTGCTGGGCGTCACCGGCTCTGATGGGAAAACCACGACCACGACGTTGATTTCAGAAATGCTGAAATCTGCCGGGAAAACCGTCTGGCTGGGGGGCAACATCGGTACGCCCTTGCTGCCGCTGGTGCGGCAGATGAAGAAAGAGGACTTCGCAGTGGTGGAACTCAGTTCCTTCCAGCTTATGGACATGAAGCGCAGCCCGGCGCGGGCTGTCATCACCAACCTTGCCCCCAACCATCTGGACATTCACAGGGATATGGCGGAGTATGTGGAGGCGAAGACCAACATCTTCCGTTATCAGGATGAAAATGGAACCCTGATCCTTAACGCCGATAACGCCATCACCGCTTCCTTCCGGGGCAACGGAACCACCCGGTTCTTCTCCCGGCAGAAACCGGCGGACGTGTGCCTGAAGGATGGCGTTATTTGCCGGCACGGGGAGAAAGTGCTGCCGGTATCGGATATTTTGATCCCCGGTGTGCATAACGTGGAGAATTACATGGCGGCCATTGCCATGGTGGAGGGACTGGTGGACGATGACACCATCCGCCATGTGGCAAAAACCTTTGGTGGTGTGGAGCACCGGATTGAACTGGTTCGGGTGAAGGACGGCGTGCGGTTTTATAACGACTCCATTGCGTCCAGCCCCAGCCGCACCATTGCGGGGCTGCGAAGCTTCCCGGAAAAGGTGATTCTCATTGCCGGCGGCTACGACAAGCACATTCCCTATGATGTGCTGGGTCCGGAAATCCGCGCCCATGTCAAGAAGCTGTTCCTGGGCGGCGCTACCGGGGAGAAGATCCGGCAGGCGGTTGTCTCCTGTCCGGAATATGATCCGCATCAGTTGGAGATTGTGGACTGCGGCAGCTTTGAGCCTGCCGTCCGAGCCGCCGCTGCCGCTGCTCAGCCGGGGGACGTGGTGCTGATGAGCCCTGCCAGCGCGGCCTTCGACCAGTTCAAGAACTTCATGGTTCGGGGCGAATTTTACAAGAAACTCGTGAAGGAGCTGTAAGCCATGGACATCACGAAACTCACCCGTCCGGCGCGGAAGCTGTTGAAACTTCAGCCCTGCGGCGCCGTGATCGTGGCAGCGGGCAGCGCTTCCCGCATGGGCGGCATCGACAAGGTGATGGCGCCGCTGGGCGGGGAGCCTATGATCCTGCGCACCGTTCGTGCATTTCAGAACTGCGATGCCATCGCATCCATTGTTGTGGTCACCCGGGAGGATCTGATTCGTCCCATTTCTGAGCTTTGCCGGGACATGGACAAGGTTGTCACCATCGTCGCCGGGGGCGACAGCCGTCAGGAATCGGTGCATCTGGGGCTGAACGCCCTGCCCAGGGGCATGAAGCTGGCGGCGGTGCACGACGGAGCGCGTCCCTTAATCACCTGGCAGGTGATTGACCGGGTGGTTCGCGCCGCCAATACCTACGGCGCGGCAGCGCCTGCCGTTCCCGTGAAGGATACCATCAAGGTAGTGCAGGGTGGACTGGTGCTGGAAACTCCCGACCGGGCGACCCTGCAGGCGGTACAGACCCCTCAGGTATTTGACTTTGACCTGCTCCGGGGCGCGCTGAAAAAGGCAGAGGAGGACGGCGCGCAGGTGACCGATGACTGCTCCGCCGTGGAACGCACCGGCATGAAAATCAAAATTGTGGAGGGTGACGAGCGGAACCTGAAGGTCACTACACCCATGGATTTGAAAATCGCAGAGCTGCTTTTGGAGGAAACACAATGAGAATCGGACACGGATACGACGTGCACCGGCTGGTGGAAGGCCGGAATTTGATTCTGGGCGGTGTGACGATCGACTATGAGAAGGGCTTGCTGGGGCACTCCGACGCGGATGTGATGCTCCATGCGGTTTCCGACGCGCTGCTGGGCGCCGCGGGACTGGGGGACATTGGCAGGCATTTTCCGGATACCGATCCCAAATATGAGGGGGCAGATTCCTTACTGCTTTTGCGGGAGGTCTACCGGAAAATCTCGGAAAAAGGATTCCGGGTCGGCAATATTGATGTAACGATGATTGCCCAGAAGCCGAAGCTGAAGGACTACATCCCCCAGATGCAGGAAAATATTGCCGCTGCTGTGGAAGTGCCCCCTGACCGGGTGAATGTGAAGGCCACCACCGAGGAAAAGCTGGGCTTCACGGGACGCGGGGAGGGCATGGCCTGCCATGCTGTGTGCCTGCTGGAAGAAATAGAAGAATGATCACGCCCTGCGGGTTTACCGCAGGGCGTTTTTCGCACCCGGGGCACGGAATTTGCCAAACCGGCATAGATTGTGCCGGGGAGGTTATGGCTATGAGATTCTATTATATTACCTTTCGCTCGGCAACCTACGCCCAGCAGGGGGAACGGCTGCTGAAGGGAAACGGAATTCGGTGCAGTTTGCAGCGTACGCCCAGATGGATGGAGGAACAGGGCTGCGGGTATGCATTGCGGGTTTGGACGGCGGAGATCGAACCGGCAGTGGCTCTGCTTTCCGAACGCCAGATCCCGATGCGCAGGGTATATCTGCAGCGGCAGGACGGACAGCTGGAGGAGGTCGCCACATGATTTATCTGGACTTTGGCGCGACCTCCTTCCAAAAGCCGCCGGCAGTCTTCCGGGCGGCGGAAAAAGCCATGCGCACCTGTGCCAATCCGGGACGGGGCGGATACCCGGCGGCTATGGCGGCATCGCAGGTGATCTACGACTGCCGGGAAGCGGCGGCGGCGCTGTTTTCCTGCCGGCCGGAGCAGGTGGTGCTCACCACCAGCTGCACCCATGGACTGAACATTGCCATCCACACGCTGGTGAAGCCCGGAGACAAGGTTGTGATTTCCGGGTTTGAGCACAACGCCGTTACCCGCCCGCTGCACGCACTGGGCGCAAATGTCTGCGTGGCAGGGCGGCGTCTTTTCGACTGGGATAATATGCTGGAGGATTTTGACCGGGCACTGAAGGGGGCGGATGCGGCGGTGTTTACCCACGTATCCAACGTGTTCGGCTATATCCTTCCGGTGGGGGAGATGGCGGCAATGTGCCGCCGGCGGGGGATTCCATTTATTATTGACGCAGCGCAATCGGCGGGCACGCTGCCGGTGAATTTTTCAGAGCTTGGGGCGGATTTTATTGCCATGCCGGGGCACAAGGGGCTGTTGGGGCTGCAGGGCACGGGACTGCTGCTGTGCGCCCGGAAGGGAGAGCCGCTGCTGCTGGGCGGCACGGGAAGCCAGTCGATCCGGCAGGAAATGCCTGAGGAACTGCCGGAGCGGCTGGAGGCCGGAACCATGAACGTCCCGGGCTATGCCGGGCTGACTCAGGGGCTTCGGTACGTGAAAAAAGTGGGTACGGACAAAATTTTCGCGCAAGAGCAGCAGCTGCTGGCGCTCACCGTCCGTGGGCTTGCCCAGCGGGGATTCCGGGTATTTGCCGGGGAGCATCAGGCGGCGACGGTGTCGTTCCTGCCGGGGCTTGACTGCGAGGAAGCGGCGCAGAGACTGGCACGGCAGAATATCGCCGTCCGGGCAGGCCTGCACTGCGCCCCTCTGGCTCATGAAAGCGCGGGAACGCTGAAAACGGGCACTGTCCGGGTCAGTGTGGGCTGCGGGACAACTGCGCGGCAAATTGAAGCGTTTCTCCGTGCCACAGACAAATTCCCTGGCATTCAGTAATAAATATTTTACAGAAATGTCTATTGCTATCGGCAGCGCAATCCGCTATAATAGAAAAGATAATAGATAAGTATACCATAGCGCAGTGTGCGCTGCGCCAGTTGACATAAAGGGGAATGATGGGAAGATGAGTATTATTCAGCAGGTACTGAAAATGCAGTGGTCTGATTATCTGGATATCATTGTCGTAGCCTTCCTGATTTATAAATTGCTGCCGCTGCTCCGGACGCCGCACATTATGCGTCTGGCGCGGACAGTGATTGCTCTGGTACTGATTTCCTGGATTACCAGCGTGGCAAAGCTGTATACGATCAACTGGATCCTGAATCAGGTGCTGGCCATTGGACTGCTGGCTTTCGTGGTGCTGTTTCAGCCGGAACTGCGGCGGATGCTGGATCATCTGGGCAATGTCAAACTCAGCAATCTCTTTGGTTCTTCCCGTCCGGTGCAGGAGACAGAGGCCGTGATCACCCAGACGGTTCGTGCCTGCGAAGCCATGAGTCGGGAAAAGGTGGGCGCGCTGATCGTGTTTGCCCGGGAACAGCGGCTGGATGAGTATACCAAGACCGGCACCGCCATCGACGGACAGGTGACCGATCAGCTGATCCGCAATATCTTCTTTAAGAATTCTCCTCTTCATGACGGCGCCATGATTATCCGGGACGGACGGGTGGCGGCTGCGGCGTGTGTGCTTCCCCTGAGCACTAACGACAACCTCCCGCCGGAACTGGGCACCCGACACCGTGCCGGCGTGGGCATGAGCGAAGCCACAGATGGGGTGGTCGTGATCGTATCCGAGGAAAACGGGGCGATTTCCGTGGCAGTCGGCGGAATGCTGAAACGCTCGCTGGAGGTGGCGACCCTGGATAAGCTGCTGCGGCAGGAGTTGCACTGCGATGAATCTGCGGAAAAGGACACCATTTTCCCGGCGCAGGTTCTGAAGAAAATTTCCGGGCGGGCAAAGGAGGACAATGGCAATGAGAAGAAATAAGCTGTATTCCATGCTGCTGTCCCTGGTGGTTGCCTTCGCCCTTTGGCTGTACGTGACAAACAATGTCAGCATTGAGGACAACAACACCTTTTACAATATCCCCGTGGTCATGGAAAGCGAAACGGTGCTGAACGAGCGGAACCTGATGGTCACCAGCGTGTCCACCAACTCCGTGTCCCTGAACCTCTCCGGCGCCCGCAGTGACCTGAACAAGCTGGATTCCAGCAAAATGTCTGCCAAGGTGGACTTGTCTCAGGTTACGGAGCCGGGGGAGAAGATCCCTCTGAGTTATACCATATCCTTCCCCAGTGATGTGTCCGCCAGTTCCTTTACCGTGGGCAACAAGAACCCCGGGGCGATTTTTGTGAATGTGGACTACCGCCGGGTGTCGGAGATCCCCGTGGTGATCAAGTGGACGGGTAACCGTTCCGAGGATTACATTTACGATACGGAAAATGCGGTTCTGGACAGCAATACCGTCACCATCAGCGGCCCTGCCGCCGTGGTGGACACTATTGATCATGCGCAGGTGGAGGTGGATCTGACGGAGCAGGTGGAGTCCATCAGCCAGAGCTACCGCTATACCCTGTGTGATGCGCAGGACAATCCCGTGGACGCTGAGCAGATTACCACCAATCTGGAGGAAGTGCGTCTCGAAATGCAGATTCAGCGAATCCGGGAGATCCGCCTGACTGCGGACGTTATTTACGGCGGCGGCGCCAATGAGAGCAATACCACTGTCAGCATTTCGCCGGAAACCATCCGGGTATCCGGCGGCGAGGCGGTGCTGAATGAGCTGGGTGATACCTTTACCGTCTGCTCCGTGAATCTGGCGGATCTGGATAAGAGCAGCACGGAGCAAAAGTATACCATCACCCTGCCGGAGGGCGTGACCAACCAGACGGGTGTGAACGAGGTGACGGTTTCCATCCGGATGACGGGTCTCAAGACCAGAGAATTCAATATCGATAAATTTGAGGCGGTCAACGTGCCGGAGGGACTGTCTGCGGAGATCATCAACGCCAACCTGTCCATCAAGGTGCGCGGGCCGGAGGCGGAGATTGCGGCTCTGCAGGAAGAGAATATCCGGGCGGTGGTGGACTTTACCAATGCGGAGGTGGGCACCGCGACCTACAAGGTAAAAATCGTATTTGACGATGCCTTCCCCAATGTGGGCGCCATCAAGGTAAGTTCCGTCTCGGCGACCGTTCAGGCAGCGGGAGGCTGATATGGAGCAGCTGGTAAAGGTAAGAGCGGTGTACGGTAACGGAACCGCCCAGGTGATCCATGTCCGGGAAAGCGCCTGCTCCGGGGACTGCCACAAGTGCTCCGGATGCGGCGCGGCTAAGGAGGCGGTGCTCTTCACCGCCGACAACCCCATCGGTGCGGCACCGGGGGATCTGGTGAAGGTGGAATCCTCCACTGCACCCGTTCTGAAGGCAGCGGCGGTGCTGTATGTTTTGCCGCTGGTTCTGTTTTTCCTCGGCTACTATCTGGGAACCTTGCCGGGGCATTTTGGCGCTCTGGGCGGTGGCCTTGGCTTCCTGCTGGGCGTGGGAATTGTGGTGCTCTACGATCGGATGGTTGTAAAAAAAGCGGATTTGCGTTATACCATTACCGCGTTTGCGGAAGCTGCGCCTCTGCAAACCGCGAGAAAAGAGGAAACGAGCGATGGTTAAAAGTATGACCGGCTACGGTCGGGCTGTGGAAACGGTGAACGGACGGGAATTCACGGTGGAACTGCGATCCGTCAACAACCGGTATCTGGATTGTACCGTGAAGCTGCCCAGAGCATTGTCCTTTGCGGAGGACGCAGTGAAGCAGGCGGTAAAGACTGCCATCTCCCGGGGCAAGGTGGACGTGTTCATCTCCCTGCGCTCTGAGAGTGCGGAGGATGTAAAAATCACCCTGAATACGGCTATGGTAGAGGGGTATCTGGATGCCATGCACCAGATGGCGAAGGACTACGGCATCCGGGAGGATATCAGTGTCAGCTTACTATCCCGGATGCCGGATGTATTCACCGTGGACAAGCCGGAGGTGGATGAGGAGCAGCTGCTGGCCGACCTGATGAGCGTGGTGAACAAGGCGCTGAAGCAGTTTGACGCCATGCGCAGCGCGGAAGGCAGCGCTCTGGAGAAGGATCTGCGCGGCCGTGGACAGACCATTCTCTCTCTGGTTGCGCAGGTGGAGGCCGGCAGCGGTCAGACGGTGGCGGATTACCGCACCCGTTTGGAAACCAAACTGAAAGAGGTGCTGGCAAGCACCGCCATCGACGAAAGCCGCATCCTGACGGAAGCTGCCATTTTCGCGGACAAGATTGCCGTAGATGAGGAAACTGTCCGCCTGAGAAGCCATCTGGATCAGATGAACAATATGCTCACCAGCGGCGGCGCCATCGGACGGAAGCTGGACTTCCTGCTGCAGGAGATGAACCGGGAGAGCAATACCATCGGCTCCAAGTGCTCCGACGTAAGGCTTGCCCGGATTGTGGTGGATATCAAGGCGGAGTTGGAAAAGATCCGGGAGCAGACCCAGAACATTGAGTAAAGGGAAGGGGTTGGAGGCGGAGTATGAAGCTGATCAACATCGGATTTGGCAGTATGGTGGCGGCAAACCGGCTGCTGGCCATTGTGGCTCCGGATTCCGCGCCCATTAAACGAGTGGTGCAGGAAGCCCGGGATCGGGGAATGCTCATCGACGCCTCCTACGGGCGAAAGACCAAGGCGGTGATCCTGATGGATACCGACCATGTGATTCTGTCCGCAATTCCGACGGAGACGATTTATGCCCGCTGGATGGGCAATCAGGAAGCGGAGAAGGAGGAAGAGCAATGAGCAAGGGAAAACTTGTGGTGATTTCCGGTGCTTCCGGCGTAGGAAAAGGCACGGTTTTGGGCATCATGATGAAGAAACGGAAGGACTTGTCCTTTTCCGTCTCCGCGACTACCCGGCCGCCCCGACCCGGTGAGGTGGACGGCGTGCACTACTACTTTGTCACCCGGGAAAAATTTGAGGAAATGATCCGGAATGGGGAGTTTCTGGAATACGATGCCCATGCGGCGAATTACTATGGGACGCCCCGGGCGCAGGCGGAAGAAAAGCAGACCCATGGCCCCGTGCTGCTGGATATTGAGCCTGCCGGCGCAAAGCAGGTGAGGGAGCGCGTGCCGGATGCCTTGCTGATCTTTATTATGCCGCCCTCTCTGGAAGAATTGGAGCGCCGCCTGCGTGGCAGAGGAGATACTTCGGAAGAGCAGATCCGGATGCGTATGGAGCGGGCAATCTGGGAAATGGAGCAGCGAAGCTGGTACGACCATGTAGTGGTCAACGATGACCCGGAGCGCTGCGCCGAGGAAATTTTGCAGATTATCGCCGACTAAGGTGATAATGATAGATTTTGCACTTTCAACGAATGATGTGAATGTTTATTTCTATTGGAGGATTGAAATTATGTTGTACCCACCTGTTGCTGAATTGCTGGAACACGTTGACAGCCGCTATCTGCTGGTGAACCTGGTGGCGCACCGCGCCCGTCAGATTGCGGCGGAGGCGGAGGCACTTCAGGAGGAACTGCCGGAGAAGCCTGTGACGATGGCTATTCAGGAGGTTGCGGAAGGCAAGCTGTCCGCGACCGTAAAGGACGAATACAAGAACTGATCCTGCGGGAGGGGGGACGCTATGATTGCGAAAGTTGCTGTCTGTGCGGCAAATTTTGCCATAGACAAGCCCTACTCCTACCGGATCCCCGAGAATATGACGCTTCAGCCCGGGCAGCGGGTAATGCTGCCCTTCGGCCGCGCCAATAAGCGCACGGAGGGAATCGTTCTGACGGTGGAGGAGAGCAGCGAGAACAAGCTGAAGGCCATCGAAAGCTGTCTGGATGAAACGCCGCTGCTTACGGAAAGCCAGCTGCGGCTGGCAGCTTTTTTGCGGGAGCGGTATTTCTGCACCTTCTTTGATGCTGTCCGGGTGATGCTCCCGGCAGGCCTGTGGTTTCGCACCAAGCGGACGGTAACGCTTACGGATGACCTCAGCTGGAAGGAAAAGACCGTCCGCAAGGAAAACGCAGCGGAGGTGCTCCAACTGCTGGAGAGTCTTGGCGGGCAGGCCGAGGAATCGGCTCTGCGAAGCTTGATCCCGGACGAAGAGCAGCTGTCGGATGTGCTTTCCTACCTTGTGCGCAAAAAGTGGGTGTCCGCTCAGACGGATTATCTGCGAAAGACCAATGACAGATCCGAGAAAATTGTGACTCTGGCCTCCTCCCCGGAGGACGCCATGGCCTACGCTGCCAGCCGCCCCAAGTCCGCCGCCATGCAGCGACAGGTGCTGGAACTGATGTGCAGCGTGGGCAGCGTAGCCGCAAAGGATCTGTGCTATTTTACCGGGGCATCCATGACGACGGTGCATCGGCTGGAAAGCTTGGGCTACCTGACGTTAACGGAGCGGCCGGTACTGCGGTGCCGGGAAATCAGGCCTGCCAAACTGGATGGGCCGCTGGTACTGAACGCGGAGCAGCAGACCTGCTTTGATGGGCTGCGGGAACAGATGAATCAGAAGGTGCCCGGAGTCGCCCTGCTGTATGGTGTCACCGGATCGGGGAAAACCTCCGTGTATATTCGCCTGATTCAGCAGTGCCTGGAGCAGGGGAAGAGCGCCATGCTTCTTGTGCCGGAAATTGCCCTGACGCCCCAACTGCTGGGAATCCTTGCGGCCTATTTTGGCAATCAGGTGGCGGTGCTGCACAGCAGCCTGTCCGCGGCGGAGCGCTGCGATCAGTGGAAACGGGTCAAGCAGGGCGACGCCAGAGTGGTAGTCGGCACCCGCAGCGCTGTGTTTGCCCCCTGTATACCGGGACTGATTATTCTGGATGAAGAGCAGGAGCACTCCTACAAATCCGAAAGCAATCCCCGGTACGCGGCGAAGGAAGTGGCCATCTGGCGGGGCGCAAAGGAAAACGCGCTGGTGCTGCTGGGTTCCGCAACGCCGTCCATCGAGAGTATGTACCGGGCGAAGTCTGGCGCTTACCGCCTGTATACCCTGCGCCAGCGCTATAACGGCAGACCCCTGCCGGAGGTGGACATTGTGGATATGCGGGAGGAACTGAAGCTGGGCAACGACACCTCCCTGAGCATCCCTCTGCGGGAGGCCATCCTGCAGACCCGGGACGCGGGCAAGCAGACCATTCTGCTCTTAAACCGCCGGGGCAACAGCCGGGCGTTGGTATGCGTGGACTGCCGGAAAACCCCGGAATGTCCCCGCTGCAACGTGCATCTGACCTATCATAGCGCCAACAACCGGCTGATGTGCCATTACTGCGGCTTTTCTCAGCTGGCGCCTGCGCGGTGCCCCTCCTGCGGCGGACCGCTGAAGGCCATCGGCACCGGCACCCAGAAGGTGCAGCAGGAACTTGCCGCCCTGTTTCCGGATATGGAGACCAGCCGCATGGATACGGATACGGTCAGCGCGGTGAATACTCACGAGAAAATTCTGGAGCATTTTCAGAAGGAAAACGTCCCCATTCTGCTGGGCACACAGATGGTCGCCAAAGGGCTGAATCTGCCCAATGTGACGCTGGTGGGCGTTCTGGATGCAGATCTCAGCCTGTACACCGGCGGCTACCGGGCGGGGGAGACGACGTTTAATATGCTGACTCAGGTAGTCGGCCGCGCCGGGCGGGGCGATACCGCCGGCCGGGCGGTGATTCAGACGCTGCAGCCGGAGCATCAGGTGATCCGGCTGGCGGCAAAACAGGACTATGACGGGTTCTATGATTTGGAAATCAGGCTGCGGCAGGCGCAGCAGGCACCCCCATTTGGGGACATTGCGGCCGTGACCTTTACAGGGCAGGAAGAAACGGCGGTTATTCGGGGCGCGGCGGTGTTCCGGGACAGTCTGAACGCTTGTTTGCGGCAGCCACCCTATACCGGGGAGCGGTGCACCGTGCTGGGGCCTGCCCCCTGCGTGGTGCCGAAAGTAAACTATCATTTCCGGTATCAGCTGACCCTGCGCTGTCGGATGACAAAGCAGCTTCGACTGCTGCTGATCTCGCTACTGCAGCAGTTCAGCAAAGACAAGGCCAACCGGGGCGTCAGCGCGTTTATTGATGTCAATGGCTACGATATGTAGAGAAAGGGAAAGTTGTATGGGACTGCGGAAGATTCTGACAGACAAGGATCCCGCCCTGCACAAGGTATGCAGGCCGGTGGAAAAATTTGACGGAAAGCTTCATAAGCTGCTGGACGATATGGCACAGACGCTGAAGGAAGCCAACGGCGTAGGGCTTGCCGCTCCTCAGGTGGGTATTTTGCGCCGGGTGGTCATCGTGGACACCGGTGAGGAGATTCTGGAGCTGGTCAACCCCACTCTGCTGGAAACCAGCGGCGAGCAGGTCGGCGCAGAGGGCTGCCTCAGCGTACCCGGCAAGTACGGTCTGGTGAAGCGCCCCAACTATGCCAAAGTGCGCGCCCAGAACCGGAACGGCGAGTGGTTTGAGGCGGAGGGCGAAGAACTGATCGCCCGGTGCTTCTGCCATGAACTGGATCATCTGGACGGCATTGTGTACACCGAGGTCATGGAGCGGTTCCTTACCGATGAGGAGCTGGCCTCTGACGAAGCATAACGGAGGAACTGCCTTGCGCGTGGTATTTATGGGGACGCCGGACATTGCGGCGACCTGCCTGAAACAGATTCTGGCCGACGGCTTTGAAGTCGTGGGCGTGTATACCCAGCCCGACCGCCCCAAGGGACGGGGCATGAAGCTGGTTGCTTCTCCCGTGAAGGAAGTGGCGCTGAGCGCCGGAATCCCGGTATTCCAGCCGGATTCTTTCCGGGAGGAGGAAACTGTGGAGCAGCTCCGGGCACTGAAACCCGACATCTGCGCCGTGGTGGCTTATGGCAGAATCCTGCCCCAGAAGGTGCTGGATGTGCCCACATTTGGCTGCATCAATATCCATGCCAGCATTCTGCCCCAATACCGGGGCAGCGCCCCTTATCAGTGGGCGGTGCTGGACGGACGTGCGGAAACCGGCGTGACGGCACTGTATTTGTGCCGGGAAATGGACGCCGGCGACATGATCGACGTTTCCAAAACGCCCATTGGCGAGAACGAAACCGCCGGTGAGCTGCTGGATAGGCTGGCAGTGCTGGGCGCGGATCTGCTGAGCAAAACCCTGACCCGGTTTGCCCGGGAGGGGAAGGTTCCTGCCGTGCCCCAGAATCCGGAAGAAGTTTCCTACGCCCCCATGCTGGACAAGACCATGTGCCCCATTGACTGGAGCAGGTCTGCGGTACAGGTGCATAATCAGGTGCGCGGACTCCATCCCTGGCCGGTGGCCACCATGGTGCTGCAGGGCAAGACCTTCAAGGTGCACGATACCCGGGTGGTTTCCGGCAGCGGAACGCCGGGGCAGATTCTGGGCTTGACCAAAACCGGTCTGGTGATTGCCTGCGGCGAAGGTGCGGTAGAAATTACCAGCTTGCAGGCCGAGGGCGGCAAACGGATGGCGGCGCCGGACTATTTCCGGGGTCATCCTCTGGAAAGCTGATGGGCGCCCGGGAAACGGCGTTGAATGCGCTGATTGCCTGCCGCCGGGACGGGGCATGGCCAAACGGTGTGCTGAAAACCTGCATCCGCCGGGATCGGCTGGACAGCCGGGACGCAGCGCTGGCAACGAGACTGTGCTACGGCGTTGCCCAGAACCGGGGCAGGCTGGACTTTTACCTCAAGCAGCTGCTTACCGGCAAGTTGAAGGATCTGCACCCGGTGGTGCGGGACATCCTCCATCTGGGATTGTACCAGCTGTATGAACTGGACAAGATTCCCGACAGCGCGGCGGTGAATGAATCCGTGGCGCTGGCGAAGAAATACTGCAAAAATCCAAAAGCGGCGTCGCTGGTCAACGGTGTGCTGCGCACTGCTGTGCGCACCCGGGGGCAGTTACAGGAGCCGACCTCTTATGCCGACCGCTATAGCCATCCTGATCCACTGATTTCCCTTTTGAAGGCAAATCTTCCCAAGGGAACGCTGGAGCCTATGCTGATTGCGGATAACGCCGCCCCGGACACGGTGGTGCAGGTGAATACCCTGCGCACCACTGCCCGCGTCCTTCAGGAAACGCTGGAAGCCGCTGGGGTTGCTGTTCGTCCCCATGACTGGATGCAGGACTGTCTGATTCTGTCCGGTACGGGAGATCTGGAAGGGCTGGATGCCTTCCGGGAAGGACTGTTTTATGTGCAGGATCCGGCGGCGAAGCTCAGTGTGCTGTGCGCCGGGCTGCCTGAGAAGGGAGCGCGGGTGCTGGACTGCTGTGCCGCTCCCGGAGGAAAGAGTTTTGCCGCGTCCATTGCCATGGGCGGCAGGGGAGAAATCGTTTCCTGCGACATTCACCCCCACAAGACCGGCCTGATTTCTGCCGGCGCGGGACGGCTGGGCCTGACCAATATCACGGCGCGGCTTCAGGACGCCGCGGCGTTTGCCCCGGAATGGGAAGAAGCTATGGACGCGGTGATTGCCGACGTTCCCTGCTCCGGCTTGGGAATCATCCGGAAAAAGCCGGATATCCGGTACAAAAATCTGGATGAAATCCGGGATCTGCCACAGTTGCAGCTGAAAATTCTGGAAAACCAGTCCCGTTATGTGAAAAAGGGCGGCGTGTTGCTCTATTCCACCTGCACGGTGCTGCGCAGGGAGAATGAGGAAGTGGTTCGTTCCTTTCTGGAACGCCACGGGGACTTTTTCACGGAACCCCTGCCGCTGCCGGACGGATTTCCCACAAATGAAACCGGGATGCTGACGCTGATTCCCGGACAGTACGATACCGACGGCTTTTTCATCTGCCGTCTGCGGAGGAAAGCATGAACCTGAAATCTCTGACCCAGCCGGAATTGGCTGACATCTTAAAACAGCTGGGTCAACCCGCCTTCCGGGCAAAGCAGGTGTTTACTTGGCTGCATAAGGGCGTCCGCTCCTACGATGAGATGACCAACCTGCCCAAAGCGCTGCGGGAATCCCTGACGCAGAATTACCCCATCTATGTGCCGCGGGTGGTACGGAAGCAGGAATCTCAGAAGGACGGCACCATCAAATATCTCTGGCAGCTGTCTGACGGCAACTGCGTGGAGACAGTGCTTATGCGCTACCGCTACGGCAACACCGTATGCATCTCCACGGAGGTGGGCTGCCGCATGGGATGTGCCTTCTGCGCGTCCACCTTGGGCGGTCTGGTGCGGCGGTTGGAGCCGTTTGAGATGCTGGATCAGGTGCTGTTTACGCAAATCGATTCCGGACTGCCGGTGTCCCACATTGTGCTCATGGGCATTGGCGAGCCGCTGGACAACTTTGACAACGTCATGCGCTTTCTGGAGCTGGTGAACAGCCCCGACGGTATGAACATTTCCATGCGCCATATCAGCCTGTCTACCTGCGGACTGGTGCCGAAAATCGACGCTCTGGCGGCAAAAAAGCTGCAAATCAGCTTGGCCATCTCCCTGCACGGTTCCAGCAACGAGGTTCGCAGCCAGGTCATGCCTGTGAACAAAGCATATCCCATCGAGGAACTGCTGGCGGCCTGCCGCCGGTATTATGACGCCACGGGGCGGCGAATTCACTTTGAATACGCCATGATCGACGGTGTGAACGATTCCCCCGAAAATGCAAGGGAGCTGCTGCAGCTGCTGAAGGGTCTGGGCGCCCATGTGAATCTGATTCCGCTGAATCATGTGGAGGAAAGTCCTTTGAAGCCCAGTTCCCGGGAAGCGGTAGCCCGGTTCCAGAAGACGCTGGAGGACGGCGGCGTGACGGCAACCGTCCGCCGTACGCTGGGCGGGGACATTGATGCCTCCTGCGGCCAGCTTCGCAGAAAATTCCAGAAAGAGCGTCATTAAAAGAAGAGAATCAGAAGAAGAGAGGTGCTGCGCTTATGCAGAGCTGGGGACTTACCGATCCTGGCTGCGTCCGGAAGCAAAATCAGGACGCCTACCAAATTGAACAGCTGGACCGGGAGACGCTATTGTGCGTGGTCTGCGACGGCATGGGCGGCGCCAAATCCGGCAATATCGCCAGCACCCTAGCCATGGAGGTCTTCGTGGAGGAGATTCGACGCACCTGGGTCACCGGCATGGAGTCCGACAGAATCGACCAGATGCTGCGCAGTGCGGTGAAGCTGGCGAACTTCACGGTGTACGACCAGAGTGCGCAGTTTGAGGAATTTGACGGGATGGGTACTACGCTGGTAGCGGCACTGGTGCGCGGGGATAAGGCCACGGTGGTCAACGTGGGCGACAGCCGGGCATATGGCATCAACCGATCCGGTATTCAGCAGATCTCCAAGGATCACTCGCTGGTGCAGATGATGGTGGATCGGGGAGACCTGACGGCGGAGGTCGCCAAGACCTATCCGGGCAAAAATTACATCACCCGCGCCATCGGTACGGAACCGGTGGTGTTATGCGACATCTTCCACTGGAGCGTGAGCAAGGGAGACTATGTGCTCCTCTGTTCCGATGGACTGAGCAATCTCATGGACGATCAGGAGATTCTGTTTGAGGTTGCCCACGGCGTGAATAAGCACCATTGCTGCAAGCGGCTGCTGAAAATTGCCAAGAGCCGTGGCGCGCCGGATAATGTGACCAGCGTTCTGATTCTGGTTTGAGCCGAAAGGAGCCTATTGCATTTATGGATCAATATATTGGACGGCTGCTGGATGGACGGTACGAGATCCTGGAGGTCATCGGAACCGGCGGCATGGCCGTTGTCTATAAAGCGCGCTGCCATCGGCTGAACCGGTTGGTTGCGATTAAGATACTGAAAGATGAATTTGCCAGGGACGAGGAATTCCGCCGCCGCTTTCGGGCGGAGGGCGAGGCCGTGGCCATGCTGAGCCACCCCAACATTGTACAGGTTTACGATGTTTCCACCTCCGACAGCGCCAACTTTATTGTGATGGAGCTGATCGACGGTATTTCCCTGAAGGAATACATGGAAAAGAAGGGCATCCTCAACTGGAAGGAGACGCTGCATTTTTCCATGCAGATCGCCAAGGGCCTGGAGCACGCCCACAGCCGTGGCATTATCCATCGGGACATCAAGCCCCACAACATTATGGTGCTGAAAAACGGCTCTGTGAAGGTCATGGACTTCGGAATTGCCCGGGTGATGAACAAGAGCAATACCCTGACCAAAGAAGCCCTGGGCAGCGTGCATTACATCTCTCCGGAGCAAGCGAAGGGCGGCCACACGGACAACCGTTCCGACCTGTATTCTCTGGGCGTAGTCATGTATGAGATGATGGCAGGCCGCCCGCCCTATGACGGAGAATCGGCAGTGTCCGTGGCCATTCAGCACATCAACGGCGGCGCCCCGCGGCCTTCCGTCTACAACCCCAACATTCCCACGGGTCTGGAGCAGATCATCATGAAGGCCATGGCTCTGGAGGTGCGGGATCGTTACGTCTCCGCAACGGAAATGCTTCAGGACATGGAGGAATTCCGGAAGAATCCGGCCATTGTGTTTGACTATCATACCCTGCTGGACGACGCCACCCGGACAATTCCAACGGCAGGGATTCCTCTGACCACGGCGGAGAAGAAGGTGCAGGCAAAGACTGGAGAACGGCCGGCTTCTATGCCTCAGCAGCCGCCTGCCCGGCACGCAGGCAACGTGTCTGCCCACGTGAGCACCCGGGACGGCGAACTGAGAACCCAAAAGCGCCGCAAGCAGGAAACAAAGAAGAAAGACACCCAGCGCAGCCGGGTGGCGACCACGGCCGTGGTGATTTGCAGCGCCGTGACGGTGTTTGCCATGATTCTGTTCCTGATTGCCCTGTTCAACGGCGCGCTGCTGAATCAGGAGAAGGACACGGTGGAGGTGCCCTACCTCACCGGCGGGGTTTACAATACGGCACTGGCGCAGGCGCATCCGGATTTCAACATTCGTCTGCTTCCCCAGCAGTACAGCGATATTCACCCCAAGGACGAAATTATTGCTCAGGAGCCTGTGGGCGGCACGCGGGTTCAGCGGGGCTCGGACATCTGGCTGACCGTGAGCATGGGGCCGGAGCCGGAGGTCAAAATGCTGGATAATTTTGTGGGCGCCGATGCGGAGGAGGCCTACAAAATGCTGGAAAGTCAGGGCTTCAAGCCCTTGAAGAAGCGGGAAGCCAGCTACGTCTACGAAGCTGGCGTGGTCACCCGGACGGATCCGGAGGCGGGTTCCGAGGTCACCGCGGGTCAGACCATCTATATTTACGTCAGCACCGGCCCGGATGTGGTGGAGCTTTCCATGCCCAATGTGATTGGTCTGGAACTGAGCCGCGCGAAGGAATTGATGACCCAGCTGGGCTTTACCAACGTTCGCTATGAGCCGATGGAGAGCATGAAGCCGAAAAACGAGGTGGTTTTCCAGTCCGTTGCCAAGAATGACACGGTGGACGCCTCCTCCGAGATCATCATTCAGTATTCTACCGGCATGGAGGAGACGGCGAACACCGAGGAAACGGAGTCGCAGGATACGGTGCCGCCCTTCAGCGTGTCCTGGGTAGTGCCGGAAAGCGACGAGGAGTACCGGCTGGATGTGTGCCTGGGCGGCACCCGGGACGTGCTGTTCTCCAAGCTGGTTCCGCCCGGTGCGAAGGCCGTGATTTTTGACCTGTCCGGAAGAGGCACCGTCTACTATGATCTGTATATCGACGGCGAGTTCCTGGAAACGAGGAAAGTGGAGTTTAACTGATTCATGACCCAAAAATCACAGGGGCGGATTCTGCGCTCCATCAGCGGCTTTTACGATGTCCAGACCCCGGAGGGGTTGATTTCCTGCCGGGCAAGGGGAATCCTGCGCAAAGAGGGCAATTCTCCTCTCACCGGCGATCTGGTGGAGATTTCCGTGGAAAAGGGCAAGGGTATGGTGGAAAAAATCCTTCCCCGGAAGAATCATTTCATCCGTCCGGCGGTTGCCAACGTGGATGCGCTGGTGGTATTTGCCGCCAATGTGAACCCGGTGACGGAGCCGTTTCTCATTGACCGGGTGTCCGCCATCGCGGGCGATCAGGGCGTGCAGGTAGTTCTGTGTGTCAACAAGTGCGATCTGGATCCGGCGATTGATTTGGTTCGGATTTATCAGCACGCAGGCTTCCCGGTGATCTGCACCAGTGCGGAAACCGGCGAAGGCGTGCCCCAGCTGCGCGCCCTGCTGGAAGGCAAGCTGACTGCCTTCACCGGCAATTCCGGCGTGGGAAAGAGCAGCATTCTCAACCGCCTTGCCCCGGAACTGCATCTGGAAACGGGAGAGGTTTCCGAGAAGCTGGGTCGTGGACGGCACACCACCCGCCATGTGGAACTGTATCGTCTGGGCGAAAATACCTATGTAGCAGATACCCCGGGTTTTTCCTCCTTCGACACCGACCAGATGGAGCTGATTCTGAAGGAGAATCTTCAGTATGCGTTCCCGGATTTCGGCGGTTACCTTGGGAAATGCCGCTTTGACGACTGCTCCCACCGGAAAGAGCCGGACTGCGCCGTCCGGGCGGCGGTGGAGGCCGGGGACATCGAACAGAGCCGGTATGAAAGCTATCTGCGGCTTTATGAAAAATCCAGCCAGATCAAGATCTGGGAAATCAAGTGAAATGACCCGCCGCGAAAAAAAGCGGCGGGGTTTTTCCATAACGAAAACCGGGTGAGTGATCACCCGGTTTTGCCATTAAAATACATTGTCGTCAGGGAAGTGCTCCATGATATCCTCGATCCGGCAGTTCAGAATGTTGCACAGCCGATCCAGCGTGTTGGTTTCCACGTTCTGATTGTGCTTGAGCCGGTTGATGAGAGAACGGTTGATGTTGTGGTGGGTATACAGGTCGTACTGTGTCACGCCCCGCTCCTTCATTGTCTGCCACAGCTTATCATAGGTTATCATGCGCACGCCCCCAAAGAAATTCCTACTTGATTTTTCCCTATTATCACAGTAAAATATGGTTTGGAATAGTGTCTGTATAAAGACACTATAGCGAGGAGGGGCTGATATGGAAGAGATGATGGCCGCCATCATGCAGGCAAATGAAGATGAAATTGAGAAAATTCTCCAAACAGCTATCCACCGGAAGCGGGAGCTGTACCCGGAGTGGGAGATTACCTATCAGGCAAGCCTGAAAGGTACGGAAGAGCGCAGGGCGGGCGATGATCTTACTCTTGCAATGGGGAAAAAGGAACCGGTAGAATGAAAAAGGTATGCCGCAGATTGTACGAAAAATAAATCCAAACTTTGTGATTTTTCCTGAAATTTTTCTTGACAATTGGGATTATGGGTGGTATCATAATTGAGCGCGTGTAGGGAGACTCTGCGCGTGCACTGCGATGATGCGGGAGATTGCGTTGAAAAACGGTAACTTCCGCGGAGTATGTCCGGTCATCGGGCGGCTGAACTGCCTTGTATGCGCTTGCGTATATCGCTGCGCCTATGGGAAGGGGTCGGCCTCGGTCGGCCATTTTTCATGGCTTAGAGTGATACGCACGGCGGCGCGGACAAGTTAGTTCGACCGTACCCAGCCACCACGCAAACTGAGTACGATATTCAAGGAGGAAAACAAACCATGGCAAACCAGATGATCCGCATTCGGCTGAAGGCTTACGATCACCAGCTGATCGACTCCAGCGCGGCAAAGATCGTGGAGACCGCTAAGCGCAACGGCGCACAGGTTTCCGGCCCCATCCCGCTGCCCACCAAGAAGGAAGTTGTTACCATCCTTCGCTCTCCCCACGTCAACAAGGACAGCCGTGAGCAGTTCGAGCGCAGAACCCACAAGAGACTGATCGATATC
>JAXEAK010000123.1:0-14620 GCA_034094395.1 Faecousia sp.
GCGCTATCTTAGGGGCAGGAACCAACGTATTGGCGCCGGACGAGGGAGTTTCCGGGCTGGTGATCTGCCTGAAGGATGCCTTAAGCGGAATGGAGCGGCTGTCGGACACCTGCATCCGGGTGATGGCGGGCGTGACCATGAGCCGGGCGGCGGTGTTTGCCGCCAATCTGGGACTGTCCGGGCTGGAATTTGCCCATGGCATCCCCGGCACCGTGGGCGGCGGTGTCTATATGAACGCAGGCGCTTACGGCGGCGAGATCTGTCAGGTGTGCCAGCGGGTAAAGACCATGAACCGGCAGGGGGAAAGCCGCTGGCTGTCCGGGGAAGAGATGAATTTCTCCTACCGCCATAGTCTGCTGGAGGATACGGGCGACATTGTGCTTTGCGCGGAATTCCGCCTGACCCCGTCGGCGCCGGAGACGGTCAAAGCCCGGATGAAGGAGCTGATTGCCCGGCGTTCCGCGTCCCAGCCGCTGGATCTGCCCTCCGCCGGGTCGGCCTTCAAACGTCCGAAAGGCGGCTATGCCGCAGCGCTGATCGAACAGGCAGGGCTGAAGGGCTTCCGGGTGGGCAGCGCGGGCATCTCCGAAAAGCACGCGGGCTTTGCCGTAAACTTAGGCGGCGCCACGGCGCAGGAGGTCAGAACCCTGCTGGAAACCGTGTCCGATCAGGTTTTTGAGAAAACCGGCATCCGCTTAGAGCCGGAGATCCGGATTTGGTAAATGTTTGGCTCCCCCTCTGGGGAAGCTGGCACGGCATGAGCCGTGACTGAGAGGGAACGTCACCCCCACTGCCAGCCCTTACGGGCTGCCACCTTCCCCAGAGGGGAAGGCATGGCAGACGCTGTAGAAAGAATGGTGTTTTTATGTCAATCTCCTTTTCCTCCGCCGCCCGGGCGGAGGTTTGCCGCAGCCTGCCCCACAGCCATTGCTGCGCGATGGCTCAGTGCTTCGGCATTCTGCTGTTTTGCAACAGCTTTCAGGACGACGGCATTAAGATCATTACGGAAAGCCGGGAATTTGGCGGGATTCTGCCGAAACTGTTTAAGAAAGCCTTTGATCTGGAATTCGACAGCTGTCCCATCCCTGACGCCCCCGGCAAGCTGGTGTTCCAGATTCGGGATCGGGAGAAGCTGCGCAGGATCATGGCTGCCTTCGGGTTTGATCTGGGCGATACCCTGGCGCTGCACGTCAATTACCCGGTGGTGGAGGAGGAGTGCTGCAAGGTGTCCTTCCTCCGGGGCGCGTTTCTGGCGGGAGGCAGCGTCACCGACCCCGGCAAGGGCTACCATATGGAACTGGCCACCACCCATCCGTATGTTGCCCGGGAGTCGGAACTGCTGATCCGGGAGGTTATGGATTTCACCCCAAAAACCGCCCGGCGGGGCGGCGCTCAGGTATTGTACCTGAAGCAGAGCGAACAGATCTCGGATTTTCTGGCTCGTCTGGGCGCGCCGGTGGCGGCCATGGGCATTATGGAAGCAAGGCTGGAAAAGGAACTGAACAACGAGGTCAACCGCCGCTGCAACTGCGACGATGCCAATACCTCCAAGGTGGTGGAGGCGGCGCAGGAGCAGCTGGCCGCCATTCGGGTTCTGCGGGAACAGGGACTGCTGGACAAGCTGCCGGACAAATTAAAGCAGGCGGCTTATGCCCGGGAACAAAATCCCTCCGCGTCGCTGTCCGAGCTGGCGGATATGATGGAACCGCCCATCACCAAGCCCGCCATGAACAACCGCATGAAGAAGCTGACGGCGTTCGCAAGGGAGGAGGCACAATGAGTTTCGTCCATTTACATTTACATACAGAATACAGCCTTCTGGACGGCGCCTGCCGTATCGACGGACTGATGGATCGGGTGAAGGAGCTGGGACAGACCGCCGTGGCCATTACCGACCATGGGGTCATGTACGGCTGCATTGATTTCTACAAGGCCGCCAAGGCGGCGGGGATCAAGCCCATTATCGGCTGTGAGGTCTATGTCGCCCGGCGCCGGATGACGGACAAGGTGCACGGGCAGGACAACGATCCCTACCATCTGGTGCTGCTGTGCGAGAATCGGAAGGGCTACGAAAACCTGTGCTATCTGGTGTCCGAGGCCTTTATCCACGGCTTTTACGGCAAACCCCGGGTGGATCTGGAATTGCTGCAGCAGCACCACGAGGGACTGATCGCCCTGTCCGCCTGCCTTGCCGGCGCTATCCCGCAGTACCTCATGCAGGAGGACTACGATGGGGCGAAGCAATACGCGCTGAGACTGTCGGAAATTTTCGGCGAGGGCAATTTCTTCCTGGAATTGCAGGATCACGGCATTGCGGAGCAGCTGCCGGTGAATCAGGGCGTGCAGCGTCTTGCCCGGGAGACGGGACTGCCCCTGGTGGTGACCAACGACGCCCATTATCTGCGCCGGGAGGACGCCCAGATGCAGGACGTGCTGCTGTGCATCCAGACCGGCAAAACCGTGAACGATACCAATCGCATGAAATTCCAGACCGAGGAATTCTACGTCAAAAGCGAGGAGGAGCTGCGGCAGCTGTTCCCCGGACTGGACGAGGCCTTTGAAAATACCGCCCGGATCGCCGAGCGGTGCAATCTGGAATTTACCTTCCACGAGTACCATCTGCCCGCCTTCCCGGTGCCGGAGGGGTATACCAACGAGGGCTATTTCCGGGAGCTGTGCTACAACGGCTTCCGGGAGCGCTACCCCGACGCGCCCAAGGAATACGCCGACCGTCTGGAATATGAGATCGGCGTCATCAGCAGCATGGGTTATGTAAACTACTACCTCATCGTCTGGGACTTTATCCGCTACGCCAAGGAGCAGGGGATTCCCGTCGGCCCCGGGCGCGGCTCCGGCGCAGGCTCCATCGCGGCCTACTGTATGCACATCACCGAAGTGGATCCCATGAAATACTCCCTGATTTTCGAGCGGTTTTTGAACCCGGAACGGGTGAGTATGCCGGATTTCGACACGGATTTCTGTCAGGAGCGCCGTCAGGAGGTCATTGACTACGTCATGCGCAAGTACGGCTCCGACCATGTGGCGCAGATTGCCACCTTCGGCACCATGGCCGCCCGGGGCGCCATCCGGGACGTGGGACGGGCGCTGAACTTTACCTACGCGGAAACCGACGTGGTTGCCAAGCTGGTGCCGGGCACGCCTCACATCACCCTGAAGGAGGCCATGGAGGTCAGCCCCAAGCTGAAGGAACTGTACGACGGGGACGAGCGGGTGAAAACCCTCATCGACACCGCCATGCGCCTGGAGGGAATGCCCCGGAATTCCTCTACCCACGCCGCCGGCGTGGTAATCACCGCCGACCCGGTGTGCAGCTATGTGCCCCTTTCCTGCAACGACGATACCATCGTCACCCAGTATACCATGACCACCATCGAGGAGCTGGGTCTGCTGAAAATGGACTTTCTGGGACTGCGGAACCTGACGGTGATCGACGACGCGGAGAAGGAAATCCGCAGAATTGTACCGGATTTTACCATCAAGAATATCCCGGATGACGATGCCGAAACCTTCGCTATGCTCTCCGAGGGCAAGACGCAGGGCGTGTTCCAGCTGGAATCCGCCGGCATGACCGGCGTGTGCATCAATATGAAGCCCAGCTCCATTGAGGATATTACGGCAATTGTGGCGCTGTACCGCCCCGGCCCCATGGATTCCATCCCCCGGTTCATCGCCAACAAGCTGGACCCCCGGAAGATCACCTACAAAACCCCCATGCTGGAGCCGATCCTGAAGGTCACCTACGGCTGCATCGTCTATCAGGAGCAGGTCATTGAGATTTTCCGGACACTGGGCGGCTATACCATGGGTCAGGCGGACAACATCCGCCGGGCGATTTCCAAGAAGAAAATGAAGGTCATCGAGGAAGAGCGCAGGGTATTCGTCTACGGCGACCCGGCGCAGAACATTCCCGGCTGTGTCGGCCACGGGATTTCCGAGGCGGTCGCCCAGTCCATTTACGATGAAATCGTGGATTTTGCCAACTACGCCTTCAACAAGGCCCACGCGGTGTGCTACGCCATCGTGGCCTACCAGACCGCCTACCTCAAGTGCCACTATCCCCGGCAGTACATGGCGGCGCTGATGACCTCCGTGCTGGATTCCGCGGGGAAGATTGCCGGCTACATCGCCGAGTGCAAGGAACTGGGCATCCCCGTTCTGCCCCCGGACTTAAACCATTCCGAGGATCACTTCACCGTGGAGGGCGACGCCATTCGGTTCGGTCTGGGCGCCGTGAAAAATGTGGGTCGCGGTCTGATCCGCACCATGGTGCAAAAGCGGAACGAGGGCGGCCCCTTCCAATCTCTCGAAGATTTCATCGAACGCATGGGGGAAGGGGAGCTGAACAAGCGCGCCGTGGAGAATTTCATCAAATGCGGCGCGGCGGACTGCTTCGGCAACCACCGCAGCGAGCTTCTGGCGGTGTACGACAGCATGATGGACGCCATTGCCGATTCCCGAAAGAAAAATCTGGAGGGACAGATGGGACTGTTCGGAATGCTGGAGGAGAACGACGCCGCCGCGAGAATCCCCATCCCCAAACTGAACGAAATGAAAAAAGCCGACCTGCTGGCCATGGAGAAGGAGACTACGGGCATCTACATTTCCGGGCATCCCATGGACGACTACCGGGCGTACCTGCGCAACACCCATGTGGTGCGCATCGGCAGCCTGATGGACGAGGACAGCGCCTTTGCGGACGACCAGGTTGTCAGCGTGGCGGGCATCGTCCAGAGCGTGAAAATGAAGACCACCCGCAACAATTCCGTGATGGCTTATATCACCGTGGAGGACGATACCGCTTCCATCGAAATGCTGGCGTTTTCCAACGTGCTGGATCAATTTGGCGGCTATCTGCGGGACGGCAGCGCCGTGGTGATTACAGGGCGGCTTTCCCTGCGGGACGACAAGGAGCCGCAGATTGTGATAAACCGCGCCCGCCTCATCTCGGATTTTGCCAAGAGCAGCCCGGAGCCGACCCGGCCGGCGCCGCGGCAGGGAACGCTGTATCTGCGCCTGCCGGGAGAGGACGGAAAGCTCTACCCCAAAATCCGCGCCATTGTGAATATGTTCCCCGGGGACAGCAGTGTGGTGCTGTACTTCGCGGATACCGGCCGCCGCCGGGGCGCCCGGGCGCTGCTGGCGGACAGTATGCTTACGGAACTGAAAAACGTTCTGGGTGAGGGAAATGTTGTGGTAAAGTAGCTTTCCTTTTGAAAAGAAATATGATATAATTCGCTTATCGACTTCATTCAGCAAAATAAGGGTAGACTTGGCTCCCCCTTTGGGGGAGCTGGCGCGGCGTAAGCCGTGACTGAGAGGGTGTAGCCAGACTGACAGGACACGCCTTCTGCCCTTGCGAGTCTTGGCTCCCCCCCAGAGGGGGGGAGGCAAGAGGCGCGCTGTGTTACCCGATAAGCATATGATATATGATACGATGGAGAGGAGTTGATGCCGTGAAAAAGCGAATATTGCTGATCCCTGCGCTGCTTTTCACGCTGCTCCTGACCGGCTGCGCCATGCGCACGGTGGAGGAAATGTACGCCCTGCCCAGACGTCCGGAGGAATACCGGGAGCTGCAGGCCGCCATTGATACGGCCATGTACGGCATGACCTTTTCCTCGCCTCAGTCCGGCGAAAATCGGCAGACCGTGCAGATGGCGGATCTCAACGGCGACGGCGTGGACGAGTATCTGGTCTTTGCCAAGGGCGCCACGGAAAAGCCCCTTCAGGTGCTGATTTTCCAGCAGGACGAGACGGGAAAGTGCCGAACCATGGATACCATCGGCTTTAACGGACAGGCCTTTGAGCAGGTGGAATATGTGGAGTTCGACGACAAGCCGGGCTTTGAACTGGTGGTGGGCATTCAGGTCAGCGATCAGCTGCTGCGCAGTGTGTCGGTGTATACCTTTCAGGGCGGCAGCGCGGAGCTGCTGCTGCTCAACAGCTATACGAAGATGCTGCCCTGCAATTTAAGCGGCGGGGAGACGGAACTGATGGTTCTGCGCCCCGGGGAAGCGGAAACGGAGCGGGGCATGGCGGTGCTGTACAGCTACCGGGACGGCCAGATCGTCCGTTCCGTGGAAACGGAGCTTTCGGAGAACACCTCCCGCATCCGGCGGATTACCACCGGAAAGCTTCAGGATCAGACACCGGCGGTGTTCGTGACCAGTTCCTCCGGAGAAAATACCATTGTCACCGACATTTTTGCCGTGAAAGAAGGGCATTTTACCAATATTTCCTTCTCCACGGAGGCAGATACCAGCATCGGGACGCTGCTGAACTACTATGTGTACGCGGAGGACATCGATGAGGACGGCATTCTGGAGCTGCCCAGTCTGCTGACCATGAAGGCGGTAACCAACTGGCGGGAGAATGAGCAGAAATTCCTGCTGCGCTGGTACGCCATCGACGCGGACGGCTGGGAGACGGACAAGATGTACACCTTCCACAATTATCTGGGTGGCTGGTATCTGCAGCTGGACAGCGACTGGGGCAGCCGCCTGACCGTGGAGCAGGAGCATGGCGTTTTCCACTTCTACATATGGGATGAGTCCTATCAGGACGCGTCGCCGCTGTTTACCCTGTATGTCTTTACCGGCAGCGACCGGGACGAAATGGCGGCGCAGGACGGGCGCTTTGCCCTGTACCGCGCCGAAGGGGTAGCCTATGCGGCGCAGCTGGAGGAGGCGTCCCCGGAATACGGCGTCACGGAAAAACGTTTGAAGGAAAGCTTCCGCCTGATCCGTCAGGACTGGCAAACGGGAGATACTTAAAGAGAGGTAGCATATGAAAAAAGTTCTGATTATGGAAGATGAATTGAATATCCGCAGCTTTGTGGTTATCAACCTGAAGCGGGCAGGGTACGATGTGATTGAGGCGGGAGACGGCCAGCAGGCGCTGGATGCCATTGCCGCCAACCCCGACACAGGCGTGGCGATTCTGGATATCATGGTGCCCGGGGACATGGACGGCTTTGAAGTGTGCCGCCGGATCCGGGCGACCAATCAGCAGATGGGCATTATCATGCTCACTGCCAGAACCCAGGAAATGGACAAGGTGACAGGGCTGATGACCGGCGCGGACGACTATGTGACCAAGCCCTTCTCCCCTGCGGAGCTGACAGCCCGGATTGACGCGCTGTACCGCCGGATCGGCGGGGATACCAACGCCAGCTCGGAGCTGCTGACTCAGGGACCCTTTGTGATGAACACCCGGAATCATACCCTGGAGAAGAACGGAAACCGAATCCGCCTGACTCAGGTGGAGTATGCCATTTTGAAGCTGTTTATGCAGAACCCGGGCAGAGCCTTGTCCCGGGAGGACATTCTGTCCGCGGTCTGGGGCAGAGACTATGAGGGCGAACTGAAGATCGTGGATGTGAACATCCGCCGCCTGCGCATCAAAATCGAGGATGACACCGCCAACCCCACCTACATCACCACTGTCTGGGGTCTTGGCTACAAGTGGGGCGCGTAACGGGTGAAGGATCTCAAGTCGATCATCAATAACATGGGCGGCCTGCGCAGGCGCTGGCTGCGGAATACGGCCAGTGTGGTTCTGGCGCTGGGCATTGTCTGCGTCGTGGCGGTGACGGCTTCCTTCGCGGCGTATTACTATTCCAATATGGAATCGGATATGAAATACCGGGCAAAGACCACCACGGATTTCTTCGCCGCCTATCTTGACCAGACCTACAGCGAGTTTTACCAGTCCTGCATCACCTATGCCCAGACCTTTGAGGATAAGGATACCATTGAACTGCAATTTATCAACCGGGACGGACAATTGGTGGCCTCCTCCTACGGCCAGTGGGCGGGCAAGTCCCCGGCCACGCCGGAGATTGCCAAGGCGGTGGAGAGCCGGTATCCGGAGCCGTATCTGGGTAAGGACACCAACACCGGCGAGCGGATTATGGCGGTGTCCAGCCCCATGATCTACTCGAACGGCGAGGTCATCGGCGTGCTGCGCTATGTGACCTCCACCCGAAAGGTGGACGCCCAGATTTTTCAGGTGGCCATGGTCAGCGCCATTGTGCTGACGGCGGTGATGGCGGTGGTGCTGCTGAGCAGCAACTATTTTCTGCGCACCGTGATGAACCCGGTGGCGGAGATCACGGAGAAAGCCCAGCGCATTGCCGCCGGCAGCTACGGCGTCCAGATCAAGACTCCCTACCGGGACGAAATCGGCACCCTCGCGGATACCATCAACGAAATGTCCAGCAAGATTGCCCAGAATGAGAAGATGCAGGCGGAATTCATTTCCCAGCTGTCTCATGAACTGCGCACGCCGCTGACGGTGATCAACGGCTGGAGCGAGACGCTGCTGGCCGACGAGAATATGGACGCGGAGACCCGGCAGGGCATGAAGATCATTGCCAGCGAGGCCAAGCGCCTGACGGAAATGGTGATGGATCTGCTGGACTTTACCCGGATGCAGGATGGGCGCATGACCCTGGCGGTGGAAATGACCGACCTGCGCAGCGAGTATGAGGACACGGTGTTCATGTACGGCAGCCGTCTGGCGCAGGACGGCATTCAGCTCATCTACAAGGAAAATGACGAGGATATCCCGGAGATTCCCTGCGATCCCCAGCGGATGCGGCAGGTGTTCCTGAACATTCTGGACAACGCGGCCAAGCATGGCGGCTCTGGAAAGCGGATTGAGACGGACATCCACTTCGAGGACGATCAGGTGGTTGTGCGCATCCGGGACTTTGGCCCCGGCATCCCGGAGGACGAGCTTCCTCTGGTAAAGAAGAAATTTTACAAGGGCAGTTCCAGCGTGCGGGGTACCGGCATCGGCCTTGCGGTCTGCGACGAGATCGTGGAGATGCACGGCGGCACCCTGACTCTGGAAAACGCGGAAGGCGGCGGCACGCTGGTGACGGTGCGCCTGCCCGCTGCCCACTAAGGAGATAATCGGATGGCAAAGAAACAACCCCAATGCTGCGAAAAATTCAAAACCATGATCGGCGGTCAGGCGCTGATCGAGGGGATCATGATGCGAGGTCCCGACAAGGACGCCGTCGTAATCCGGGGCAGGGACGGTCTGAGCGTGGAAACCATGCCCCGGAAGAAAAATCCCCCCAAATCGGTGAAAAATCTCCCCTTTATCCGGGGCGTTTTCAACTTTTTTGACGCGCAGGTGGTGGGCGTAAAAGCCCTGCTGCGCTCTGCGGATCTGGCTCCGGAGGAGATGCAGGAGGAGCCTTCCAAATTTGACCGCTGGCTGGAAAACAAGCTGGGCAACGAGAAGTTCCAGCAGGCAATCGTGGGGATTGCCGTGGCCATGGGGTTGGGGCTGTCCATTGTGCTGTTTTTCCTGCTGCCCATGGTCATCGGCGGCTTCTTTGACCGCTGGATCCACAGCAATGTGGCCTTAAATCTGATCGAGGGCGTCATCCGCATGGTGATTTTCCTCCTGTATATGCTGCTGATCTCCCGGATGCAGGAGATGAAGCGGGTATTTTCCTATCACGGCGCGGAGCACAAGACCATCCGCTGCTATGAGGCGGGACTGCCGCTCACGGTGGAGAATGTGCGGATGCAGACAAGGCTGCATCCCCGGTGCGGCACCAGCTTTCTGCTGGTGGTGATGGTGATTTCCATTCTGGTGTTCTCCGTGGCGTCCTCCGCGCTGCTGGCGGTGTTCCCCGCCTTGGAAGCCATTCGGGGCAGTTTGGGCTACCGGCTGCTGATGATTGCCTTCAAGCTTCTGCTGCTGCCGCTGGTGGTGAGCATTACCTACGAGATCAACCGCTGGGCGGGACGGCACGACAACGGCTTTACGAAGATTCTCACCGCGCCCGGTATGTGGCTGCAAAACTTCACCACCTGCGAGCCGGACGACTCCATGATCGAGGTGGGAATTGCCGCCGTTCAGGCGGTGCTGCCGGAGCAGGAGGGCGCCGACCGATGGTAAAGCAGTACGCTCAGCTGTATCAGGACACCCGCCGGGCTCTGCTGGAAACGGAAGAAAAGCAGGACGCGGGCGTGCTGGCGCGGATGCTCATTTGCCATGTGTCCGGAAAAAGTCAGGCGCAGTTTCTGGCGGAACGGGATTTCTATGCCGACGAAACGATCGTGGCAGGCGTGGAAGCGGGTCTGAAGCGGCTGCTTTCCGGGGAACCCATCGCCTATATCTTAGGTCAGTGGGAATTCTACGGGCTGCCCATGATCGTGTCCCCCAAGGTGCTGATCCCCAGAGACGACACCTGCGCCGTGGCGGAACTGGCAATTAAGCAGGCTCTGTTTCTCGACAAAGACCCCCGGATTCTGGATCTGTGCTGCGGCAGCGGCTGTATCGGTCTGGCAGTGGCCAGCCGGGTGAAGGACGCCAAGGTGACCCTGGCGGACGTGAGTTCGGAAGCGCTGGCGGTGGCGAAGGAAAATGCCACTTTGAACAAGCTCACCGGACGGGTGCGGTGCGTTCAGACGGACGCTTTGAAGGCGGCACCCCAATTTCTCGGAAAGTACGACCTGATTGTGTCCAATCCTCCCTATGTTACCGGCAGGGAAATGCAGGAGCTGCCGGTGAGCGTAAAGGACTATGAACCCCATCTGGCGCTTTACGGCGGCGAGGACGGACTGGACTTCTACCGGGCAATCGTGAAGAACTTTGCCCCGGCCTTAAAGCCCGGGGGCTATCTGTGCTTTGAATTCGGCATGGGTCAGGGGGACGACGTGTGCCGGATCCTCACCGAAAACGGGTATACCATTCTGGAGCGAACCAGAGACTATAACGACAGAGAACGCGCCGTTCTGGCTCAGTACGGCAGGAAGGAAGATTGAATTATGGCAACGAAAAAGACGGCTTATGAAGCGCCGGCTCCCGCTTCGGACAAGAAAAAGGCATTGCAGACCGCGTTGGCGCAGATCGACAAGAATTTCGGCAAGGGCGCGGTGATGCGTCTGGGCGACCGCCCGGAAATGAACGTGGAGGCCATTCCCACCGGCAGCCTTGCGCTGGACGCGGCGCTGGGGATCGGCGGCGTGCCCAGAGGCAGAATCGTGGAAATCTACGGCCCCGAGTCCTCCGGTAAGACCACGCTGGCGCTGCACATTCTGGCGGAAGCCCAGAAACGGGGCGGCGAAGTGGCCTTCGTGGACGCGGAGCACGCGCTGGATCCCGTCTACGCGGCGGCTCTGGGCGTGGACACCGACAATCTGCTGGTTTCCCAGCCGGATACCGGCGAGCAGGCGCTGGAAATCACCGACGCGCTGGTGCGCTCCGGCGCCATCGACGCCGTGGTGGTGGACTCCGTTGCCGCTCTGGTGCCCAAGCAGGAAATCGAGGGCGAAATGGGCGATACTTTTGTGGGCTTGCAGGCACGGCTCATGTCTCAGGCGCTGCGCAAGCTGGCGGGCACCATCGCCAAGACCAACTGCGTGGTCATCTTCATCAACCAGCTGCGTATGAAGATCGGCGTGATGTACGGAAATCCCGAAACCACCACCGGCGGCAATGCCCTGAAGTTCTATGCCTCCGTCCGGCTGGACGTGCGGAAAATCGAAACCATCAAGGAAGGCAGCAACGTCATTGGCAACAAGACCCGGGTCAAGGTGGTCAAGAACAAGGTGGCGCCTCCCTTCCGGGAAGCGGTGTTCGAGATTCTCTATGGTCAGGGCATTTCCAAGTGGGGCGAGCTGGTGGATCTGGCGGTGCAGCTGGACATTATCCAGAAGAGCGGCAGCTGGTTCTCCATGGGCGAAGAACGGATTGGTCAGGGCGCCAATTCCGTAAAGGAGTACCTGATTAATAACCCGGACATTGCGGCGCAGGTGGAAGCCCAGGTGCGGGAGAATCTGTGGAAGCTGAACACCGGCGCGCCCAAAGCACCGGCCAAGGCCGCGGACAAGGCGGTAGCCGTCAGCGCCGACGATTTTAACGATGAGGATTGATGCCCTGAAAACGGCTCCGGATCGGGCTGGCAGGTTTTGGGTTACCTTTTCCGACGGAACCCGGCTGGGGCTGTACCGGCAGACGGTGGAGGACTTTGGCCTGTATCCCGGCATGGAGCTGTCGGCGACGGAGCTGGAAGCCCTGCGCAGGGCGGCGGGGCAGATGTCCGCCAAAATGCGGGCGGTGCGGATCGTGTCCGCTTCCAGCGTATCGAAGCAGGATCTGCAGCAGCGGCTGGTGCAAAAAGGGGAGGATCCGGAGCAGGCGAAAGCGGCTGTTCAGTGGATGTCCGATCTGAATCTGGTGGACGACCGGGCGACGGCGGAGCAGATCGTAAATTCCTGCATCGCCAAGGGCTACGGACTTGCCCGGGCGAAGCAGGCACTGTACGAAAAGCGGATTCCCAAAGAATACTGGGAGGAGGCGCTGGAGGACTACCCGGATCAGCTGGAGAGGATTCAGGCGTTCCTTCGTTCCCGGCTGGATGCCGATTCCGACCGGAAGCAGGTCAAACGCGCCATCGACGCCCTGATTCGCCGGGGACACAGCTACGGCACAATCAAAAAAGCATTGGAGGAACTGTCCTTCGGCTGTGAGGACGTTTTTGAGGACTGAATTTATGGCAAATATCGGATTTATTTCCCTTGGATGTGCGAAAAATCAGGTGGACTGTGAGCGGATGATGTACCGCGTGCAGGAAGCCGGTCACACCGTCAAGGAGGACATTGTTGGCAGCGATGTGGTGGTAATCAACACCTGCGGGTTTATTGATTCCGCCAAATCGGAGGCCATCGACTATATTCTGCAGACTGCCCAGCTGAAGGCACAGGGACTGGTGGGCAAAATCTTAGTCACCGGCTGCCTGTCCCAGCGGTATCAGGAAGAGATTCTGAAGGAAATGCCGGAGGTGGACGGAATCCTTGGCACCGGCAGCTATACGGAGATCGTGCCCGCCATTGAAGCCCTGCTGGAAGAAAGAAAAGTTGTGGACTTTGGCTCCATTGACGCGCCGGAGCAGGAAACCGGGCGCATTGTCACCACCCCGGAGCACTACGCCTTCATCAAAATCGCCGAGGGCTGCGACAACCGCTGTGCTTACTGCATCATTCCCTATCTCAGGGGCAGATACCGCAGCCGTCAGATGGACGACATTCTCTACGAAGCCCGGCTGCTGGCGGACAGCGGCGTGAAGGAACTGATGGTGGTGGCGCAGGACACCAGCCGTTACGGCACGGATCTCCCGGGGCATAAGCGTCTGCTGCCGGAGCTGCTGCGCAGGCTCTGCGAAATCGAGGGACTGCACTGGATTCGGGTGCACTACGTCTACCCGGATGAAATCGACGACGAGCTGATCGACGTGATAGCCTCCCAGCCGAAGATCGTCAAATATCTGGACATCCCCATTCAGCATTGCAACGACAAAATTCTGAAACGCATGAACCGCCGGGGCGACGGGGAATTTTTGCGGCAGCTGCTGGCCAAGCTCCGGGCGAGAATCCCGGGACTGGTGATCCGCACCAGCCTGATCACCGGCCTGCCCGGGGAAGGGGAGGAAGAATTTCAGGAGCTGTGCGACTTCCTGCGGGAGACCAGAATGGAGCGGGTAGGCGCTTTCGCCTTCTCTCCCGAGGAAGGAACCCCTGCGGCGCAAATGGAGCACGTGGATGCGGAGGTCGCCCAGAAGCGGGCGGAGATTGTGGAAATGCTTCAGTCCGAAATTATGGACGAATATAACGCGGCGCAGATCGGCAAGACCCTGGAGGTGCTGGTGGACGGCTACGACGAGGAGACGGAGCAGTTCTTTGGCCGCACCTATGCCGATTCCCCGGACATTGACGGCCGGGTGTGGATCGCGTCCGACGAGCCTGTCCGGGAAGGACAGTTTGTCATGGTAAAAATCGACGGCAGCCGGGATGGCGACCTGACCGGTTTCGTTCAGGAGGAATGAGAAAAATGACAACCGCAAGTAAGATCACCCTTTCCCGGGTGCTGATGATTCCTGCGTACATTGTGACCATGTACTTGTCCCACGGTCAGAGGGGCGTGTGGATGTATGTGTCGCTGGCGATTTTTATGGCGGCCAGCCTGACGGACTTTGTGGACGGCTACATTGCCCGGCACTTCAATCAGGTCACGGATTTCGGAAAATTTCTGGATCCGCTGGCGGACAAGCTGCTGACCATCGCCGCCATGTGTATGTTCTGCGAGTGGGGCGTGTTCCCGGCCTGGGCGCTGATGATCGTGCTGACCCGGGAGTTTGCCGTCACGGGTCTGCGGCTGATTGCCGTCCAGAAGGGCACGGTGATCGCTGCCGGCTGGAGCGGCAAGGTCAAGACCGCCAGCACCATGGTGGGACTGTGCGCCATGATGGTGCTGCCCGGTATCCCGGCGCTGAACTGGGTGGTGATCTTCGTCATTGTGGCGACGACCCTGTATTCCGGCATCGAGTATTTCATCCGGAACTGGAAGTGTCTGGTGGATTGACCGCGGCGAGTCTCCGCTTTCCAATGCGTGCGCGAGCCGGTGTATATTCGTTACACCAAGTCGTTACCTTCCCCCGAGGGGAAGGTAACGGCTTAAGCTTCCCCCTGGGGGGAAGCTGGCAGAAATCTTTGATTTCTGACTGATGAGGGGAAAACAGGCCGATTCTTCCTTCGGAGAACCCCTCATCCGACCTCGCTTGCGCTCGGCCACCTTC
>JAXEAK010000124.1:0-11058 GCA_034094395.1 Faecousia sp.
CTCGATGGCACTATGGAGTCGGCGTCGTCCAGCCGCCGCCGAGTGACAGTCCACAGGACTGTCACATCAAACTGGTTCGAGTCCATTGCCCGTCAAGGAAAAAAGCCACACCCTGTGGGTGTGGCTTTCCTATTGGTGGACGATATAGGACTCGAACCTATGACCTTCCGCACGTCAAGCGGATGCTCTAGCCAGCTGAGCTAATCGTCCAGAGGTTACCCCGTAAGTATACCCGGCAATTATGCATTTGTCAAGCACGGATTCCGGGAAAACAGCGCCGATGAGAAAAACTGGCTTTCCTGGAAACTTCCTCTTTTCTTTTTCCGCAGGATGGGATATAATGTAGGAAATATTAGGGCATATCTGAAAACTGACAATATGACCAAGCAGCGACTGTTTGGGCGTTTTGGCAGTTTTCAGATACGCCCTGGTCAAGGAGAACACTATGAGGATTCTATACGACAGCAAGCTGTCTCAGTTCAAGACACCCTTCGGTACGCTGATTCCCGGTCAGAGCTGCACGCTGCACATCCATATTCCCTGCGATGTTCAGGCCACCTCAGTCACCTGTCTGCTCAAATATGAAGACGGAAAAACCGGCGTGCAGGACATTTCCCTCTCCCTGCAGGAGCGGAAGGGTGCCTACGAAGTGTGGGGCGGGGAGTTTTCCATCCCCTGCCCCGGTCTGTTTTTCTATTATTTCTATATTGACACTCCCAGCGGCGGTTTCCGCCTGTTCAAGCAGGGCGACGATACCAACATGGAAGCAGGGGATCTGTGGCAGGTCAGCTGTGTGCCGGCGGACTTTACCACCCCTGACTGGGCAAAAGGTGCAACCATCTATCAGATCTTTCCGGATCGCTTCTGCAAATCCGGGGAATGCGATCTTACCGGCAAGCTGACACCCTACACCGTCCATGGCAGCTGGAGCGAAGAGGTGGACTGGAAGCCAACAGAAGACGGAAAGGTTCTGAACAATGACTTTTTCGGTGGCAATTTCCGGGGAATCACGGAAAAACTGGACTACATTGCCTCTCTTGGCACCACGCTGCTGTACCTGAATCCTATCTCCAAGAGTTTTTCCAGCCACCGCTATGACACCGGCGACTACAAAGTTCCGGATCCCATGCTGGGCACCGAGGAGGATTTTGCCGAGCTATGCCGCCAGGCGCACAAGCGGGGCATCCGGGTGATTCTGGACGGTGTATACTCCCACACCGGCTCCAACAGCCCCTATTTCAACCGGGAGGGACAGTTCAACAGTATTGGCGCCTACAATTCCCAACAGTCTCCCTACTCCAGCTGGTATACCTTCTATCGCTGGCCGGATTGCTACAATTCCTGGTGGAACTTTGACACCCTGCCCACGGTGAATAAAATGGATCCCGCCTTTATCCGCTACATCATCTCCGACGAAGACAGCGTTGTCGCCCATTGGATGAAGCTGGGCGCGGACGGTTTCCGTCTGGACGTGGCGGATGAGCTGCCGGATGAATTCATCCAGCTTCTGCGCCGGCGGATCAAGGAGATCAACCCCGACGCCCTGCTGCTGGGCGAGGTGTGGGAGGACGCTTCCAGTAAAGTGGCTTACGGTCGCCGCCGCAGCTATTTTACCGCCGGAGAACTGGACAGTGTTATGAACTATCCCTTCCGTACTGCCATAATCGATTACGTTCGCGGTCATGACGGCGGCAAGGGGCTGAAAGATACGGTAATGTCCATTGTGGAGAATTATCCGCCCCAGGTGGTTGCCTGCAACATGAATCTGCTGGGCACTCACGACACGCCCCGAATTCTCACTGCACTGGTGGACGACTTCTCCGGCACCCGGGAGGAAATGGCAAAGCGTCATCTGTCCCGGAATCAGTTCGACATTGCCTATGACCGGCTACTGATGGCTTCTTTCCTGCAATACACCCTGCCCGGCAGCCCCAGCCTGTACTACGGCGACGAGGCGGGCATGGAGGGCGGGCGGGATCCCTTCAACCGCAGACCCTATCCCTGGGGGCGGGAGAATCTGGACATTCTGAACCACTTCAAGCGTCTGGGCAGGCTGCGCAAAGAGCACCCCGCCTTCCGGCTGGGGGATATTCACTTCTTCCAGGCCGGCGACCGTCACGTAGGCTTTACCCGCAGCTATGAGGGAAAGACCTACCGGGTCTACTGTAACCGAGGAGCGGATCCCTGGGAGATTCCCTCCGGGAAGCTGGTGATGGGATTCAATCTGCAGATCGTCGCTCCGGACTGGCTGACGCTGGGTCCCAGAGGCTTCTGCGCAACGGAGGATTGAGACTATGGAAACAGAGAAATTTATTTCCGGCTACTGCCGCCAGCTGGATGCTTCCCGCATGGTAGAGGTGGTAGCGGAGAACGGCGAAATTACCGAAGTGGACTGCTGCTACGGAAACTGTGTCTATCAGGGAAGCTGTCTGATTGCGAAAGAAATCGATGAATGGAAGGGATAACCCCGAAATGCCCGTGGGTCAGACATGGTTTCCCGGTCAAAAAGTGTGCGTCTGCCCGGTATCCGGAAACGTAATCGATATAAATATCTCTTTCTGAAAAAAAGGGCTTCCATTTTTTGGAAGAATCTGCTATAGTAGAGGGGATATGAAACTGGTAATTTGTTCTTTCTGACGGAGTGATGGAAATGCTTGCGCGAAAAAAGATTCTGGTGGTCGAGGATAACGAACTGAACCGCGCCATGCTGGTGGAAATTCTGGGCGATCAGTATATTGCTGTGGAAGCGGAAAACGGGTGCGACGCGCTGGAGATTCTGAAGAAAAACCCGGATGAGATTGCGCTGATCCTGCTGGATGTGATGATGCCCGTCATGGACGGCTATACCTTTCTGGACATTGCAAAGCAGGATGCCAAGCTTTCTCTGATTCCGGTCATCATTATGACCCAAAGCAACAGCGAGGACGACGAGGTCGCCGCGCTGGCGCACGGCGCAACCGATTTCGTTCCGAAGCCGTACCGCCCTCAGGTGATTCTGCACCGCATTGCCAGTATCATCCATCTGCGGGAAACGGCGGCGATGATCAATCAATTCCAGTACGACCGTCTCACCGGACTGTACAGCAAGGAATTCTTCCTCCAGAAGGCGCAGGACATTCTGCTGAGCAACCCCGACAAGGAATACAATATTCTCTGCTCCAACATCGTCAATTTCAAGCTGTATAACGATACCTTCGGACTTCCCGCAGGCGACCGGCTTTTGAAGCACTTTGCCTCGGGTCTTTCCGCGTCGGTGGGGGACGGTGGCATTTCCGGTCGGTACAGCGCGGATCGGTTCGTGTGTCTTCAGGAGCAGCAGAAGATGCTGAAGCAGCGCGGCATTTTTGACCAGCCCTTCCAAAATGCGCCGGCGGAAATGAGAAATGTAGAAGTCAAATGGGGTCTTTACCAGATTGTTGACCGTTCCCTGCCCGTAGAATATATGTGCGACCGCGCCATGCTCGCGGCGGACAGCATTAAGGGGCAGTACAATAAATCCATTGCCGTGTACGATGATCTTCTGCGTAAGAAGCTGCTGCGGGAGCAGAGCATCACCAGCAGCATGGAAGAGGCTCTGCGCAGCAATCAGTTCACCGTATATCTTCAGCCGAAGTATCGCGCCAGCGACAGCCGCCTGAGCGGCGCAGAAGCGCTGGTACGCTGGATTCACCCGGAGTGGGGCTTCATGTCTCCCGGCGAGTTCATTCCCCTGTTTGAAAAGAACGGGTTTATTTCCAAGCTGGATCAGTTCGTCTGGGAGCGCACCTGCGCCCTGCTGCGTCAGTGGCAGGACAAGGGGTATCCGCCGCTTCCCGTTTCCGTGAACGTGTCCCGGGCAGACGTGTATCAGGCCGATCTTCCGGATTACCTGCTGAACCTCACACGAAAATACGGGATCGAGCCGAGGCTGCTCCACCTGGAGATTACCGAAAGCGCCTACACCGAGAATTCCAAGCAGATCATTACCACCGTGGATCAGCTCCGCGCCCGGGGCTTCATCATTGAGATGGACGACTTCGGCAGCGGCTATTCTTCGCTGAATATGCTCAGCCAGCTGAAGCTGGACATTCTGAAGCTGGATATGAAGTTCATCCAGAACGAGACTTCCCAGAGCTCCGACCGGGGCATTCTGCGGCTGATGGTGGAAATGGCGCACCGCATGAACCTGAGCGTTGTGGCGGAAGGCGTGGAAACCCAGCAGCAACTCAATCGGCTGCAGGAAATCGGCTGCGACTATGTGCAGGGCTTTCTGTTCTCCAAGCCCATTCCGTATGCTGAGTACGACCGAATGCTCCAGCGCTTCTCCGAACAGCAGGACGTGCCCCTGCCCTCCGCTCCCCGTATTGCCGAGACGAAGCTGCACATTCTGGTCGCCGAGGAGGATCCCCGGTGCCGGAAGCTGCTGCGGCAGGCTTTTGAAGAACAATACGACGTTGTTGAGGTGGTGGACTGCGCCCAGGCGCTGGCATTTCTGTCCTGCCACGCACAGAAGCTTGCCGCTGTGATTTTAAGCAGTACGCTGCCGGAGCCTGGCGCACCGGCTATTCTCAGTGCTCTGCGTCGTATGACCGCGCCCCGGCGCATTCCCGTTATGCTTATGACGCCGCCTCAGAGGGAAATGGAAGCCCGGGATTCCGGGCTGGACGTGGATGATATCGCCTACAAGCCTCGGGATCTGCTGTGTCTGCACTGTCTGCGCAGGCGTGTAGAATGGATGCACACGCTGAACGCCTATAAGGTGCGGGAACACGCCATGATATCCGAAGCCTGCCAGGATTACCTGACGGGTCTGCTGAACCGGCGTGGGCTGCAGGCAGCCATTGACTCCCTGCAAAGTGAGGATCTCCCCATTGCGGTTTTCCTGTTTGATCTGGATGACCTGAAGCAGATCAACGACCAGATGGGGCACGGTGTCGGGGATCAGATGCTCAAGCGTTTCGCGGATGTGCTCCGGCAGAATACCCGCAGCGGAGATATCCTGTGCCGCTATGGCGGAGACGAATTTGCCGTGATTCTGAAGGGCATTCGTTCCGTTCAGGCCGTAACCCGCAAGGGCGCCGATATTTGCCTGGGCGCTGCCCAGCTGGAATGCCCGGACGGCAGCTGCGTCAGCTGCTCCGGCGGTGTGGCAATGTCCGATGATAAAGATTTGCCGCCTGCGGTGCTGATTGACCGGGCAGATCAGGTATTGTATCAGGCGAAGCGGGAGCACAAGGGAACCTGCATCCTGTGGAATCCGGAACAGGACGCCTTATCGTGTAACTGATTTTTTCTGATCTTGCCTGTCGTCGAATATCACAATGTTGATTGGACTACATAAATCAGCGCGGAACTGCCTCAGGCAGTCCCGCGCTGATTATATTATCCTTCCTGCACCACAATTTCGGACACCTTCAGTCCGGGGTTGCGGCGGCAGGTGAAGTCGATGGCCCAGTAGCTGGTAAACACCAGCAGGTTCCGGCCGCGGTAGTCCTCCAGCAACTCTGCGTCGCTGCCCAAATTCAGATCCTCCAAATCGCCGGGATACTCGTCAATGAGCCGAATTTCCTCGTAGGGCAGATTTTCCATCCGCAGGTCGACACCGTATTCATTTTTCATACGGTACTGGAACACTTCCAGCTGCAGTACGCCCACGACGCCCACAATGACCTCCTCCATACCGGAAGAAGGCAGCTTGAAGATCTGAATGGCGCCCTCCTGAGCGATCTGCTCGGTGCCCTTGATGAACTGTTTGCGCTTCATGGAGTCCTTGGCAGACACCCGGCAGAAGTGTTCCGGGGCAAAGGTGGGAATGCCGGAATAGGTGAATTTCTTTCCCGGCACAGTGATAGTGTCGCCAATGGCGAAGATGCCCGGATCGAACACACCGATCACATCGCCCGCGTAGGCCTCATCCACAATTTCCCGCTCCGCCGCCATCAGCTGCTGAGGCTGCGAAAGACGCATTTTTTTGTTGCCCTGCACATGGTAATATTCCGCGTCCCGGGAGAATTTTCCGGAACAGATGCGCAGGAATGCCAGCCGATCCCGGTGGGCTTTGTTCATGTTCGCCTGAATTTTGAACACGAAAGCGGAAAAATCCGGGTCGAAGGTGTCGATTACGCCGCAGTCTGCCGTCCGGGGCAGGGGCGGCGGCGTCAGCTTCAGGAAAGCCTCCAGAAACGGCTCAATGCCGAAGTTGGTCAGCGCAGAGCCAAAGAACACCGGGGACAGCTGGCCGCTTTGCACCGCTTCTACGTCCATTTCCCGTCCGGCGCTCAGCAGTTCCACATCGTCAATCAGCTGCTGACGTTTCCTTTCGCTGCCCAGCAACTCCGCCACCTGGGGATCATACAGATCCACCTCCTGCTTGTCCGCCCGGGATTTTCCGCCCAGTCCGGAGAAGAACAGCAACTCTGCCTTCTCCCGGTCATACACGCCCTGAAAATCCTTGCCGCAGCCAATCGGCCAGTTCATGGCATACGTCTCGATGCCCAGCTCCCGTTCCACCTCGTCCAGAAGATCGAAGGGATCTTTGGTCTCCCGATCCATCTTGTTGATGAAGGTGAAGATGGGGATGTGCCGCATGGCGCAGACCTTGAACAGCTTCCGGGTCTGAGGCTCCACGCCCTTGGCGCCGTCAATGACCATGACGGCGGAGTCCGCCGCCATCAGGGTGCGGTAGGTATCCTCGGAGAAGTCCTGATGTCCCGGCGTGTCCAGAATATTGATGCAGTAGCCCTCGTACTGGAACTGCATCACGGAAGAGGTTACGGAAATACCACGCTGCTTCTCAATCTCCATCCAGTCGGAGGTAGCGGCGCGGGAATTTTTTTTGCCCTTGACCACGCCAGCCTGGGCAATGGCGCCGCCGTAGAGCAGGAATTTTTCGGTTAAGGTGGTTTTACCGGCATCGGGGTGAGAAATAATGGCAAAGGTGCGGCGCCGGCTGATTTCTTCTTGTAAAGTAGACATAGATCATCCCTCCATATAGATCGATACGCGTAAAATCCGGAGGGCTGCCTAGTGGGGAATCCAGCAAATCATAAAGCCTCCAAATTGGTCATTTTTCTGTGAAATCAATTCAGTTTACCACAAATCCCGAAACTTTACAAGAGGAAAAGCAGAAAATGTCATTGCATTTACGCAATGACATTTTCTTATTCCGGTAAAATCCGCACTTCACCGTAGGACAGAGCGTCGGTTTCTCCGGATTCGTACTGTACCAGCAGCCGGCATTGATCGTCGATGCCAACGGCGCGGGCTTTTGCTTCCATGCTGCCGGCCAGCACGGTGATGTTCTTTCCGATCACCAGACTGCGTCGGCGGTATTCCTCCAGAAAGGCCAACGGGTCACCTGCAGCATAGAGCGCCCAGAACCGGTTCAGAAATTCCGCCGTCAGCCTGTTCTTTCCGTCCGGCACCGTCGATTCCCACAGTGCTCCGGCGACCCCTTCCAACGCCGGCGGGAAGCCGTCCCTCGAAGCATAGACGTTGATGCCCGCGCCCACCACCACATATTCCGGTGCGCCGGTTTCCAGACTGAAAGCAGCCTCCGTAAGGATACCGCAGACCTTCTTTCCATGCAGAAAAATGTCGTTGACCCACTTGATTTTGGGACTTTCTCCGCAGACGGCCTCAATGGCCTGACACATGGCGACGGCTGCCGCCGCTGTCAGGGTCACCGTCTGCCTGGGATCGGCGTGAACCGGACGCAGCAGCAGACTCAGATAAATTCCGGTATCCTCCGGGGAGAAGAACTCCCGCCCATATCGTCCTCTCCCCTGCGTCTGGGCACCCGCGATCACCACAGTTCCCTCGGCTGCGCCCTGCTCCGCCAAAGCGCGCAGCACCCTGTTGGTGGAGTCCACGCTGGGGTGGAATGTGATCTGCAAATCCGGTTTCAGACGCCTTCTGACGCCTTGCACGGAAACGATATCGCTTTCCGGGGACAGGCGATAGCCCCGGTTGGTGACCGCCTCGATGGCATACCCCTCCTGACGCAGTGCCTTGACCGCTTTGCAAATCGCGGCCCGGGAAAGCTTCAGGGCGCCGGCCAGCTCTTCCCCGGAGACAAAACTCCCCTGCCGGTCTTCCAGCAGGGTTAAAAGCTGTTCCTTTGTCGTCATGGCGTTTCCTCCCATTGGCACAGGCTGCTCCACTGGCAGTCGCCGCAGATTTCCTCCCGTCTCCCCGGGCGAAGGATGGTTTCAATCACCCGCCGGGAAAATTCCCGGTAGGGCATCTGCTCCCCTGCGGAAAGCCCACAACGCCGCAGAACCTCCCGGTCATACCGGGAGGCTTTTTCGGCGCAGCTTTCCGTCAGGCGGTTGGGGCAGGCGGCGCAGAGATCGTCGGCGCTGTCCACCAGGCAGATGACGGGATTTTCTTCCAGAATCCCTTTCATTTGGGTCATGTTCTCCACGAATGCGCCGCTGTAGCCTTTGCCTTGGAAGAAAGGCAGGCACATTCCGTGGTGCGCCCGAAGCCGGTAGATGCTCATGCCAGACGAATGGCAGCGCGCAGCCGCTTGCGCAGTACCAGCGCCAGCGCCATTTTTGCAAGGTCGGGGATGATGTACGGGAACACGCACCAGCCCAATGCCGTCCACAGCCCCACGGGGCCGGTAGTCCGGGCGTACACCAGTACAAACCAGATGGTACCGAAGGCATAGCACGCCAGCAGCCCCAGTACCATGGACGCAGCCAGCACAGCCGTCTTGTTGCCCGGCAGCTTTTCCATCGCCCACATAATCAGCGCCGTGAACAGGAAGCCAACAACATAGCCTCCGGTGCTGCCCAGCAAAATGCCAAAGCCCCCGGTAAAGCCCGCGAACACCGGCAGACCCACGCAGCCAAGCAGAATGTAGATAAGCACCGCCAACGTACCCCGCTTGCCACCCAGCACCCCCACGGCGAGGAACACGCCGAAGGTTTGCAGGGTGAAGGGCACCACGTAGGGAACAGAAATCCAGGAGCACACCGCCATAATCACCGCGAACATCGCGATGTAGGCCATATCCCGGACGGTCAGTTTTGTCTTGTTTTCCATGGGAGAAACCTCCAAATGTCGTTTTCGTTCAGAGTATAGCATGGCAGCAGGCAATTGTCAACCATATAATTGTTATAGGTTTACAATTTGCCGACGGCGCAACCGCGCCGGCATCCATTGCTTTCCCTGTCGGGATATGTTATAATATCTCAAACAATTAAGAACACGGTATTATGGGGGGGTATTCATGAATCAAACCGCTCCGGCACGCGACTATTTTCGTGATTTGTTACGAAATCGCGCGTTGCTCTTTAGCGCCATCTTTGTCACAGTATTGTGCTATGGGTTTGCCATCACGCACTTTTCCATCGGCATTGACGATGTAGCCAGAAACTACTATTTCTATGGTCAGGAATCCTGGAATATGATTCAGCAGGGTCGTCTGCTGCATCTGCTTCTGAATGGTCTTACCCATGCCATTGACTGGATTCCATTTTTCACGGAATTTGTGGGTGCCGCATTATACTGTCTTTCGGCGCTGCTGTTCTGCGGACTGTTTCAGACTGTGTGTGAAGGAAAGCTGTCCGCCATTTCTCTGATTGCGTTTACCGTAGTGTATCTCAGCAGTTCCATCAATGTGGAAAAATTTTTGTACCATCTGGATGTCATCGCTACCATGACCTCCTACTGCGCCTGCGCGCTGGGTCTTCTGTATGCCTACCGTGCGGTAGCGTTGGGAGAAAGACGGGCTGCCATACCGGCAGTTCCCCTTGTGATGTGTGCCATCGCCAGCTATGAATCCTTTCTTTTCCTGTACATCTGCGGTGTATTCGCAATTCTCATGCTGGAGATTCTCAAAAATCCGAAGCAGTGCACGTTTTCGGCTCTTCTGCGTAGCGGCCTGCACTATGCGCTGATTCTGATCGTCGCGGTTCTTGCCTATTATGGGCTTGTAGCCGCTGTCCAACTGTTGTCCGGACAGCCTCGCAGCGCATCTCCCTACACGGTATGGCAGGATACTGAGTCCGGATTCTTTCCCACGTTTTGCAGTATTCTCAGCAATATTCTTTCCTACTTCCACACCAGTTTGTCTGCGAATTATGTTCCTGTCCGGATTTTCACCGCCGTCAGTTGCGCAGGCGGGGTGCTGACGCTCCTACTGTCTTTGCGCAGAAAGAACGTCTGGCTGATCCCCTGCTTTGCGGCGCTGTTTCTGAGCAACTTCTGCATCCACATCATACTGGGCGGTTTTCATCCCCGCATCGCACAGACCTTCTGCTTCTATGTGGGCTTCCTTGTCCTGCTGGGCACGGCCTGGTGCGAGCGTAAGAAAGCGGCAAGGACTGTTGCTGTGGTATGCGTTTCTCTGCTGGTGTTCGTGCAGTCTGCGGACATGAACCGCTGGTTTTACAACGACTATGTCCGGTATCAGAAGGAGGCCTTTGTGGTCAATACCATTGCCACAAAGTTGGCAGGCTCCTACGATCTGTCAAAGCCGGTGGTGTTTACCAACTGTCCCAGTCACTGGAAGGATGACAGCGGCTATCTGATGACACGGCTGTATGAGGGCGGTGATGTGAACGGCAATTCCGTGATCTACTGGTGCGGCAACACGGTCACCGACTACTGTCCCACCTTTGCCTCCGACCTCTTCCGGCTCCACGGCTATGATTTCCTCGTCAGTCCCACCCGGGAGCAGGCTCGGCGCGCCCAGAAGCTGGCAGAAGGAATGCCCGTCTGGCCTCAGGAGGGCTGTATCCGGGAGTTCGAAGATTTAATTGCCGTAAATTTCGGATAAACCAGGAAACCCCGCAAAGAGCAATGCTCTTTGCGGGGTTAGTGTTGCTTTAGCGCTGTACGAAGCGATCAGGCCTTGCCGGCGCAGCCCAGAACGTCAACCAGCTTGTGACGAACCAGTTCCTTGATGTTGGCACGGGCGGGCTTCAGGTACTCGCGGGGATCGAACTTGTCGGGATGCTCGTTGAAGAACTCCCGAATGGTGCCGGTCATGGCAAGACGCAGATCGGAGTCAATGTTGATCTTGCACACGGACAGCTCGGCAGCGTGACGCAGCTGCTCCTCGGGGAT
>JAXEAK010000125.1:0-2812 GCA_034094395.1 Faecousia sp.
CAGGACAGCCTGCTTCTTTCCCAGCTTTTCCTGATAGGCCCGGGCGTAGAACTCGCCCAGAGTGGCAATCTGCTCGCCGGTCTTGATGTCACCGGCATTGATGAAGTAGGGAATCTTTCTGCCGGACTTGGCGGTAAAGTCGCCGAATTTCAGCACCCTGGCCTTTTCCAGAAACTGAATAAATTCGCGCTTGTAGCTTTCCATGATTCTATCTCCTTAAATGTATTCGTAGGGCGGAGTCATGACTCCGCCGACGCGCCAAAGGTTTTGCATCGTTTCGTCTATTTTGGCGAGGTAATGATCCCGCCTGTTCGGCGGGTTCATAACCCCGCCCCATAATTTTCAGTCCACAAATTCTGCCACGCACCGCTCATAAGCTGCCACGGGGTCGGCAGCGGCGGTGATGGGACGGCCCACCACGATGTAGTCGGAACCGATGGCCTTGGCGGCGGCGGGGGTCATAACCCGCTTCTGGTCGCCCACATCGCCGTCGGCGAAGCGGACGCCGGGAGTGACGGTGAGGAAATTTTTGCCGCAGCGGTCGTGCACCTTGCCGGCCTCCAGCGGGGAGCAGACCACGCCGTCCAGGCCGGCGTTCCTGGCGGTCTCGGCGTAGTGCATCACCACCTCGTCGATGGGAGCGTGAATCATCAGATCCCGCTCCATAGCCTCCTGATCGGTGGAGGTCAGCTGGGTCACGGCAATCAGCAGGGGGCGGGTGCCGTCGGGACGGGTCAGACCCTCCAGAGCGGCCTGCATCATGGCAGTGGTGCCGGCAGCGTGGAGGTTGGTGATGTCCACGTCCAGATTGCTTAAGACCGCCATAGCCTTCTTGACGGTGTTGGGAATGTCATGCAGCTTCAAATCGAGGAAGATTTTGTGTCCCCGGGCTTTGATTTCCCGGACAATGCTGGGGCCTTCGGCATAGTACAGCTCCATGCCGATCTTGACGAAGGGCTTACGCCCGGTGAACTTGTCCAGAAATGCGAAGGTAGCTTCCGCGGAAGAAAAGTCGCAGGCTACGATAACGTCCTTACCCATTACAATGCGCCTCCTATGATCTCACTTAAATTTTGAATTTTGTATTTTGTCATGGTTTCCGGTAAATCCCGGATAATGTCCCGGCAGATATACGGATTTACCAGATTGGCGGCGCCGATTTCTACGGCGGTGGCGCCCGCCAGCATCATCTCAATCACATCCTCGGCGCTGGATACGCCGCCCATGCCGATAACGGGCACCTTCACCGCCTTTGCAACCTGATAGACCATCCGCAGCGCCACCGGGAAGATGGCGGGGCCGGAGAAGCCGCCCATGGTGTTGGCGATGATGGGCTTGCGTGTACGCAGGCTGATGCGCATACCAAGCAATGTGTTAATCAGGCTGATGCCGTCGGCGCCCGCGTCCTCGCAGGCCTTGGCGATGGAAACAATGTCGGTGACATTGGGAGAGAGCTTGATAATCACCGGCTTTTTGGTGACGGCCTTCACCGCCCGGGTGACCTCCGCCGCCGCTTCCGGCTGAGTGCCGAAGCTCATGCCGCCGCCGTGGACGTTGGGGCAGCTGACGTTGACCTCCAGCCAGCCCACCTGTTCCTCTTTATCCAGTTTTTCGCAGGTGTAGGCGTAGTCTGCCACGGAAAAACCCGAGACATTGGCCATCACCGGCTTGTGGAAGCATTTTTTCAACTTGGGCAGTTCCTCGGAGATCACCTTTTCCACGCCCGGATTCTGCAAACCCACGGCGTTGATCATACCGGCGGTGCACTCAGCAATCCGAGGGGTGGGATTTCCAAACCGGGCATCTTTTGTGGTTCCCTTGAAGGAGAAGGTGCCAAGGCAGTTGATATCGTACAATTCGGCGTATTCATAGCCATAGCCAAAGGTGCCGGAGGCGGGGATGACCGGGTTATCCAGCCGGATGCCGCATAAGGTTACGTTCAGGCTTCCCATAAAATCTCCTCCTTCTTCATCACAGGGCCGTCCTTGCAGATACGCTTGTTGCCCGTCAGGGTCTTGCAGGAGCAGCCCATGCAGGCGCCGAAGCCGCAGCCCATGCGCTCTTCAAAACTCATCTGGCCGGAAGTATTGGTTGCCCGGTACACGGCCTTCAGCATCGGCTCGGGGCCGCAGCAGCAGAAGTGGGTGTAATTTTCCGGCAGAGCGTCGGTGACGAAGCCCTTTTTGCCGTAGCTGCCGTCCACAGTGGTGACAGTAACGTCGCAGCCCAGAGCACGGAATTCTTCCTCGTAAAAAATCTCGCTCTTGGTGTTAAACCCCAGAATCACGGTAACTTTCTTGCCCTGCGCGATCAGTTCCTTCGCCAGACGGTACATAGGCGGCACGCCCACGCCGCCGCCCAGGAGTACCGGGCGGTCGCCGGTGATGGACAGGTCGTAGCCGTTGCCAAGGCCGGTGAGGATGTCCAGCTGCCCGCCGGCTGCCATACCGCGCATCTGTTCCGTGCCCTTGCCCACCACCTTGTAGACAATGGTCAGGGTTTCTTCGTCGTAGTCGCAGACGGAAATGGGGCGGCGCAGGAATTTCCCGGTAAGCTGAATGTTCACAAACTGTCCCGGCGCGGTGATGGCGGAGGTGTCGCCGGACAGCACCATTTTGTATACACTGTCTGTCAGCTGCTCGTTGCTGCGGATGGTGAAAATGCTTTGTTTCATGGTTCCTCCTGTTGTATGAAACCTTCCCCCTGTGGGGGAAGGTGGATCGCCGTAGGCGAGACGGATGAGGGCGAATTCGTAATACGTAACATTTCTCAGCAAAGCCGCTGCGCACACCGCATCCGACCTCGCTTACGC
>JAXEAK010000126.1:0-8891 GCA_034094395.1 Faecousia sp.
GATAATCCAGCCACCGCAACCACCAGCACCTCCCTTGATGAAATTGCCACCGTTCTGGAACGCTGTTCCGCACAGGAAGCAAAGGTCATAGCCGATGTGGTAAAGGCTACGAAACGCTCCATAGACAAGCATTTATAACAAGGGCGGGCAAATCCGCCCTTTTCTCTTTCCTTTTGGTATGCTATACTAACAGAAAACCCACCACGGAGGGGGATTGTATGGAAGAAAAGGAAAGTTGGGGTCTCACGGAAGAAGAAATCAAGCAGAGACTCCGCCAGCAAAACCAAGAGAACAGCAAAAGAGGATTTACAAGGGGAGGCCGTTCCTCCGGGCAGGGCGTGAAACTGCTACACATTCGGGATTATCTCTACGCCGAAGCAACTAAGGAACACCCCAAGAATGTCAATGATTTTGCGGGATTGTCCAGATAAAGATAGTCTCTTGGACATAATTCAGACCGCATGCCTTTCTCAAAAATGGGGGGTGCAGGTATGCGGTCTGACTTCTGGGGAAACGGGATGAGGGATTCGATTGCCGTTTCGCCTTTGGCGAAACGTAAGGTTGCAACCAGTTTTTGAACTGGTTGCCGCAGATGTCCACCGGACATCTGCATTTAGATGGGTTCGAATCCCTCCAATGCGAAAAAGCACGGATACCCGAATGGGTATCCGTGCTTTTTGGCAGAGGATGAGGGATTCGAACCCCCGCAAACGGAGTCAGAGTCCGGTGTGCTACCGTTACACAAATCCTCTATTTTACGTGACATGGAGCCACATGGTGGAGACAACAGGACTCGAACCTGTGACCTCATGCGTGTGAAGCATGCGCTCTAACCAGCTGAGCTATGCCTCCATGCCGGAACGAGATGTATTATACCACAAATTCGCGGAAAGTCAACACTGAATTTGAAAAAAATCCCCTTGATTTCCGGCAGATTTCTGCTATTCTAGCTCTTGGAAGGGTGGAATGGCTGTGCATTATGCCAATATGAAATCCGGGGTATTCCGGAGCCGTCCAAACCGCTTTATCGCCTGCGTGGAAATAGACGGGCAGGAGCAGGTGGTTCACGTGAAGAATACCGGTCGCTGCCGGGAACTGCTGGTTCCCGGGGCACAGGTCTGGTGCCAGAGTTCGGATCGTTCGTCGAGAAAGACGAAGTATGATCTGATTGCGGTGCGTAAGGGCAACCGGCTGATCAATATGGATTCTCAGGCACCGAACGCCGCAGCCAGGGAGTGGCTGGAAAACGGTGGTCTGGGCGCGGTGGAGAACCTTCGCCCGGAAACGGTGCACGGGGATTCCCGGTTCGACTTTTCCTTTACGCTGGCGGGGAAGCCCTGCTTTCTGGAAGTCAAGGGCGTGACGCTGGAGGAGAACGGGATCTGCGCGTTCCCGGATGCGCCCACCATCCGGGGCGCCAAGCATCTGCGCGGGCTTGCGGAGGCCACCCGACAGGGCTACGGCGCGTACGTTCTGTTTGTCATTCAGATGGAGAACGTCCGGTTTCTGCGTCCCAACGACCGCACCGACCCGGATTTCGGTGCCGCGCTGCGAGAAGCGGCGGCTCAGGGCGTGCAGGTGCTGGCGGTACAGTGCCGGGTTACCGAGGACACCATGGAAATTTGCGGCGATGTGCCGGTACATTTGGAAGGAGATTAACATGGATCACAGAGAAAAAGCAGCGGAATTATTCGTAAGCGGCAGCAACTGTGCCCAGGCAGTGGCAGTGGCGTTTTGCGATGTAACGGGGCTGGAGCCTTCTGTGGCGGCAAAGCTGGCGTCCTCCTTTGGCGGTGGCATGGGCAGAATGCGGGAGGTCTGCGGCGCAGTCAGCGGAATGCTGATGGTGCTGGGTCTGCTTTACGGCTATGATGATCCCGGCGAGAAGGATCGGGCGAAGAAGGCGCACTATGCGCTGGTGCAGGAGCTGGCGGGCAGATTCCGGGAGAGAAACGGAAGCATCATCTGCCGGGAGATTTTGAAGAATCCTCCTTCCGACCCCAGCCCCACGCCCCGGACGGCGGAATTCTACAAGAAGCGTCCCTGTGCCCGGCTGGTGGTGTGCGCAGCTGAGCTTCTGGACGAATACATTGCTGCCCATCCATTGGAGAAACGGGAATGAACGGCCTGATCTGCAACCAGCGGGATATTCCCCGGGAAGTGCACCGCTATGGCCTGCGTGCTTCGGCAGATGTTGGCTGCGGCTGGGTCGCAACCTACAATGCTCTGAAACTGCTGGGTTTCACCACGGATATCGATGAGCTGATCCGCTATTTTGAGTGGCAGCTGCCCCTGATTCACGGAAATCTGGGCACGTCCTTCTGGGCACCGGAGCGATGCTTCCGCAAGTGGGGATTCTCCACGAAACTGGTGTATCAGACGAAGTGCTTTGACGCGGAGGCGAAAGCGGCGGATGTGAGCATCGTTTTTTACCACTGGGCGAAAAAAGGCGGCGTCGGCGCGCATTTTGTGGCGCTGCGACCGACGGAAACCGGCTTTGTGGGGTACAACACGTTCCGCAATTCCACGGGGGAAGACGATTGGGGAGAAAGCGTGGAGGACTTCCTGCGCAGGCAGAAATACTTCGGCTGCGTTCTGCTGGCGATTCGGCAAAGAAGCCCACAGAAAGAACTGTAAAAAAGCAAGCCGCCGGGATCCCGGCGGCTTGCTTTTTTACAGTTCCTTCTTTTCTTCCGGTGCCGGGACGTCCTTTCTGGGGACGCGCTTGACGGCACGGCGGCGACGAAGGCGTTTTACGATCAGGACGACGAGCAGCACGACAACTGCCAGCACCACCAGATAGGGCAGGGATACGATCACCCACACCAGCACGTCCAGTAGATCGTCACCTACGCCCTCCAGATTCTCCCGGAAGCCCTTGCGGATCCGTTCCCACACGGAGGGCTCCTCCACGGGGGTATACTCCTGTACTTCCTCGATGCTTAAGTAGATGGTGGCATAGTCGATCTGGTTGTCATACAGCCGCTTCTGGGAGGCCACGCTTTCCAGTTCGGCGCGGACATCGGTCAGACGGCTTTCAATTTCCAGCAGATCGCTCATGGTTTCCGCCTGGGACAGCAGCTCCAGAAGCCGGGCTTCCTCGGTTTCCAGAGCGTTGAGACGGCTTTCCGTGGCCACATAGTTCAGGGTCACGTCCTGCAAATCCTTGCTCTGACGGACGATGTTGGCGATTCCCTCCACATCCTGAGTGAAGGCATCCACCTGCTCTGCCGGGATCCGAATGGTCAGGCTGGCGCTGCGATAGCGGCGGCTTCCGTCGTAGTTGCTGCCATTGTAGACGCTCTGATTCTCCACATAGCCGTTCAGCCCGGCAATTTTATCATTTAATGCGGCGGTCAGAGTGTCCAGATCTTCGGTTTCGGCAGTGAGGTTTACGGTAATGATCCATTTCCGGCTTTCCGGCAGAACAGTGGTGCCGCTGGCGGAAGCCCCGCCGTTCACGGTTCCCGAGTCGGCATCCGCCATGGCAGCAGGCGCTTCCGCTGCCTCAAGCACGGAACCGCTGTCATAGGCCATCCGCGTTTCACTGGTGGACTTGGCGCCGCAGCCGGCCAGACAGATAAGCAGCAGACTGAGGCACAACAGTAGGGACAGACACTTTTTCATGGGTTTTCTCCTCCTTGACTGATTTCACTCCTATACTCGACAAAATAGGATGCTGGTTGCGGTTTCTGAAAAATTTTTACATATTTATCGGGTTAAAGCATCCATTCCGCTTGCCTTGCTGCATGAAGCCGATAAACGCTTTTTTCATAATTATACCATCGGAAGCAGGATAGCGCAAGGGCGGGTTGTGGAAAGCGCATAAAATAGGACTTGCGCTGTCAGGTACGTTTCGGTATAATAGAGGGGCATGAACGGAGGGCGATATATGGCAAAGCTGTATTTCAAGTATGGTGCCATGGGCTCCAGCAAGACGGCCCAGGCACTGATCACCAAATATAATTATGAAGAAAATGACCTGAACGTCTGGTTGATTAAGCCCAGCGCGGATGTGCGGGACGGAGCACAGATCCTGCGCAGCCGCATTGGACTGGAGGCGGAGGTGGAGGTGATTCCGCCGGAGACGGATATTTACGCCCGGTTTCTGGGGGGAAAAATCCAGCAGTGCGACGTGATTATTGTGGACGAGTGCCAGTTCCTGACGGAAGCGCAGATCGATCAGCTCCGTGCTATTGTGGACGAGCACAACATCCCTGTCATGTGCTTTGGCCTACGGACGGACTTCCAGACGAAGCTGTTCCCCGGCAGCCGCCGGCTTATGGAGGTAGCGGACACCATTCAGGAGATCAAGACCATCTGCGACTGTGGCGCTAAGGCTACCGTCAACGCCCGGATTGACGAAACGGGGCATATTATTACCCAGGGCGCACAGGTGGTGCTGGGCGGTAACGACAGCTATATCGCCATGTGCCACAAATGCTACGTCCGGGGCATCCGGGAGCATAAGGTCATCCGGTTACACGGACAAAACCGAAAGTAAAGGAGCATCATAATATGGAATTGCAAACGATTCTTTCCAAATGTGACCACACCCTGCTGGCGCAGACTGCCACCTGGGAGCAGATCCGGGGCATCTGTGACGACGGAATGAAATACCATACCGCCTCGGTGTGCATTCCCGCGTCCTTCGTAAAGCAGGCAAAGAATTATGTGGGCGACAGGCTGCCCATCTGCACGGTGATCGGCTTCCCCAACGGCTACGACACCACCGCCGCCAAGTGCTTCATGGCCTCCGACGCGGTAGATAACGGCGCGGACGAGGTGGACATGGTCATCAACATCGGTTGGGCAAAGGAAGGCAGGTGGGAGGACATCACCGCCGAAATCGCCGCCGTCAAGAAGGCCTGCAAGGGCAAGCTCCTGAAGGTCATCATTGAGACCTGCCTGCTTACCGACGAGGAAAAGATTCATCTTTGCAAGTGTGTGTCCGACTCCGGCGCGGATTATATCAAGACCTCCACCGGCTTCTCCAAGGCGGGAGCCACCTTTGCCGACGTGGGGCTGTTCAGAAAGTACGTTGCGCCCCATGTGAAGATTAAGGCTGCCGGCGGCATTTCTTCTCTGGAGGATGCTCAGAAGTTCATCGAACTGGGCGCATCCCGTCTGGGCACCTCCCGGATTGTAAAAATCGCCAAGGGGCTGGAAAACGACGGAAGCTATTGATATGCTCTGCAGGGCGGAGTCATGACCCCGCCCTACCATTCGCTTGATTGGAGGAAAAGTTATGTTAACAACACCCACCCCTCATATCTCCGCCAAGCCCGGAGATTTTGCCAAAACCGTGCTGATGCCCGGCGATCCCCTGCGTTCCAAATTCATTGCGGAGAATTTTCTGGAAGATCCCGTTCTGGTCAACAACGTCCGGGGCGTTCAGGGCTATACCGGCACCTACAAGGGCGTGAGGGTTTCCGTCATGGCCTCCGGCATGGGTATGCCCGCTATCGGCATTTATTCCCACGAGCTGTTTAACGGCTACGGCGTGGAAAATATCATCCGCGTCGGCTCCGCCGGTTCCATTCAGAATGACATCAACCTGTACGATCTGGTCATCGCTCAGGGCGCCTGCACCGACTCCAATTTTGGCGCCCAGTTCCACCTGCCCGGCACCTTTGCCCCCATCGCCAGCTGGGAGCTGCTGACGGAAGCGGTGAAAGCTGCCGAAGCCCACGGAGCCACCTACCATGTGGGCAACGTCAACTCCTCCGACGTGTTCTACGGCGACCATATTGGCGTTCCCGAGGGCTTAGACAGCGTGTACGGCCTGAAAAAGATGGGCGTGATGGCGCTGGAGATGGAAGCCGCTGCCCTGTACATGAATGCTGCCCGGTACGGTAAGCGGGCGCTGTGCATCTGCACCATTTCCGACCATGTGCTCAAGGGCGTGGAGACCACCTCCGAGGAGCGTCAGACCGCCTTTACCACCATGATGCAGGTGGCGCTGGATGTGGCAGTGGCCATGGAAGGCAAGTAAATGCAGAAGGAACATGGAAGATAAAGGGAATGGTGATAAGTATGAACTCCTGCTTTTATTTTATTACGCACCGTTGTGTATTTTCGAGTTTTTCCATAGAAACCATAAAATCCAAGGCGCGTATCCTTGAGGATCATGGGATCAAAACCCTGCTGAAATCCCATAACTCCAACCAACAGACCGGTTCTTTCGGCCAACTGGCAGAGTACCAGATTGCATATGATCTGTATGTTCCCAACAAAGATTTTGCGTGTGCAAAAGATTTGATATCCTGAACCTGTGGGATGAATTGCAGACGCCATAATTCTGCATTCATCACTTTTGAAATGGGTGATTTAATGAAACGAGTTTTCTTGATTGTACTGGATTCCTTCGGCATCGGGCAGATGCCGGACGGGGGGAAATTCGGGGACGTGGGGGTGAACACCCTCGGTTCCTGCGCAACGTCTCCGAAGCTGCACATCCCCAACATGATTGCCGCCGGTCTTGGCAACATCGACGGCGTGGAGTGTCTGCCCAAAACCGATACCCCCACGGGCGCGGTTGCCCGGCTGACGGAAGCGTCCATGGGCAAGGACACCACCATCGGCCACTGGGAGATTTCCGGTATTATTTCTCCCAAACCCCTGCCTACCTATCCGGCGGGCTTCCCCCAAGAGGTGCTGAATGCCTTTGAAGCCGCAACGGGGCGGGGCGTGCTGTGCAACAAGCCCTATTCCGGCACCGACGTAATCCGGGACTATGGCAAGGAGCATATGGAAACCGGCAAGTGGATCGTCTATACTTCTGCCGACTCCGTATTTCAGGTGGCAGCCCATGAGGATGTGGTTCCGTTGGAGGAGCTGTACGACGCCTGTCGCAAGGCGCGGCAGATTCTGAGGGGAAAACACGGTGTCGGCCGGGTCATTGCCCGTCCCTTCGTGGGCAGCCCTGAGGAGGGCTTCCGCCGCACTGCCAACCGCCACGATTTCTCGCTGGAGCCTCCCGCTGAAACCATGCTGGACGCCGTGAAAGCTGCCGGGCTGGACTGCCTGGCGGTTGGCAAAATCCACGATATTTTCGCCGGACACGGAGATACGGAATATGTGTTCAACAAGAGCAACGCGGATGGCATGGCGCACACCGACGACTTTGCCGCCCGGGATTTTCACGGACTGTGCTTCGTAAATCTGGTGGACTTCGACATGGTTTACGGCCACCGGCGGAATATCGACGGCTACGCGAATGCCCTGACGGAGTTTGACGCGTGGCTGGGCAATTTCCTGCCCAAACTGGGACAGGAAGATATCCTGATGATTACCGCCGACCACGGCTGCGACCCGGCCTACACCGCTACTACCGACCATACCCGGGAGTATGTGCCGCTGCTGGTGCTGGGCAAGCAGGTCAAGCCCGTAAACCTAGGCACCCGGTCCAGCTTTGCCGATATCGCCGCTACCATTACGGAGTTGCTGGGCGTAAATTATCGCACGAAGGGAACCAGCTTTGCGGGGAAAATCTTAAAATGAATGCGAAAATTCTGCATTCCCATGGAGGTAATGTATGACACCCGAAAAATTGTGTGACCTTGCAAAGGAGGCCATGACCCACGCCTACGCGCCCTATTCCGGCTACAAGGTAGGCGCGGCGCTGCTGTGCGCCGATGGCGCGGTTTATCAGGGCTGTAATATCGAAAATGCTTCCTACAGCCCTACCAACTGTGCCGAGCGCACCGCCTTTTTCAAGGCGGTTTACGACGGGCACCGGGATTTTACCGCAATCGCCGTCTGCGGCGGAAAAGACGGCGTGATTACCGGTGCATTTCCGCCCTGTGGGGTTTGCCGGCAGGTGATGCGGGAGTTCTGCGGGGAGGATTTTCTGATCTATCTGGTCAAGGAAACGGGGTATGAAACCGCAACACTGGCGCAGCTTCTGCCCTATAGCTTTTCCGCCGGTGAGTATATGTCCGCAGGCGAGTAACATTTGCTTTTATCCGAGGGAAAATGCTGCAAAAAGTGCGATTGGGTGTTGATTTTTCCCCCAGAATGTGCGACAATAACCCCGGTATGAAGTCATACTGAAACCTACTACTTATGGAGGAATGCATTATGAAAAAGATTCTGGCGCTGCTGCTGGTTCTGGTCATGACGTTGTCTCTGGCCGCCTGCGGCTCCAAGCCCGCCGAGACTGCTGCTACCACTGCCCCTGCGGCACCTGCAGCCACCGAGGCGCCCGCTGCTCCTGCTGAGACGGAAGCTCCCGCCGCCGGTGTTGCCAAGGTTGCACTGGTGACCGACGTGGGCACCATCGATGACGAGTCCTTCAACCAGGCCTGCTGGCAGGGTGTTGAGGCTTGGTGCAAGCGCAACAATGTGGAGTACACCTACTATCAGCCCACTGAGGATTCCACCGACGCCCGTGTGCAGTCCGTTGCTCAGGCCATTGCCGAGGGCGCTGACACCATCGTCATGCCCGGCTACCTGTTCGGCGCGACCCTGACCGTGGTTATGGAAGAGTACCCCGACGTGCACTTCATCGCCGTCGACGTTGCCTCCGGCGACCTGACCGTGGACTACAGCACCTACTATGATCCCGCTGCCAACACTGCCTGCCTGACCTTCTCCGAGGAGCAGGCCGGTTACCTGGCCGGTTACGCCGCAGTCAAGGACGGCTACACCAAGCTGGGCTTCCTGGGCGGCATGGCGGTTCCCGCCGTTATCCGTTACGGCTTCGGCTTCGTACAGGGCGCTGACGCTGCCGCTGCTGAGCTGGGCACTCCCATTGAGATCAATTACACCTACGGTGGCCAGTTCTTCGGCGATGCCAACATCACCGCCAAGATGGAAGGCTGGTACGCTGCCGGTACGGAAGTCGTCTTCGCCTGCGGCGGCGGCATCTACACCTCCGCTGTGGAAGC
>JAXEAK010000127.1:0-37857 GCA_034094395.1 Faecousia sp.
TGCGACATGATTCTGGTGATGACCGTGGAGCCGGGTTTCGGCGGGCAGAGCTTCATGGCGGACATGATGAAAAAAACCAGATACCTGCGCGGGCGGCTGGATGAAGTCAATCCGGGCTGTCTGATTGAGGTGGACGGCGGCGTGGATGCCGCCACCTGCACCCTGTGCAAGGAAAGCGGCGCGGAGGTTCTGGTGGCAGGCTCCGCTTATTTCAAAGCGGAGGACCGGAAACGGTTCGTTCAAGAGATTCAAAAGTAGATAGCCCACAGGAGATGCTTTTTCTATCCGGACATTCCAAAAATTTGAAAGGGGTATTTCTATGTACTGTCAGCATTGTGGAAGAGAAATTCCGAATCAATCCAGGTTCTGTTCCTACTGCGGGGCTGCCCAGGACAATCAGAGTTCCCAGAAAGCTTCCAGCAGTTCCAAGGGCATCACCGTGCTTGGGATCATTGCTATCGCCATCATCGCATTTGCAGCGGGGTTCTTAGCGTTGTTAATGAGCGGGAATGTATCTCCCAGCCAGCAGTCTTCGTTAGCTGAGGGTATCACAGCCATCCTGCCTGATACCACTCTCGCAGGCAACTGGTCGGATGAAAGCTATTACTTTGGAAATGGCGGTCGGGCAGCCATTTTTGAATTTTCTTCCCCAGTGGAGAATTGTCACTCTATGACATTTTATCTGAGTGCCAGTGGCTTGCATAACACGCACTTTAACGGTAAATGGAAGCTGCTGGTACGAAGTCACGGGGATTGGGAGTATGTACAGGATCTCGACTTTCAGGAGCCAGATGGCTACTTCACTATCACTTTTGACAAACCCATGGATTTCGATGCTATTACTGCTTACCCCACAATTCAGGGGAATGCTACCTATAACGTCTATTTTGAGGTTTCCGATGTACGCTAATATCTCCAAACAGCTCTGCCCCAATACCCCACTTCATTTGCCGGGTTTTCTATCCGTCAGCAATTGAAATTTGCGGCTCCGGACTACATAAAGAAAATGGTGTGAGTTATTCCGGATGTAGGGTCGCCGTATTTTAAGGCGGGGGACTGGAATTGTCTGGCAATCACCTGCCCGTAATCCGGAACGCTGGAAATACCGCCGGCCTTGGTCGTAGACAGGCCTGCACTGGTGCAGGCGAAGCGCACCACATCCTGCAGTTCTGCCTCCGCCAGTTCTTCCGGAGCGGTTTTCATCTGCAACAGCTTCCACACGGCGCTGCCGCCGAAGATATCGCCTGCGCCGGTGGTATCGACGACCTTGATATCCCGCAGGCTGGGAACCATGCCGGAGGCCACGGCGTTTTTGAAGTAGCAGCCATCCGCGCCGCAGGTGACAAAAACCAGCTTTACGTTGAAATTCTTCAGAATGTAATCAGCGCCTTCTTCCACACCCAGACCAAAGAGGAACTCCACCTCTTCATCGCTGATCTTCACCACGTCGGCCTTCGTCAGGCCCCAGATCAGCTGTTCTTTGGCAGCCTTCAGATCTTTCCACAGAGGCTTTCTCAGATTGGGATCATAGGTGATGAGCTTTCCCTTGCTTCTGGCGTATTCCACCGCCATATAGGTAGTCGAGCGGGCCGGCTCATCGGTCAGGGAAAGGGTACCAAAATGGAACACTTTCGCCTCGTCGATGAGTCCAAGATCCAATTCCTCAAAGGTAAGGCGGGTATCCGCTCCGGGTTTCCGGGAAAAGGAAAATCCCCGGTTCCCGGTTTCGTCCAGCGTCACAAAAGCCAAGGTGGTGAACACATCATCGGCAGCAACAAGGCCTCTGGTTTCAATGCCGGCGTTATTCAGGGTAGCAGTCAGCATCTTGCCGAACGCATCCGTGCCGACCTTGCCCAGCAGAGCGGTTTTCGCGCCGAATTTGCTCAGCGCTGCCAGAAAATTGGCAGGAGCGCCGCCGGGATGGGCAGCCATGGTAGGGTAACCTTCGCTGTCGGAACTGACGCAGGTAAAGTCAATGAGCAGTTCGCCCAACGCAACAACATCAAGCATTGCAATACTCCTTTCAGAAAACGGAGATGATCCATTTTCGATAGTAATCAGCGTGGCATCAACTTACTTAGCGGTGGGATATTCATTGCACAGCAAACGGTACGGAGGCTCGTCCTCCTCGATCCCAGGGAAGCGACCCACAGGCGGATTGAATCGGTTATCGGTGTTGTCATCGTTGCACTGGCTGACTTCGGCCAGCAGGACAGCGCCGGTGCCTTCCTCCACATTGAAGTCATGGTATAAAAGCTGCTGGATGTGAATGCTTTCGCCTGGGGTCAGACGCACCACAGAGCCGGCGGGAACCGTGTAAGTACGGCCATCGGTGTGGACGGTGACATCAGATTCGTAATCGATGGATTCATCCGGCAGGCTGTTGTAAACCTTGATCAGAACGTTGCCGCCGCCGCAGTTGATGATATCTTCCGTCTTATGCCAGTGGAAATGGTTGGGAGAATACTGGCCTTCCTTCAGGTACAGCAACTTTTCTGCATAAACCTTGGGGTATTTGTCTACCATAGCCCGGTTGCCATTGCGCAGCGTGATCAAAGAGAAGCCAATCCTGTCAAAATCGCCCATACCGTAGTCCGTGATATCCCAGCCCAGCATACAGTCACGGACTTCATCATATTCGTGTCCGATGGTTTCCCACTGCTCCGGGGTAAAGTGACAGAAGGGCGGCAGCTTGCGGCAATACTTTTCGCACACGGCTTCCATCTCTTTCAGAGCCTTGTTGATTTCACTACGTTTCATAATGTTTATCCTCCTTATGATCTTGATTTTCAAAGGGAGTGTACCATCCCATAATTCACATTTTCCTCTGGATCTAATACTAAAACCTAATTGAAAGCTTTCATAGATTTCCGTGGATGAATTGTGGCAGGAAAGGCAGATGACGGTTTTGGGCTTTCCGCCCAGCAAGGAAGATAACGCATTCTGGAGCAATTCAGGGCGGAAAGATTGGAAGATTTTAATTGGGGAACCTCTGAACAAATCGTCTGCGGCTGGGCAGCGGATCTTCTGCTGCCAGCGCTTGCCGATTTATTCAGAGCTTCCTTAGGTTTTAGTATAAGTATAGCACCGCAAATATTGTATTACAAGAGAAGATCATTCGGAGTACAAAGCAGATAGTGAATGGTTTTGGAAAAATACTGCAATCTATGTTTTTATACGAAATGCCCATGCGCTTTGACAGCGCGTCATGACATAGGAAAAGCCACGGCGCACGGGTATTTATATGCGCCAGCACCGGTTGCCCCTTGCGGGGCAACCGGTGCTGGCATTTGTTTGAAATAATACTGTGAATCCGGAGCTTTCACGGTAAAACCCGATTGAAAACTTTAATAGACTTCCGGGGATGAATTGTTCCAGAAAAGGCAGATGACGGTTTTGGGCTTTCCGCCCATCAAGGAAGATAACGCGTTCTGGGACAATTCATACTGATATTCAATTAAAAACTTTAATTCGTCAGGATTAAAGTTTTTAATATGAAGATCATAATGAGACGGGTTTCCATGATTTCTGATTCCAGAAATCACGGAAACGACAACGCCGTTAGGCGGTGTCTTCTTGATTAAAATGAAAGATTTTAATCAAGAAATAGTATCAGACCAGAAGGATTGAAAGGTTTTCATCGGGTTTTAGTGTGAGGTATCCTCCTGATCCCCATAAACCCAATAAACTGTCATGCCCTGATAATCCATTTCCAACTCTGGCACTTCGCTCTCTGCGGTGACGCGAAAGTCCCAAAGCTCTGTGTGGTCTGCTCCAAATCGGAGGTCAACTGGGCGTGAAGCACCCCATCCCTAACGGCATAGATTCCATGCCAGCCCTCTGCACCGATGTACCAGCTCATTTGCCCGTTGCTCCGAATCTCCATGCTGGCGCCCCACTCTCCATAGCCAGGGAACAGGTTCTGGGAATCCGAAAATGCAGCGAGGTCATTCTTTTTGCTATCCAGACGCCACGGCCAACCAATTCGACACACTGCTGGACGGTTTCTCCACCGGCCTGCGTAATCTGGCTTTCCAGCGCGTCGGACAGGCGTTCGGGTTCTTTCCTGCACGCCGCCAAAGACAGGCATAGGAATCCTGTTAAAAACAGTGCCGGGATTCTTTTCATACGAATTCCTTCCTTTTGCAAATACTTCCTATCGTTCGGTAGAATATGGTTTCTAGCGGAAGCGGCCATGCCCGGGCAGACACGGCCGCAGTTCATTGCAAACGGGACTGTCATCCTCTATTCTCTCAGATTGTTCAGCGCTTCGGGATTATTGGAGAGAATCGCTCCAACGGTTGGGCATTTTTCCAGGTTCGGGCAGTCGCCGCAGGTCGTCACTCCTTTTTTCAACCCACACTGTCGAATCTCGCAAAGGTGATCGCAGAATACCGTTTTCATCCCATCCCCACGGCAGCCTTGGCAGTTGATCTGTTCCGGCAGAATGGGAACATGATTTAACGTAGTCCATAATTTTGCAGTTTTTTCCCGCAATGCTTGATCGTCATGGATTGTTGCAAGATATGCGTCGCATTTCTCACAATCCAATCCGCAATATGCAATCATTTTTCTCATGGTTATATACCTCCCCAAATACCAATTTGATAATTTCTTCGTTTCGTGATTCAGCGTTGGCAATTCATCATGCACAGTGCAAAATGAGAAATGCTTCCTTATCTTTTTTGTTCGGTTTTTCTTTCGGAGCGGCACCTCTTTTCAGTAAGAACGCCCTCTTTCTTTTTGGGGAAAAAGGTGGTATGATAACGGTTATCCAGTCGAGCGAATACTGCTGAGCAAAGAAGGTCATCACCATGAAAACCCCGATCAAACTGCTGATTATCAACCCCGGCTCTACCTCCACCAAGGTAAGCTACTTTGAAGGCGAAGCCAATGTATACACCGAGAGCATCTTTCACGATGCCCCGGTGCTGCTGCAATATCCCACCACCAACGACCAGATGCCCATGCGCAAACAGGTAATCCTGGACTTTTTGCAGTCCCACGGCATGACCCCTGCCGATATGGACGTATTTGTTGGTCGGGGCGGCTGCGCCTATTCCCAGAAATCCGGTGTGATGGAAATTGACAGGAAGCTGGCGGAGGACACCGCCGCCGACAAGGGTGGCAGCGACCACCCGGCGAAGCTGGGTGTCATGCTGGCCTATGAGCTGGGCACCGAGTACGGCAAGCCCATGTATACCGTGAACCCCACCAATGTGGACGAACTGTGCGACTACGCGCGCCTGACCGGCATTGCGGGACTCTACCGCCGAGCCCAGACCCATGTGCTGAACCAGAAGGGCATTGCTGCCATTCACGCGAAAAAGCTGGGGAAGCGCTACGAAGACCTGAACCTGATTGTCTGTCATGTGGACGGCGGCATCACCGTCACCGCCCACAAGCAAGGACGCATGATCGACAGCACGGAGGGTGCCGGCGGTGACGGCCCCTTCACCCCCACCCGACTTGGCTCTATTCCTGTGATGGAAGTGCTGCAATATCTGGATCAGGGGCACACGACTGGGGAAATGCGCGCCATGCTGTCCCGCTCCGGCGGCTTCGTCAGCCACTTCGGCACCTCCGATGCGGCGAAGATCCATGCGCTGGTGGACTCCGGAGACAAGAAAGCTGTCACCGTATGGAACACAATGATCTACCAGCTCTGCAAATCCATCGGCAGCATGGCAGCGGTGCTGGAGGGCAAGGTAGACGGCATTCTGCTCACCGGTGGCCTGATGCGCTACGCCGACATTCTGGAGGGCGTGGAAGCGCGCTGCGGCTGGATCGCCCCGATTTCTGTCTACCCTGGTGAATGCGAGCAGGAAGCCATGGCGGATGCCGTGCTGGAGGTGCTCCGGGGTCAGCGGCAGGCCAATCGGTATACCGGCTTCCCCGTTTTCTCAGGATTTGATTGGGAGACGTAGCGTTTCCCACAGTTCGCATAATACCGCTTCCGACATTCCGGAAGCGGTCATTGTCTTTTGGGTCTTCTCCAGTGCAGGAAGAAATAGGTCAGCTCGATGATGCAGCAGCTAGTCCAGCCCACGGGATATCCAAAACCCACCAGGAAGGGTGTGTTGGCGATAAAATGCGTCACCACATACAGATAAATCTGCCGGATGCCCACAAAGGCCAGCAGCATGATAATCATAGGTCCCTTGGAATCTCCCCGACCCCGGAGGGCGCCGGCCAGCACATGGTTCACACAGTTAAAGAGCAGGAAGAAGCAATTGGCACGGATAAACAGCACGCCAAATTCGATAACGGCTTGATCCGGTGAAAACAGACCCACTGCCGGGGCAGCGAAGACCCACAGCAGCGTCACAATCACGGCGGTAATCCCCACAGACATACTCACGGTGATGACCGTGCCCCTGTCCGCTCTGGCTTCCTTCCCCGCGCCGATGTTCTGGCTGACAAAAGTGGTCGCCGCCATAGCCATGCTCTGCATAGGCAGCATGATGAACTGATCCAGCTTGTTGTAGCAACTCCAGCCCGCCATGCAGCTGGAGCCGAAGTAGTTTACATAAGACTGGACAAACACATTGGAAAAGGCTGTAATAACGGACTGAATCCCCGCAGGCAGCCCCACCGCAAAAATACCCCTGAGAATGGAGCCATCCATTTTCAAATCGTGCCAGGTTAACCGGTAGATATCCTTTGTACGGGTCAAAAGCAGCAGGGTGAGAAACGCTGAAATGAACTGGGAAAGGATTGTCGCCCATGCTACCCCCGCGATGCCGCTGTGCAGCCCCAGCACGAACACCAGATCCAGAATAATATTCAGCACACTGGTGAGCACCAGGAAGAACAGCGGCCGCATGGTATCCCCTACCGCCCTCAGAATTCCGCTGCCCATATTGTAGATCAGCAGGCCGGAAATTCCGCCGATGTAGATTTGCAGATAAACCGTAGCTTCGTCAAACACATCCTCCGGTGTTGCCATGAAGCGCAACATGGGCTTTACCCCGGCAACGCCCACCAGCGTAAACAGCAGACTCAGCACAAAGGTCGCCGCCATGGTGGTTTCGATGGCCTTGTGGAGCTTCTCCATATCCCGGGCGCCAAAGTAATTGGCAATAACCACCCCCGCACCGGTGGAAAAGCCGTTGAAGAAGAACACCATCATGTTGACAATCATGGTGGTAGAGCCAACCGCCGCCAGCGCCTGGGTGCCCACAAAGTTGCCCACAACAATGGAGTCCACGGTGTTGTAGAGCATCTGGAACACATTGCCCAGCATCAGCGGAAGGGCAAAAAGGATGACCTGTTTTGCAATGGAGCCTTCCGTCATATCCCGGACGGTAGTTTTTTTTGAAACAGTGGATGATCCTGTCATAGTTTCTTTGTCTCTTTTCTCATGGATGATCGGCATTTTCCCGTCAGAACGCCAGCATCTCCTGCCTTGTGGGAATCGACACGGAAGCGCCCATGCGGCTTACAGAGATAGCTGCGGCTTTTGTGGCTTCCTCCAGCGCCTGCTCCACGCTCTCTCCGGCAGCAATTCCTGCAACGAAGAAGCCGGAGAAGGTGTCGCCGGCGGCAGTGGTATCCACAGCCTTCACCTTTTTGGCGGCAACCGTCAGGCGACGAGATTTGTCCTGATAAATGCAGCCCCGGGAGCCAAGTGTAAGCACAATACAGCTTTCGGGGTATTTCTTCAGCAGCAGCTGGGGGTACTGCTCCTCTGGCACATCTTCGCCGCAGATGTCCCTTGCTTCCACCTCGTTCAGGAGAAAATAGCGCACATAGGAAAGGGGCATTTCCAGCAAAGCCGGAGTCATGGGAGAAGGGTTGAAGACAATTGTCATTCCCTTTTTTCCCGCCGCTTCCATCAGATAGCTTAGCTCGCTGATTTCATTCTGCAACACCAGCAGATCGCCGGGGGCGAAATGAGCAAGGGTTTCGTCGATCTGCTCCCGGGTAATCTGCTGATTGGCGCCGCCAAACAGCAAAATGCAGTTCTGCCCCTCCGGGTTCACCTGAATAATGGCGTGACCCGTGGGGCACGGGAGACGGCGAACCAGCTTGCAGTCCACACCGCTGCACTCCAGCGCCTCCACCAGCATCCCGCCGTCGGCCTGTCCCACAGCTCCTGCGTGAGAAACTTCCGCACCCGCCCGGGCGAGGGCAATGGACTGGTTCAGCCCCTTACCGCCGCAGAAGGTGTTCATCTGCGTGGCAGCCATCGTCTCCCCCGGACGAATAAAGTGGGGCACCTGATACACCCGATCCAGATTCAGAGAACCAAAGCTGAGAATTTTCATATGCCACTACTCCTTACAGATCCTGATAGGTGAAATTTCCGAAAGCGGTGCGCCCCATGCTGCAGGAACCACAGCCGAACATACCGTGGTCATAGGCATCATCCGTCGCTTCCAGCAGCTTTTGCCCATTTACGTACAGGCTTATCCGGTTGCCCTCGCAGCAGGCCTCCAATTCGTAGGTAGTATCCGGCTTCCAGTCAAAGTCGCACTCCGCCAGTGCTGTATAGCCGAAATCATTTTTCAGAATCACTGCCTTACCGTAGGCGCCAAAGCCGGCAGCATAACCCCTCTGTGCGCCCAGCGCCCGGGCAACCAACAGGTGCGATTCCCCGTGCAGCGGCGTAACAGAGGTACGGAACCGGTAGTCCCTTCCGTAGTAGCTGCCGGTATAGGCGAAGGCCTCGCCCATGCGCATCAGGTTCAGTCTGCCATCATACAGGCTCCAGGCGCCGTGGTCGGTGGAGAAAGGCGTTATGGAGGCGAAATTCTTTTTCTGCTTGGCAAGGTCTATGCTGTAGGCGCTCTTGCCGGTGATGCGGAATTCGTCCAGATACACCATGCCCAGCGTCTTCATGGAGGAGGGAGAGTAGGATTCCAGAACGACGCCCACCTCGTCCACCATGTCGCCGCAGGTATCCGGGATGGTGAAGGTCACGTCGATCCACTTACCCTGTACCAGCTTGACATAGCCCTGCAAATGCTCTTTCTGATCGCTGCAGGTGCGGACATAGGGCGCAACGCCCGGCGTCTCGTTGCCGTTCCACTGATCCAGATACAGCTTCATGGACACCGTCTGGCCTGGATAGGCGGTAGCGCTGAAAACGGGGCTGTAGCGCTCGTCGGAGAAATCCTCCCGGGTATAGAAAGGCTTGTAGTAGACCTTGCAGCTTTCCCCCCGGGACATCCGATCCATGAGAATCTCCAGAGAGCCGGTGCCGGCATAGGCATGTTTTGTGCTGTGCCTAGCCTTGCAGCGGAAGGGATCGGACAGGCGGATATTATGGCTGCTGCCAGGCAGCTCGAAATCGAAGTAGATTTCTCCGGGGCGATAGGCCTTCTTCAGATCTTCAGGCGCTTCCTCCCCGGCGATGCGATAGCCCAGGACGGCTGCCTCCCGGCAGAAGGAGGGAATGTCCAGAATATTCAGGTAACCGGAAATGCCGGAACAGACAATTCCGTCGTTAATGGGATCCAGATAACGGCGGGGAATTCCGTCGATGCCGCAGGCCACGCCCATGATGGTGCCCACGTTGCCGGCATTGCAGTCCGTATCCCAGCCCGCCATAGTGGCGATTTCAATGGTGCGGTCAAAGGCGCCGTTGCCGTACAGCAGCGCCATCGCGCACACACCGGCGTTGGGGATAATGTGGCAGACACCGGGGTACTTGTCATAGCCCCAGTCCCGGAACAGCATCTCCATACAGTCACGCCAGTTGTCCGGGTGCGCCCCGTGAAACGCCCGCACGGCTTCCACAACGCTGCGATAGGTGCATTCGGCGGGAATTTCAGCTAGGCCGGCATCAACAATGGCGTCCACATCGCCGGTTTCAAAGGCTTTGGAAATGGCGGCGCACATAAACCGGGCGCCGTAAATGCCGTTGCCGTCGTGGGAGACGCTGGCCGCAGCGGCGCCGTAGTCCGCCGCCCGGCGGGGATTGCATGGATTCACCAGTCCCCAGGTATCAATGAAAATCTGTCCGCCGATCTGTTCCGCCAGAATTTTTCCGTTCTGTGCAATGGAGCCGGACTGAGGTGCGGGAATGCCGTTCTTCAAATTCAGATAAGCCGTATGCTCGGTACTGATGCCGTAACCGCCCCACCAGAACATTCCGACACCCTCCCGGGCGTAGTTCAGCCAGGCGCGTGCCACGTCCTGCGGCTCCAGCGGACGATCCACGGCGTCATCGATCAGCGCCCGCAGAAAAAACACCGGGCCGTTGGCATCGTCGTCCGCGGCAAAGTTCTTGAATTCCTTCACATAGCCGGTAATCTCGCCATATGTATCCCGAATTCGCTGGTACGTCCAGATGGTTGGCTCCACCGGAGCACCCAAACGAATACCGGCGTTCATGCCCAGAAAACCGGCGTATACCTTTTCCAAATATTGCTCGACCATAAAAATGGCGTCTCCTTTACAAGATTCTCGCGTTTTAGAGTAACCGGTTACTCTATTATAGCCCAAGTTTTTTGAGAATGCAAGCGGTATTTCACAATTCTGAAAATTTGGTATTGCGTATGGAGAAAAACCGTGATACCATAAAGAAAAGGTGGGAAATATCCCCTATGCCCGGAAGAGTTCTGATTTTACCCTCAAATTCTATGCCACTATTGCAGGCAGGGAGCGATACACGTTGGAGAAGAATCAAAAATATACCATCGGAGAAATCGCGGAAATCTGTAACGTATCCAAAGCAACGGTTTCTCGCGTGATCAACAACAACCCCCGAGGTGTGGGAGAAGAAACCCGTCAGCGGATTCTGGATACCATCCGGGAATTAAACTATCGCCCCAATGCCCTCGCCCGCAGCGTGGCAACCGCCCGCTCCGGCATGGTGGGACTAATCGTCCCCGACGTGTCCAATTTCTTCTATCCCAAGGTGATTCGCGGGGTAATGGACTATATGGATACTAAGGGATATTCCGTCATCGTGGGAAACTCCGACTACAACCCGGAGCAGGAGGCAAAACAGCTGCTGAATCTGATCGATAAGCGTGTCGACGGCATTATTCTTTGCTCCGGTGCCTCCAATAAGAAATTCTTGAAGGAATTTCGGAAGTATCACGTGCCCATTGGACTGATGGGGCGTTCTTTTGATATGGCGCTGAGCGATGTCAGCATTTCCGGTGACAACGTCAAGGGCGCTTACAAGTCAGCCGACTACCTGATCCGGGCAGGGTACCACAGGATTGCCTTTGTGGAAGGCAGTTTCGCAACTTCCGGCGGCACCCAGCGACTGGAGGGTTATCGTCAGGCGATGGCGGCTGCCGGCATCCCGGTAGACCCATCCATTCTGCTGGATGGCGACTATACCATTGAATTCGGACGGGAAGCCGCCAAGACGCTTCTTCAAAACAAGCACAAGGTTGAAGCAATCATGACCGGCAGCGACCTGATTGCCATCGGAATTGTGGCGCAGCTTCAGGAGAGCAGCGTGCGGGTACCAGAGGATATTGAAGTGATCGGCTACGACAATATCGAGCTGGCCAGCGTGTTTCAGCCCCCTCTTTCCAGCATCTCCAAGCCCCACTATGACATGGCACAGCATATCGCCAAGCAGCTGATCCGGGTAATCGAAGGAGAACGGGTAAAGCTCCCGCACATGACCGTAGAGCCGGAGCTGGTACTGCGAAATACCACCAAGAAGCGGTAATATGCGTATCATTAGTATAACAGAGCCTTTCTTTGAAAGGCTCTGTTTTTTATGGAAATTTCCGTTCGATCTGCTTTGCGGCGCGTCGAGGAACAGCGGGAAAGAAGCAGAAATCGGCAGTAATTTGAGATACCGCTTTCGTATTTTATTCGGCTAATTCTCACACGGCTGGCATATTGTCTAAATTATGAATGAAAAAACTGGTGGAAAATACTATTGAATTCCAGATATCCCTAATATATAATGGCATTAGTCGTTGAGTAACCGGTTACTCTATCAAAGGAGGAGCGTTGATCCATGAAGTCTACAAATTCACCGCCGTCCCGTCTGCGGCGAGACTTAAACCATATGTGGGCAGACAGAGCGTTATACCTCATGCTCCTGCCGGCTCTGATCTACTTCTGTATCTTCAGAGTATGGCCCATGTTCAATATGCGTCTTGCCTTCTGTGACTACAAGGCAAAGGGGTCGTGGGTCTTTGCCGGTCTGAAGTATTTTAAGATGCTCTTCAAGTCCAGCGCCTTTACGCAGATCCTGAAGAACACGCTGATCATCAGTTTCATGAAGTATGTGCTGCTCTTCCCTGCGTTCGTAATCTTTGCGCTGCTGCTGAATGAGCTCCGCTCCAACGCCTTCCGGAAATATGTGCAGGTGGTTTCCTATCTGCCCCATTTCCTGTCCTGGGTCGTCATTGCCGGCATCTGGATGTCCTTTCTGGCGCCCAACGCTCAGGGCGCGCTGAACCAGATCCGCAGTGTCTTTGGTCTGGCGCCGGTGGATCTGCTTACGGACAAAGGTGCGATTCGCTGGGTTCTGTTCTTCAGCGAAGGCTGGAGAAGCCTCGGTTGGGACTCCATCATCTTCTTCACCGCCATCATCGGCATCAACCCGGATCTTTATGAGGCTGCCGCTCTGGATGGCGCGAACCGCTGGGATATCATCGTGCATATCATCCTTCCGGCACTGCTGATTCCCATGACCACGGTGTTTATCCTGAATCTGGGCTTCTTCATGTCTGCCGGCTTCGATCAGGTCTACAACTTCTCCAATTCCGCAGTGCTCAGCGTTGTGGATATCCTGGATACTTATGTAAACCGCGTCGGCATTGAAAATGCCCAGTACTCTCTGGGTACTGCGGTATCTCTGGTGAAGGGCATCGTGGGTGTGATTCTGGTTCTGCTGACCCACGTTACCTCCAAAAAACTCACCGGTGAAGGAGTGTGGTAAGGATGAAGAAAAAGAAACGCTTCAGCCTGTTTCAGATCATTCTGATGGTCATGCTGTTCCTGCTGACGCTGACCATGATTGTTCCGCTGTTGCATATTCTGGCACGGTCTTTGTCAGACCCCCTGCAGTCCGGTTCCATGAGCGGTCTGGAAATTCTCCCCAGAGGCTTCAGCCTGATCAATTATCAGGTGCTGTTCAGCAACAAAAATGTGGTGCCTTCCATCTTTAACTCCATTTTCATCACCGTGGTCGGCACCATTCTGAACATCGTCCTGACCATTATGGCTGCCTATGCCCTTACCAGACCCAATCTGGTGGGAAAGCGGATTTTCATGGTGTTCTTCATCATCATGATGCTGTTTGACCCGGGCATCGTGCCGGAATACATCGTCATCAAGCAGCTCAAGCTCATGGGAACCCAATGGTCGGTAATCCTGTGTCAGGCCATGAACGTGTACTACCTGATTATCATGATGCGGTATTTTGAGGCTGTGCCCTCCTCCTTATACGAAGCCGCCAGAATCGACGGCGCAGGGCATATGTGCATCCTGTTCAAAATCGTGGCGCCGTTGGCCAAGGCTGGCATTGCAACATTGACCATGTTCTACGGCGTACTGCGCTGGAACGAATACTACCGTGCCGGCATTTACATCTCCTCTATCTCCAAAGTGCCCCTGCAGGTCATCCTGCGTAAGTTCATCGTGGACGGCGATGTGACCACCCTTGTGGGAACGCAGAATCTACTGGACTACAACGCCCTTGCGCAGCTGGACTACACAGCACTGCAATATGCCACCATTATCGTGGCGATCGTCCCAATCCTGTTGATCTATCCGCTGGTACTGAAATTTTACACCAAAAATGTCATGGCCGGCGGTGTCAAAGAATAATGAAACTGGAGGAAAAAACATGAAAAAACGGATTTCAATTGCACTGGTTCTGGCAATGCTTCTGTGCATTTTCGCAGGTTGCCAGAGCTCCGAACCCACAGCGACCGCAGCGCCCGTTGCCACCGCTGCCGGCGAGACGGCGGCTCCTGCGGCGTCAGAAGGCTCTTCCGAGTGGCCGGCAATCGGCTCCCCGGATGCACCAGTGACCGTTAAGGTCATTGTCAAGGATGTGTTCCCCAACGAGGAAGATGTTCAGGATCTGGTTGCCGCCATTCAGGAGAAGATGGCCGCCCACGGTCAGTACATCAATCTGGAATTCTGTGAGCCTCCCGCAAGCGGCTATAAGTCCGCCCTGCCTCTGGCAGTTATGAACGGAGAAATCGACGCGGATCTGATCTACTTCCAGGGCGGCGACCAGGCGGTTGCAGCTCAGGGTCTGCTGGAGGATCTGACCCCCTACATTGCCTCCTCCACCTATGTCAAGTCCCTGATGGAAGAGACCAACGTTGTAAAGATGCAGAATTATCCCTACCTGCTGTGGCTGGCGCCTCCCCGCACCCCCACCCCCTGCATCCGTACCGATCTGGCAGAGCAGGCCGAAAGCTATCAGACGCTGCTGGCTGATCCCACCCCCGACAACTACTACGCCTTTATGAAGGAACTGAAAGACAAAGGGCTGTGCACCTACGCTCTGACTGCCGACGGCGGCCTGTCCCGTCTGGACAGCATCTTTAACCACGCCTTCGGCGTCACCGGTACCTGCGTGGAAGAGAACGGTCAGTGGATCTTCTCCAAGGCCAGCCAGGCAGAGAAAGCCAAGCTGGAATACTACGCCAAGCTGTACGCCGACGGTTTGCTGGATCCCGACTTCCTGACCAACACCTGGGACGTTATGGAGCAGCGTTGGTATGATGGCACCGCAGCCATCGTTGCCGGTACCGCAGGTGCTACCGTGCAGATCTACGACACGAAAATGACCTCCGTCTATGGCGACTCCGCTACCCTCACCGTCCTGCCGCCTGCCAAGGGCGTTTCTCAGGCCTATACCTCCGTTGATGTCACCAAGGAATCCCGTGGCTTTGCCATCAACGCCGATTCTCAGAATAAGGACGCCGCGTGGGCGGTTCTGGAGTTCATGGCCAGCCCCGAGGGTCGGATCCTGGATAAGGTTGGCATCGAAGGGAAGCAGTATACCGTAGAAAACGACAAGATTGTCTTCACCGATAAGTTCCCCAGCTGGTGGGCGCGTTTCTGGGACACCACCTTCAACTTCAATCCCCAGAACCCGTCTCTGGCTGAGCCCGTCCTGTCCCCTGCCGCCACCGAGTCTCTGGATATGATGAACAAGTACAGCAAAATGGATCACGGCATTCTGATCCCCGATGAGATGGCTCCCCAGTGGGATGCCATGTGCAACCTGTATAACGAGTACGCGGCCGACATCATCCGCGGTGTGAAGCCCATCAACGCTTTCGACCAGTTTGTGGAGGAGTGGAACAATGCAGGCGGCAATGACTTCGCGCCGCTGCTGCAGGAAGCGTTCGGCTGATCCATTCCGACGAGGTAAAGAAAATGTTGACAAGACAAGAATTCATCGCAGACAGAGCAAGGGTCTTTGACAAGGTCTATGGCGGTCTGTCCGGTCTGGCGATCGGCGATTCCTTCGGAGACGCCTCCCGGAAGCCCGAAAATCGTGCCGCCTATCAGGTAACCACGGATTTTAACAAAGGCGCTTCCTGGAGCACCGACGATACGGAATTTGCTTTGCTGACGGCGAAGACCCTGATCCGCTGCCGGGGCAAGCTGACCACTGAAGAGTGCGTCAAATCCTGGATGGAGGATGTGTGCGTTCAGGATGAATACAAACGCGGCGGTGCCAGCGAGATCGAGGCCGCCAACAACCTGAGAAAGGGTCTGCTGCCCCCGGAGACCGGCAAGTTTAATGTGTTTCACATGAGCGACGGTTCCTCCATGCGCATCGGCCCCGTGGGCATTCTCTGTGCCGGAGATCCCCAGCGCGCCATGGAGCTGGCTCGCATCGAGTCGGAGGTCAGCCACTACCGGGATGGCGTATGGGGCGCGCAGGCCGTTGCCGCCGCTGTGGCTGTCGCCATGGTGGATGGCACCATGGATGAGATCATCGATGCCGCCATGGCTGCTATTCCTACCGATTCCTGGCTGTATCACAATATGGTAGGCGCCTTTGAGATTCTGGAGAAGAAGGGCAGCCTGCTGGAAGCCTGGATGGATATTCACGATTATCTGTGGACGACCCAGTGGGCGACCACGGCGGAAGCGATTCCCTCCGCGTTTGTGTGTCTAAAGTGTGTACACGACGACTTCCGCAAGGGTGTTACCCTGGCAGGCAACTTCGGCCGAGACGCTGATACCATCGGCGCCGTTGCCGGCGTCATTCTGGGTGCCAGATACGGCGCGTCCAAGATGCCTGCCGCCTGGATTGAAAAGACCCGCTATCCCAGCGGCACCTGCCTGAATTTCACCAAGGGCATTGACATTAAGGACTACGCGGAGCAATTGACCGACATCATTATGGAAGGCTAAGGCAACTGAAAAGGCGGGTCGCTGTAACACAACGGCCCGCTTTTTCGCATTCTTACGCGGGAGGCGATCCTATGATTTTGAAAAAAAGTGCCATGGCCGGAACTATGGAATCCAGCGATGTGATGATTACAGTTGCTCCCAACGGCGGCAATGGCATCACAATCGATTTACAGAGCGATGTTGCCGCGCAGTTCGGCGACGCCATCCGGGAAACGGTCATGGCAGTCTTGGCGCAGATGGAAGTAACTGATGCTGCCGTGACCGTACTGGACAGGGGCGCACTGGACTGCGCCATCCGTGCCAGAACGCGCTGCGCCCTCTGCCGCGCGGCAGAGGTGAAATATGACTGGGCAAGGGAGGATTCCTGACAATGGGCAAGACAGGCTTAAAGCGAACCTCTCTGTATGTTGGCGGTTCCAGCCCCGGGAAAATGCTGGAAGCCCGGTTTTACCGGGAGGACTGCGTGGTATACGACCTTGAGGACTCCGTTGCCGCCGATTTCAAGGATGCCGCCCGGTTTCTGGTCTATGAGGCCGTGCGCTACCACCGTCCGCCGGAGAAATATGTGCTGATCCGAGTGAACGGCATCTATTCCGACGAACTGCCGGAGGATCTGGAAATGGCAGTCCGTGCGCGGCCTGATGCTCTGCGCATTCCCAAGGTGGAGCATGCTGAGGAGGTGCGCAGAATCGACGCGGAGATCACCCGGATTGAACAGGCTGCAGGCATTCCGGTGGGACAGACAGAGCTGTGGTGCAACATTGAATCCGCCATGGGCGCGGTACACGCCCGGGAGATCGCTGTGGCAAGTCCCCGGGTGGTTGCGCTGGCACTGGGGGCGGAAGACTACTGCGCCAGCATGGGCGCAAGCCGCAGCAAGTCCGGCATTGAGATTTTCTATGCCCGTATGCAGGTGCTGGAAGCCTGCCGCCTGGCGGGCATTTCCGCGCAGGATGCGGTTTTCAGCGATTTCCGGGATCAAGAGGGGCTGTTGGAGGATCTGAAGGTAACGAAAGGACTGGGCTTCGACGGGAAAACCGTAATCCATCCCTCACAAATCGATCCGGTCAACGCGGCGTTTACGCCCTCTGCCAGGGAAATCCGCCATGCGCTGCGCATTGTGGAGGCTCTGGAATCGGGCGGAAAAAATCACACAGGCGTTGTGGTGGTTGACGGCAGCATGGTGGACAAGCCGGTGGAAATACAGGCGCGTACCGTTCTGGAGCACGCCAAAGCCGCCGGGCTTCTGTAAGGAGGAAAAAACGATGGTCAACGCAGTGGGCAGGCAACTGCCGGAAAGAGTCGGGGATTATGTGGTAAGACCCTATCAGGGGTTGGGAAAGGAGCAGGCGTACACCGGGACGGTGGTCACCCGCCGCACCGTGCAGCGGGAAACGGGCGGGGATTCAAAGCTGCTTCCGGATCTGGAATCCGCCATCCGCGCATCCGGCCTGAAAGACGGAATGACCATTTCCTTCCACCACAGCTTCCGGGAAGGCGACTATACGGTTGGACTTGTACTTCAGGCGATTCAGCGTCTGGGCATCAAAAATTTGCGGTTTGCTCCCAGCGCCGTGGTGAATATCTCCAACTGTAATCTGCTGGACTTTGTAAAAGACGGAACCATTGCCGCCGTGGAGGCCAGCGGCATTCGCGGCGTGCTGGGCGACGGGTTAATCAACGGTACGGTTACCATGGCGCGCCCCGCGATCCTGCGCCCCCACGGCGCGCGTCCCAGAGCCATCGAAGCGGGAGAGCTGACCATCGACGTGGCCTTTATCGCCGCGTCGGCAGCGGATGCCGCCGGCAACTGCACCGGTCAGGCCGGCGTCAACCCCTGCGGCAGTCTTGGCTACTCCTTTGTGGATGCCCAGCACGCCGGGAAGGTGGTTGTCATTACCGACACGCTGGTGGAGTATCCCTGCGTTCCGGTGAGTATCAGCCAGCAGTATGTCGATTATGTGGTTGCGGTTCCTCAGATCGGCAATCCGGAGAAAATCGGCGCCGGCGCCGCCCGGGTTACCCAAAATCCCCGGGATCTGATGATTGCCGAGATGACCGCGAATGTCATCTGCGCCTCCTCCCTGTTCCGTCAGGGGTTCTCCTTCCAGACCGGTGTGGGCGCCATCAGCATCGCCTGCACCAAATTTCTGGCGCAGCGGATGAAAAACGCGGGAATTACCGCCGGATTTGCTCTGGGTGGCATCACCTCTGCTATTATCGATATGTATGACGCTGGTTTGGTTCGGGCAGTTGCCTGCAGCCAGTCCTTCGACGCAGTGGCGGCGCGCGCCATTCTCAGCCGTTCTGGTGTGTACGAAATTGACAATGCGGACTACTCCAATCCCTTCCGCCGGGGAAGCTATCTGGATCATTTGAACTTCGGCATACTCAGTGCGCTGGAAGTGGATACGGATTTCCATGTGAACATCCTCACCGGTTCGTCCGGGCAGATGATGGGCGGACTGGGCGGCGGCCCGGATGTGGCCGAAGGCGCAGACGTGTCCATCGTGGTGCTGCCCATTGTCCGCGGACGTACCCCTTCCATTGTCAAACGCGTATTTACCTGCTGTACGCCCGGAGAAGCCGTAGCCTGCGTCATTACCCAGGCCGGTATCGCTCTGAATCCCCGGCACCGAAGCTACCCGCAGCTGAAGCGGGATCTGGAAAAAGCCGGCATTCAAACCGTTACCATCGAATATTTGCAGGAATTGGCGCAGTCCATCACCGGAGAGCCCAAGCCGATTCCAACAACGGAGGATGTGGTGGCAATCGTCGAAGCCAGAGACGGAACCGTTATGGATGTAATCCGCCGTATCCGGTAGCCGCGCTTTTTCTGATACAAAACGTGCCGGAGCATTCGCTCCGGCACGTTTTTAGGAAATGGGATTCTATCAGCAGGTTGCGCCGCCCTTGACGGTCTTGTTCAGAACGGCCTCCTTATCGATGGAGCTGCTCAGCAGCTTCTCATTGACATAATCGAAGCCCAGACGGGTAACGGTATCCGCGAACCGCTCGCCGGAGATGCCCTCGTCACGGAACAGGAGAATTGCCTTCTCGATTGTGTCCATAACCTCTTCCTCAGTGGTGAAGAGCTTGGTCAGCGCTCTGCCATGGGCAACCTTCTTGCCCCAGCGGCCGCCAATGAGAATCTTGTAGCCTTCCTGATACTCTTCCAGTGCGCCGAAGGGACACTTGCCCTTGCAGCGGCCGCAGTTGTTGCAGGCGTTGGGATCAATGCTAACCTTGCCGTCCACCATCTTGGCAGTCTTGATGGGGCAAGCCTTCTCCACCTGACAGACCTTGCAACCCCGGCACTTGGCAAAGTTCACCATGGGCACTCTCTGACCCACGATGCCCAGATCGTTCAGGTCGGGCTTGACGCAGTTATTGGGGCAGCCGCCCACGGCGATCTTAAACTTGTGGGGCAGGGTCACGCCGTGGTAGCCCACATAGAACCGCTCATGAATCTTCTCCGACAGGCCGTAAGTATCGATGAGGCCGTACTGGCAGGTGGTGCCCTTGCAGGAAACCACAGGGCGCACCAGGCTGCCGGTGCCGCCGGTGGACAGGCCGTGCTCGTTCACAAAATCGATCAGGGGCTGAATGTTCTCGTGCTTGACACCCTGAATTTCCAGAGTCAGACGGGTAGTCATGGTAACCTCGCCGGAACCGAACCTGTCAGCTGCCTCCGCAACGACGCGGTGCTCCTCAGAGGTGATCTTACCGTTGCGGGTAATGATACGGACGTTGAACACATCGGGATACCGCTTATCCTGCAGGCAGCCCAGCGCCTTCACCCGCTTGATCTCCTCGGGAGGCAGCTTGCCACCCTCAAAGGTAACCTTCACATTGTTCACAAACAGGCCGCCTTCCAGCGCCCGGGTGTTGGTGTAACCGTAGGCCTTCAGACGGTTCTGCAGGAAGTAGCCACGCTTACCCTTGGCGCAGACCAGCAGCAGCTTTTCGTCCTTGTCAAGGCCCTCGATGGGACCGGTGACCTTCGCCAGATCCACCCACTTTGCGCCGGGGATAGCGGGGGCGGGGCTGACGTCGATGACCTTGTAGCCCTTGGCCTTGCCGGCAAGGTACTCGGCGGGCGTCATGGACTCGTACTCACCAGCCATCTTGTTTTCCAGAATGTAGCAGGCCTGGACAAAGGGATGAATGGCGGTGGAGAAGGGAGGCGCATAGGCATAATCCAAGGTGTCGAAGTCCTCGATCTTGGCGCCCATGGCAATACCGGTGACGGCGATATCCACCATCTTGTCCACCGCGCCGCCACCCAGCACCTGAATGCCAAGCAGCTTGTGGCTTTCCTTGTCGGCAATCAGCTTGGTCATGAAGGTGGAAGAATCAGGATAATAATGCGCCTTATCGTCGGTGACGCAGGTCACAGTGATGGCGTCAAAACCGGCAGCCTTGGCCTGCTCTTCTGTCAGGCCGGTACGGCCTGCGTTCAGACCCTCCGCCAGCTTCACCACGCCGGTACCCAGGCAGCCGCCGTAGGGAGCGTCAACTCCGGTGAGGTTCTTCGCCAGCAGACGGCCGGTGATATTGGCGGTGGAGCCCATGGCGGACCACTGGCCCTTGCCGGTGATGCGGTTATAAACCTGCGCGCAGTCACCTACAGCGTAAACGTCATCCAGATTGGTTCTCTGGTACTTGTCCACCACGATAGTGCCCTTAAACATCTCGATGCCGGAGTCATTCAGGAACGCGGTAGCGGGACGCACGCCGATGGCCATCACCACCACGTCCCCCTCGAAGGAGCCTACGCCAGTGCGGATGCCGGTAGCCTTCTCGGTACCCAGCACCTCCTCCAGACCTGCGCCGGTGACGATGCGGATGCCTTTCTTCTGGAGCTGGCGGCGGATGTAATCGGCGAACTCTGCGTCAAACAGGTTGGGCATGACCTGAGAGGCCATATCCACAACGGTGACCTTCAGACCCTTGGCCAGCAGGTTTTCGGCAATTTCCAGACCGATGAAGCCGGCGCCCACCACCACGGCGCTGCGGCACTTGTTTTCATCGACGTAAGCGCGCAGGCCGATGGCGTCGTCAGGGGTACGCATGGTGAATACGCCGGGAAGCCGTGAGCCGGCAACGTTGGGAACGAAGGGCACAGCGCCGGTAGCGATGACCAGCTTGTCGTAGGAAACCACTTCCCCATTGGCGAAGGTGACGGTTTTGGCGGAAGCGTCCACGGAAGTAGCTTCCATCTCGGTCTTGACTTCCACGCCGGTCAGACCCATGTACTTTTCGGGCGTGTTGACGATCAGTTCCTCCCGGGTTTCGATGCTGCCGCCCACATAGTAGGGCAGGCCGCAGCCGGCATAGGAGATATCCTTGCCCTTGGTGTAAACGGTGACCTTGGCGCTGCGATCCTGACGCATCAGCTTGGCCGCGGTCTTGGTGCCGGCGGCAACGCCGCCAATGACAACAATGTTCATACTTATCGCTCCTTATCTGTTTTCGTTCACGGTTTGGTTTTCATTTCCATTTGTATCTTGATTGTAACACGGCAATATGATAAAATCAACTTAGCAATCATTATTGCTTGATTAAAATTTATTATCGGGGGACACCATGCTGGATTACAGAATCAACACCTTTCTGACCCTGTGTGAATGTATGAATTACCGGAAAACCGCCGAGATGCTGCACGTTTCCCAGCCTGCGGTGACCCAGCAGATTCACTATCTGGAGAACCTTTACGGGCGGAAGCTGTTCCTTTACGAAAATCACCGTCTGGTGAAAACCGAAGCCGCGGCGATTCTGGAAAAATACGCCCGGGCGGCAAAACTTCAGGATCTGGATCTGCGGGAAAAGCTGGACAACAGACACATTCGGAATCTGAGAATCGGGGCAACCAAAACCATCGGTGATTACTGTCTCCGGGAACATATCCACCGGTATCTGGCCGATCCCGAGAACGCACTGACCCTTATTGTGGACAATACCGAGCATCTGCTGAAGCTGCTGGAAGAAAACGAACTGGATTTCGCGGTGATTGAAGGTTTTTTTGACAAGTCCTGCTTTGACAGCATCCTGCTCCGACGGGAGCCCTTCGTGGGCATCTGTCGGAAGGGTCACCCCTTCGCCGGGCGGGAGGTGACCATGGGCGAACTGCTTCAGAAAACCATCATCCACCGGGAGGACGGCTCCGGCACTCGCGCGATTCTGGAGCAGGAACTCAGCGGCTATAACGAATCTCTCCAGCGGTTTCAGAGGCACATCTGCATTTCCAGCTTCAAGCTGATTCTGGATCTGGTGAAGCAGGGATTTGGGGTTTCCTTCGTCTACAACATTCTGGCGGATTCCGACCCGGAGCTGGATAAATTCTCTATCCGGGGAGAGTATGTGGTGCGGGAATTCAACATTGTGTATCTCAAGTATGCGGATCTGAAGGAAAAAATCAGGTGGTTCTTTGACAACTTGAATGAGGGATAAGCCTGTTCCATGGCAATGAAGTGCACCGTCAAGCTGGACAATGGGCAGGAAGCCGCCCCTGCCGAGGCGGAATAAACCGGAAAATACAGCACGCAGGAGCGAAGCGGCTCCTGCGTGTTTCTTTATGTCTCCTCTGTGGGAATCATACGGAACAGGGAGGTATGCGAATAAATAATGGGCTGGGAAGCATGGAAGAAAACGATTCCGTCCACAGGGGCGGTAATTTCCTCAATCACGGTTCCCAGATACGGATCCACGATCTGCGCCAGAGTATCCCCCTTCTTCACCCGGGCGTTCACCTCCGCCTTTCGGAGGAAAAAGCCCGCCGCACCGGACTTGACGTTCACCAGCGTGCTGCCCTCGATGAGCTGCGACGCATAGCCGCCATGGCTGGGATACTGGAGAATGCCGTTTTTGCCCAAAAACCGCAGCACCGCCTCAATGACCACCAGCGCGCTGGCGGTTTCGATCTGGTCAGTGGCGTCGGTATAGAGGGAAAAGGCCTTGGTGTTCCAGATCTGCCAGTTGTAATTGAGGGTGGTGGTATCGTAGGGCTTGGGATCCCTGCGGTAAATATAGGGAAGGCCAAAATCCTTTGCCTTCTCCACATCCTCAAAGCCTGTTTTCATCATCCTGACGTGGGGAATAAAGCTGCCGGGCATATAGAAACTGGCAAACTGGATTCCAAAACGGTAGTCGTTGATATGGTCAAACACCCCGGCAGCGATGCGCTGGGTGGTTTCGCCCAGATTGTAGCCCGGGAACATCCGGTTGATGTCGGTATTGTCCGTGGACCAGAACCGCTTTCCAATGTTCATGGAGTGGCTGTTGATCGTGGGAATCACCAGGATGGACTTTCCCGGGCAGATCCTGCCCCGCTGCTCCAGCTGGGTGAAAATCCGGATCAGCTGGGAGCAGATGTACACCTGCTGCACCTCGTTGCCCCGGGTCGCGCCCACAATGCAGACGGACTTCTCCCCTTCTCCAAAGGAAAAGCCCTTGACGCGCATCGTATCCCGGCAGGCAGAGCCAAGTTCAAAAATCACAGATTCTTTCATGTGCACCGCCTCCTTACGTCAGAATTCTCGCAATCAGCGAGCCTTCGGACACGATTGGGTACTCCCGCAGGGTAAAGACGATGCCGTCGGCCTGCGCCAGAATCCGCTGGGCAATTTCGCCGGTGAGCGGGTCTAAAATATCGCCAATGTGCTGCCCCTTCTTTACGTCCTTCCAGTGCTCCACTGCCGGAACAAACACGCCGGAGGAGCCGGCGTTGATGAAGGAAACCTCGCCGTCCTCGGAAATGATCGGCTCCTTGGGGGTGATGGTTTCTCCCGTCCAGATGCCCAGTTCCTTCATCAGGGCAAAGATGCCGTCCACCAGCTGATTTCCGTAGTCTTTGGTGATGCGCATACCAACGCCCATTTCCACCACCAGCGTAGGCGTGCCGATGCTGTTCAGGGAGTAGGCCAGAGTGGATTCCAGCACCGTGGCAGCTGCGTGAATCCAGATATAGTCCACGTTCAGCTTTTTTGCATAGGGCACCAGCGCGTCCCGGGACAGGGTGTTGATCCGCACCTGGGGTACCTCCCGCAGGAAGATATTGCTGGCGTGGATGTCGATGACCATGTCGCTGCCCTTCAGGTCATCGATAATGCGGGCAGCAATGTACTCCGGCATGGAGCCGTCCTCCGCGCCGGGGAAGATCCGGTTCATGTCCAGATCAAAGGCCGGAATGCCCCGGGTGATGGAGTCGATACCCAGCGGATTCAGCGCCGGATATACGTCCACCACGCCCGCAAGGCACTCCGGATGCTCCCGGATGCGGCGCTGCAGCTCGTAGCAGACGAACTGTCCCTCCAACTCATCGCCGTGAGTTCCGGTGACAATGCTGATACGCTTTTCCCCGCCGGATAAACCGGTTTCCGGGGTCAAACGGTTCTTTTTGATGTTCAGAGTTTCGTCCACGGGAAGTCCCACGGACACCACAGTTTGTATCATGCAGTTTCCTCCTGTACCAAAACCTGCTCCCGCTGCACCTGTTGAGCAAGTCCGTAAAAGGTTCCCCGGATGATGGCGCAGTCGGCGGAATCCCGACCGCAGGCGGCGCGGATATAACCGTCATCCACCAGCAGATTATTGGTTGGGTCAAAGCCGTACCAATAGCCGTTGCAAAGTGCCTCCACCCAGGCGTGGGACGCTCCCTCACCGAGGGTCATGCCGGTAACATAGCGCGCCGGAATGCCCTCCATGCGAAGCAGAGAGAGCATAATATGGGCATAGTCCTGACAGACGCCCTGCCCCTGAGCAAAGGCTGTCTCTGCCGGTTCATGGGCAGCGGTTGCGCCCGGAAGATACCGCAGCGTCTCATGCAGGCTGCGCATAAGGCGCGTCGCCTTCTCGTAATCACTGCCGTGGAGGGAAAGGGACTCGTAATACGCCCAAATTGCGTCGCCGGGCGCCGTCAACGCCGTCTGCGCCCGGAATACGGCGCAGCCCGGAGAATCTTGGGTGTATTCCTCAAAAATGTCCAGTCCGGTTTCTGCCCTTCCGCAAAGCTGAATCTCAAAAATATCATGGGGCAGCTCCACACAGCCGTAGATTTTCCCGTTGTCGAAGGAGTCTGTTGTTTCCCGGAAGCCGGGGCATCCGGAGACGGTGACGGACAGCTCACTGATCCGCTGCCGACAGGTATCCACCGGCAGAAAAGAGAACGCAAAATTGTGGCGGCGAACTGGGCTGCTATACATCGCCTTCAGGGTATATTGAAAAGCAAGCCGTTTAATACTATCCCTCTTTTCTAAGGAAGCTCTGAATTATTCGGCAAGAGCTGACCGTGAGACATTTTGGCACATCCGAAAGATTGGAAAATGGGGCGAAAGATCCGCTGCTCAGCCGCAGATGAATTGTTCAGAGTTTCCCTAAGCCGTGATCAGGTTCCGCAGCAGATTCCGGACGTTGGGATAGGAAAAATCATCCTCCGCAAGCATACTGTCCATGGTGTAGAGAATGCTTTCGTCGTGATGCATATGGGATTTGCGCAGGAACTGCTTCATGCGGCTGTAGGTTCGGCGGATATCGGCGGCGGGTCGATCCAGACTCAGATAAAGATCCATCCGCTCAATGCCCTTGCCCAATTTGATGATGTTCCGGGTCTGCTCATCGTCGATCTGATCGTTGACGCAGCCCCAGAAGGCCAGAATATGGTCAATGACCATCATCAGATCCGCCAGAAAAGTTTCCTCCCGCCGGGCGGTCTTCATGTCGTCAATGGCCAGCTGAATGTAGGCCATGGTTTCCGTGCCGATGTAGTCGCGCATGACGATGGCGTTGTCATAAGCGCGGTACAGGTTGCTGAAAATGGAGTTGGGGTCGTCCGTATCAAAGGGATAGTGCGTCCAGAAAACTTCCCGGGAGCCGTAGATATCGGGAATGCCGATTTTCCGGCAGAATACCGCGTAGTAGCCCGGATCCCGGTCGATCATCCGGTCGGTGGCCTCAATGTAATATTTCAGCGTGGTATGTACCCGCTCCGTATATCTGCCCAGCCAGAACAGATTATCGCTCTTTTCTACCGTGATAATACCCATGTGTCCTTAAAACCTCCGCCCTGAGAAGAATTGACAATAAACGAATTGGGGTTCCGGGAGAACCGGGTCAGGCCGCTGGGCCATACCTGCGTCTCGCTGCCGGTAAGCACGAAAGCCCGCAGATCTGCCTTTCTTGGCACCCGGGCGCCGGTTTCGTCCAGAATGTCCAGATCGTAGAAATCGATGACCTCCTGGGCGATGAACCGCCGGGGCTGGCTCTTCAGCAGGGCGATGAAGTCCGCCTTCTGCTCTTTGGTCAGGGAGTTTCCGAACACCACGCCGTAGCCGCCGGCTTCCGCCACATCCTTGATTACCAGATTGTCGAAGTTGTCCAGCGTGTACTTCATGTCCTCCTCGTAATGGGGAAGATAGGTGGGGGCGTTCTGCAAAATGGCTTCTTCTCCCAGGTAATACCGGATCATCTTCGGGACGAAATAGTAAATGCCCTTGTCGTCCGCCACGCCGTTGCCCGGGGCGTTCAGCAGGGCGACGTTGCCCTTGCGGTAGGCCTCGAATACATGGGGGATACCGATGACGGATTCCTCACAGAAGGTCATGGGGTCTAGGTATTCGTCGGATATACGGCGGTATACCGCGCCGACCCGGCGCTTTCTGCCCTCATAGTCCACATAGTAAAGGTTGTCGTTCTCGCATTTAAGGTCGCTGCCCGTGGTCAGCACCGCGCCGGTACGCTCGGCTAGATAGGAGTGCTCGAAGAAGGCGGCGTTGTAGCGGCCGGGAGAGAGAATCACGTTGATGCCGCCGGTATTGACATGATCCATCACAGAGCGCAGCATCTGGGCGTAATTGCGGTTGTCAATGACGCTGTTGTGCAGGAAAGCCTCGGGAGCGCTTTTGCGCTGGAATTCCCGGGCGATCATGGGATAGGACGCGCCGGAGGGCACCCGCAGGTTATCCTCCAGAATGTACCAGCTGTCATTTTTCGACTGCACCAGATCAATGCCGGAAATATGACTGTAAATTCCCTTGGGCGGCACAACGCCGTCGCAGGGCGGAAGATACCCCTTGGCAGAGAATACAAACTCTTCCGGAACCACGCCATCCCGGACAATCTGCTTCTTTCCATAAATATCCCGCAGGAAGCAGTTCAGGGCATCTACCCGCTGCTTTAAGCCCTTTTCCAAATACGCAAATTCCTCGTGGGGAATCACCCGGGGAATGGGGTCGAAGGGAAACAGCTGCTCCTTAAATTCGCCATTCTTGTAGATGCCGAACTTGACGCCGTAGCGTGCAAGCAGCTTGTTGATGGTGGCGCTGTGCTTGATCAGACCGTCCATAGGCTGTTCCTCCAAAACTAAAAGGCGCTCTTTCCCCCTCAGGAAAAAGCGCCTTTACTTTTCGCTTTTTTATTCTATCACCGGTGAAAAACAATGTCAACTGTCGCTGCAGACAAAAAACAGCCGCCCAAATCCGCCGTGGATGTACGATTGGCTGCGTACTGCGGTCTTACCCCACCTTCATTATGTGGTAACCCACGCCAATGTGGGGCTGGATATACTGAGGGGAATCCGGCGACGGCTCCAGTTTTTTCCGGAGCGTCGCCAGAAAAGCCCAAAGGAAGGCCACATCATTTTCCCTGCTCCGCCCCCAGATATTCTGGGTGATGAAGGTATGGGTCAGCACCTCGCCCACATTTTTGGAAAGCAGGCACAGCAGCTTCTATTCGGTGGGCGTCAGATGCAGCTCCTGACTCCGTTCCGGCCTTCCCATTGGTGTTCCTCCCGTCCGCAGATTCCGACATCCTCCTGCGGGAAAATGGTATCCGGATCCTGTGTCAAATGCGGAAGCACTTCTGCACATCCCGGTTACGTCCCAGCACCAGCATCGTCTCTCCGGATGCAAGTACCATGTCCGGTGAAATCGTCAGTTCCAGCTTTCCGTTTCGTTTGACACCCATAATGTTTATATTGTACTTTTTCCGAATGTCAATCTGCCCAATGGAATGTCCCGCCCAATTTTCCGGAACAGGAATCTCAAACATGGCATGGTCGTCATCCAACTCGATATAGTCCAGAATATGGTCGGCGCTATAGCGGATAGCCGTCCACTTTGCCAGCTGCTTTTCCGGGTAAACCACCTCGTCCGCTCCATTGCGCAGCAGGAATTTTTCATGCACGTCCGTCGCCGCCCGGGATACCACGAATTTCGCCCCCAGCTCCTTCAGCAGCGACGTGGTCTCCAGAGAACTTTGGAAATCGTTGCCGATGGCGACGATGCACACGTCAAAGTTGCGGATTCCCAAAGATTCCAGAAAATCCGCGTGGGTGCTGTTGCCGATCTGGGCGTTGGTGACGAAGGGCAGCACTGCCTCCACCCGCTCCTCCACATCGTCCACCGCCATCACCTGATGCCCCAGCCGGTTCAGATGTACGGCAATATTCTTTCCAAATCGTCCAAGACCAATCAAAAGTATCGTTTTCATGGGTTTCTCCTTTATCCGACCGTTATTTTTTCTTTCGGGAGTCTGGATACGTTCTTTTGAGTTCCGGACAGCGCGGCAAAGATCAGCGTCAGTCCGCCTACCCGGCCAAAGAACATCAGTCCAATCAAAATCAACCGGGGCACCGTCCCCAGTCCCGGCGTGATGCCCAGACTCAGTCCCACTGTTCCGACGGCGGAAGCCGTTTCAAACAGGCACGTCAGCATGGGCAGTCCCTCCAGAAGACTGATGGCCATGCCCCCGAAAAAGAACAGCACCAGATACATCAGCAAAATCGTCGCCGCGTTTTTAATGACGCTGTCATCGAACCTGCGGCCAAAAAAGTGGGTGTCCTCCTTCCGGCGGAAGGTAGACAAGGACGCGGCAACCAGCACCGCCATCGTGGTGGTCTTCATACCGCCGGCAGTGGAGCCGGGACTGCCGCCAATGAGCATCAGCAGGATGGTCAGGTACTGTCCTGCCTCGCTGAGAGCCGTTAAATCCACGGTGTTGAACCCCGCTGTTCTGGGCGTCACGGACTGGAACAGCGCCGCAAGAATCCGCTGGCCGACAGGCAGACCGGTAAATTCCAGAAAGTAAAAATACACCGCCGGAATCACCAGCAGGATCCCGGTCATGCACAGGATGACCTTGCTCTGCATCCGATACTTGCGCAGATGCACTCCGTTGCTCCGAATATCGTCCCAGGTGAGAAAGCCGATCCCGCCAACCACAATCAGCAGCATGATCGTCAGGTTAATCACCGGCTGTGCGGCGTAGCTGGTCAGGGAGGAGTAGTCGCCCCGCACGCCCATCAGGTCAAAGCCCGCATTGCAGAAAGCGGAAATGGCATGAAACAGTGCCATCCAAAGTCCCTTCCACCCAAAATCCCGGCAGAAAACCGGTGCCATCACCGCCGCGCCCAGCAGTTCGATGAGCAGCGTCGCCCGGATGATAAAACCGGTCAGCCGGACGATGCCTCCCACCTTGGGTGCGGAGATTGCCTCCTGCATGGTACTGCGCTGCATCAGGGAGATCCTTCTTCCGGAGATCATGGCAAAGGACGCCGCCACGGTAATGACGCCCATGCCGCCGATCTGAATCAGCAGCATAATGACGATCTGCCCAAAGGAAGACCAGTAGGTTCCGGTATCATGCACCACCAGTCCCGTCACGCATACGGCGGAGGTGGAGGTGAACAATGCGTCGCCAAAAGACGTAGGCTCCCTGCTCTGGCTGGCAGCAGGCAGCATCAGCAGTAGCGTGCCCAGCAGGATCACGCCAGAAAAGCCCAAAATGATAATCTGAAAGGATGTCAGTTGATTTTTCTTGCGGAGCAGAACGCCCATACGCAGTTACTCCTTTATATGCCTTTATCTGGCCTTAATCATACTTAACAGGAAATCCATTTGCATATTAAGGCCATATGAAGATTCATGCTGATCAGGTTGAATCCCGCTTGCCTCCCCTCTGGAGGAACCAAGTTTTCCCTTTGCTCGCTCAGTTACGTCGATCAGCATGGAAAGTTTTCTTTCTTCCGCGACTCCCCCGCAAAACGCAACCGACCTTCTCTGGGAAACGACCGTCTTTGATGATATGGAATGTCCCGCAGACAGCCGTCCACTGCGCTTACCGGGTTGCCTCCATACGGATCAGCTCCGCCGCTGCGGCGGCGAACTCCTCCATCTCCCGAATGCGCACCAGATGATTTCCGTAAATCTTCCCGGCGTTAGGGAAATTCCCGGCGCTGCCGAAAAAGACGGCGCCTACCCGGCATCCGCTGCGGCGCAGGCGGGACACCTCCTGCTGCGCATCCTCCACACCGGCGCGATCCTCATAGGGAATCGGCAGCCTGCCGGGACGATTCAGAGACGCGCTGTCGTTTGGATTGGCGTCCGTCAGGAGAATCACGATTCTTTGCTCCGTGCGCACCTCCCGCATCTCAAAGCCTGCCATCCGCAACGCCAGCCCGTCCCGGTTCCATCCTGCGGCAAAATAGCGGAACACGCTCCGGGAACTCTCCGCCGTAAATGGAACCAGTCGCTGAAATACGGTCACACCCCGGATGGTGCAGAAGCTTTCCACCTGTACCGGAACGTGGCACCGGCGTAGCGCTTCCGAAAGGATGTAGGCCTGCGCGGCAATGACCTCCTGATGGTACATCCGGGAGGCGGAGGCATCCAGCAGCAAAAGCACCGACATGGCAGGCGTCGGCACCTCCTCCGGCCTGAGAAATACATTTCCGTCTCCCAGCACCGGCGCCCGCCAGACCCGGCTGCTGTCCAGACTGCCGCTTTTGGCCGGCTCCGATCTGGGAATGATTTCCGAAAGCAAACTGCTGGAAATATCCCGCTGAATGCGGCGAATCATTCCGTCGTACATGGCGGCATTGTCCAGATAGTGCTGCTTGTTTCTCTTCTGCTGCTGTGCCGCCTCCGACGCCACCCGTCTGGAGTCTCCCCGGACGGTCTCGGAGGGCTTTCCATCGGTAAACCAAACTTCACAGCCGGCGTGGCCGCCGGTACACAGCTGTGAACGGATCTGCTCCAGACGGTCGGGGGAATACCGGCTGCGTCCAAAGCACCCCTGTGCATACAGAAGGTCACCGGCGCTGCCTGCCCGGTGCCCGCTCCATCCGCCGCTGCGCTGTCCGGTTTTCAGTTCGGACAGCACAGCATTTTCAAACCGCCGGGGCTGCAAATCATCGCTTTTCCGCTGAGGGAACAGTCGCGCCAGAAACGCGGGTGCCGGAATCCGGCGTCCCGGCTTATGTACCGCTGTGAAGCCGAAATAGGTTCTCAACAGCTCCAGAATTCTGCCGCTCAGCGTCTCCGGAGAAGAAAGATCCGCCGCCTGCTTCACCTCGTCGTACAGCTTTGCCTCCTTCGGCAGCAGGAATCCCGGAGAATTCCCCTCCGCCTCCCGCCAGTGGGCACGCTGAATGGACTCGCAGAGCATGGCCTTTGCCATGTTCTCCGAACGGGAGCGTTTTTCCAGGGATTCCAGGAAAAAACCGGCATAGGAAATCCGCAACTCCTCCAGCGCCGGGCGGGATGAAACGCTGCGCCGGTACACCGCTTCCTCAATGGGAATCCAGGCAAACCGGTCATAGGTGCCCTGCCAGACGTCTCCCGCCCAGGTGTCAAACAGCGTCTGAAGGGCTTCCCGACCGAAAAAATCCTCCGCCAGACCGATGATGGTATTCATGTACAGGGTGTTGGACACGAACACCGGCTCAAATCCGTATTCCCCGGCGCCGTTCCAGACCTGGTTTCTGGCACGCCTGCCCGAGGCGTCAAACTGGGTGCCGTTCATTGGTCAAACACCTGCTCCGGGCGCAGCTTTGCCGGAATTCTGGCCGCAATCATGTCCCGGATCAGCTGCCGCTCGTAATCATCAAAACTCTTGTTGGTAATACCCATGTCCAGTGCGGCCACAGGAGAAAGCCCCATATGGATCAGTTCAAGGGCATCCAGAAGTCCCCGCAGATCCAGTGCCCGGGTGGAAATCTCGGAACTCATACACTTCTTATTCAGGTCGAAGAACAGTTGTGCGAACAGGCTGCGGCTTTTCCGGTTCAGCGTGGGGAACTGGCTGCTCAGCAGCCGCTCCAGATTCTCCTGAGAAATGGTGGGCATGGAAATCACCGCAAACCGGGACGCCAGCGCCTCGTTCATTTCCCGGGTGCCGGCGTAGCCGTAGTTCATGGTGGCAATAAACCGGGTTTCCGGGCGCAGCGGCAGGCTCCCGTAGCCGGGCACGTCCACACTGCGGCGGAAATCCAGCACGGCGTGCATCACCGCCAGCGCCTCATTTTTCGCCATGTTGATTTCATCCAGCACGCCAAAACCGCCCTGCTCCGCACACTGGTACACAGGACCGGGGCGGAACACCACCGCGCCGTCCCGGAAGGTATCGGTGCCCACCAGGGAAGCTGCATCGGTGTTCACGTGCAGGGAGATATTCCACATAGGGCGCTGAAACAGCGCCGCCAGATTCTGGGCGAGGACATTTTTACCCGTAGCCTTGCCGCCGGCCAGCAGCAGATTTTTCCCGCACAAAATGGCCGTCAGCGCCTGCTCCCACACCTCTTTGCCGTAATAGTCGTACCGGGGCACAGGAATTCTTTCCCCGTCTCCGGCGGGATGCTCGGAAAGGAATGAACGCACCTGCTTCAGAATTCCGGTGCCGACCCCCTCCGTTTCCAAAAAAGCCAGAATTCTCCGGCTTATTTCCGACTTTGCCTCCAAAATATCTGCCTCCTACCAACGTTTCGGGGAATCCCCCTGCTTTTTTCTATCCTGCTTTCTATTGAAAGGTTATTAATGAGACGGGTTCCTGTGGTTTTCAATTATCACGGAAACAACAACGCCGTCAGGCGGTGTCTATCTCCCGGAAACGCAAGTGCCGCCGCTTTCCGGCAGTCTCCGGATCAGGCTCTGTCCGTTTTCTTTCAGATAACGCCTGCTCTCCCGGTAATCCGGCAAAACCCGCTCCACCTGTGCCCAGAAGCGACACGAATGGTTCATTTCCTTCCGGTGGCACAGTTCATGCACCACCATATAGGTCTGCACCGTCTCCGGCATCAGCGCCAGCAGGCAGTTGAAGCTTAAGTTTCCGCTTCCCGAGCAGCTCCCCCACCGCGTTTTCTGGGCACGGACGGTAATCCTGCCATAGGTCACCCCTACCAGCGGCGCATAGCGCGCCGCAATGTCCGGCAAGATTGCCTCCGCCTGTCGGCGCAGTGCCTGTAGCTCAGACTGCGTCAACTTTGGCTGCTCCGGCGGCTGGACTGCCAGATGTTTTTCGATCCATCCCCGTCTGCTCTCCACAAAACCGTCTATGGCCGCCGCCGACATCCTTCGGGGCGCACGGACAACCACTTCCCCGCCCGGCAGCAATTCGATGGCTATGGTTTTCCGGGCGCTGCGCACCAGCCGATAGTCTATTTTTCCTTCCGGTGTCATCCACGTTCCCCTCCACAGGATTTCTTTCTGAATTATAGCACAGGGTGCGCGTGATTGCAAATGGAGGTTCCTTTCTCTTTTGGTGAAACTGTTCAAAAAAATCAGTTAAAATCTAACTAGAATGCACAAATAGGGGGCATTTTTTTCAAAAACTTTGGCGGGTATGTGCCTTGCGGTCAGCGGGGAATGGTGCTATGATGTGCAGGCTGAAACAGAATGTCATATTTTCAGCTGGAAAGAGGTTTTGAACGTGGAAATTTCTCTGATTTCTCTGGCCGTCGCCCTGGTCGGCGGTCTGATGCTCTCCCGTCTGACAAAGCTGGTGAGGCTTCCCGCCGTCACCGCGTATCTGGTCGCCGGACTTCTGCTGGGACCATTTTGCATTGGCGCGTTGAAGATCCCCGGGCTGGGCTTTAACACCGCCGCGCAGGTGGATGGGATGAAAATTGTCACCCAGACTGCGCTGGGCTTCATCGCCTTCACCATCGGCAATGAGTTCCGCCTGAGCCAGCTGAAGGCCACCGGTGCCAAGGCAATCACCATCGGTATTTTGCAGGCAGTCATCGCCACCATATTCGTGGATGTGGCTCTGGTGGCGCTGCATCTGCTCTTCCCCAGCCTGATCTCCCTGCCCTGCGCCATCACTCTGGGCGCCATTGCCGCCGCCACTGCTCCTGCCGCCACATTGATGGTCGTGCGTCAGTACAAGGCCGACGGCCCGCTGACCCGTTTACTGATGCTGGTAGTCGCCATTGACGACGCCGTGGGTCTGGTGCTGTTCAGCGTGTCCTTCGGTATCGCCACTGCCTTGTCCGCCGGTCACGTCAGCGTGGTCGCCGTGGTGGTGGAGCCCATCGTAGAGGTCATTCTGTCTCTGGGGCTGGGTGCCGCCATGGGCTGGCTTCTCAACCGGGTGGAGCAGTTCTTCCACTCCAGATCCAAGCGTATGAGCATTTCCGTGGCCTTCGTGATGCTTACCGTAGGCTTGAGCATGCTGGAATTTGACGTTGGCGGCATCCACTGCGGCTTCTCGCTGCTGCTGGTATGCATGATGACCGGCACCATTTTCTGCAACGTCTGCTCCACCTCCGAAGAGCTGATGAGCCGTGTGGACGGCTGGACCACTCCCCTGAATGTGCTGTTCTTCGTGATTTCCGGCGCGGAATTGGATCTGAACGTACTGGCGCAGCCGGTAACGCTGCTGGTAGGCATTCTGTACATCGTCGCCCGCAGCGCCGGCAAATATTTCGGTGCCGCCTGGAGCTGCCGCCTTACCGGGCAGCCAAAATCCATCACCGATCATCTGGGCATCACGCTGCTGCCTCAGGCCGGCGTGGCACTGGGCATGGCCATCACCGCCGCGACCCTTCCCGACGGTGCGCTGGCTCGAAACGTGGTGCTGTTCAGCGTACTGGTTTACGAACTGGTTGGCCCCGCGCTGACCAAGCGTTCCCTGCTGGCTGTGGGTGAGATCAAGCCCGAAGGCCGCACCAGTGCAAGACAGGAAAACAAGAAAGCCTGACAGTTACAGCAAAATCCCCCCTTGCGCATTCCACGCAAGGGGGGATTTTTTACTCTTCGCAGCGGGGAACCGGAGTCACCACCGGGGTGCCGTCGGCTTTCAACAGCGGAGTCAAACCGCCGGCATAGCCGTTGGCCTGAAACAGATAATTCACTCCGGTCTGCTTATCCACCCAGATCTGAAGCTGCGTGCTAAGCCCGCTCCCCTGAGAATAGATTTTGAGGAAGCGATCGTCCTTCTTTGCCATTTATTTGTCCTTTACCGATTCCACAATGCCGCTGGCCATGCCCACCAGTCCCTGCATCTCGCTGGGAATGATGATCTTGGTGGCCTTGCCGTCAGCAACCTTCTGCATGGCCTCGATGGCCTTCAGCTTCAGAACGGAATCGTTGGGCGCCTTCTCGTTCAGCAGTTCCAGAGAATCGGCCATGGCCTTCTGCACCGCGAGAATCGCCTGGGCTTCGCCGTCCGCCCGGAGAATGGCAGCCTGCTTCTCGGCTTCCGCCTTCAGAATGGCAGCTTCCTTCTCGGCGCTGGCGCGGAGAATGGCGGATTCCTTTTCGCCTTCGGCAATCAGAATGGCGGACTTCTTCTGGCCTTCGGCCTGCAGAATGGCCTGACGGCGGTCACGCTCGGCCTTCATCTGCTTCTCCATGGAGTTCTGGATGTCCTGCGGAGGCAGGATGTTCTTCAGTTCCACCCGGTTGACCTTGATGCCCCAGGGATCCGTGGCCTCGTCCAGAATGGCACGCATTTTGGTATTGACCACGTCACGGCTGGTCAGAGTCTGATCCAACTCCAGGTCGCCGATGATGTTACGCAGAGTGGTGGCAGTCAGGGTTTCCATAGCCGCCATGGGCTGCTCCACGCCATAGGCGTACAGCTTGGGGTCGGTGATCTGGAAATACACCACGGTGTCAATCTGCATGGTGACATTATCCTTGGTAATCACAGGTTGCGGGGGATAATCCAGCACCTGCTCCTTAAGGCTCACCCGGCGGGCAACACGGTCGATGAAGGGCACCTTGAAGTGCAGACCCACACCCCACACCGTCTGGAACGCGCCCAGCCGCTCAATGACATATGCCCGGGATTGCTGAACCACGGAAATGTTGCTGACTACGACAATCAGCGCGATTACGATAATTACGAACAAGATCCACATAAGCTAAGTACCTCCCTAAAATAATTGTGTTTACACCCCGGCGGCGACCTCCACTGGGGAAACAAACGCCTTTACGCCCTCGATTCTGTCTACCTTGACCAGCGTCCCCTCCGGGATCGGCGCACCGGAGGTGCTCCGTGCCGTCCAGACCATAGCTCCCAGCTTTACCTGGCCGGCGGCGGACACATTGTCGATGGCAGCGGTTACCAGCCCGGTGGCGCCAACCACGCTGTCCACATTGGTTGCCGTGACCTTCGGCAGCAGAACTTTACGCACCAGTGGGCGAAGCGCCAGCAGCAGTCCTCCGGACACCGCCAAAAACAGCAGCACCTGCAGCCACACAGGGTCTCCCGGCAGCGCCACCAGCAGCGCCACCAGCGCTCCCGCCGCGAACCACAGGGAAACCATGCTCACCGTCCCCGCTTCCACCAGCAGGAACAGCACCATCAGAATCAGCCATACAACAGCAGCCCAATTCATTACGATTCCTCCTTTCGGAACTATCCCATGTCCTGAATGGGTTGTGTTTACATGATAGCAGATATCCGCCGCCGCGTCAATGGCAGAAAACCGGAAAAACCACTCATTTATTGAAGATATTATACAAGTTTTTGCTGTTCCTGTATCAAATTGTCGGCGGATTTTCCAATTCTTTCGCTTTTCGTTATCATTTTATCGATTTATTATTATCGGTTATGCCCTACATGCACGCCTTGCCTGGGAGAAACTGCCGCGCTTCCCGGTGATTTTCAGCCGGCAATCAGTTCTTTCCCTGCTACCGCCGTCTCCCCCGATCGGCAAGCCTGTCCAGTCCCGCCTCCGTCCAGCCGTAGAGCGCCATGGCGGCGGCGCTCATGGGTATCCACAGCACTGTAAACATCGGGCAGATCTGCCCCAGAAAATTTCCGGGCTGACCCCGGTAATCCCAGACCCTGTAGTCCCGGTTGAACAGCAGTCCTGTTGCCAGTTCCACCGCTGTAATCGTCCCGGCGCCTACGCCAACCTTTACCGCGCTGGGAAGCCGCCTTCTCCGCAGGCGTCCCATCAGCAGGAAGCAAACACCCCCCGCGCCAAACATACTGATGTGGCTGCGCCCGCGGTAAAGCAGCTCCAACCCAACATATGCACTGCCTCCCACGCCGAACAGCGTCAGAAATTTTCCAAGTTTCATATTTTTCACCTCTCAGGAAGTGTTCCCAAAAAATAAGTGAAAAATAAGAAAAAATTTCTTGACAAATGGAATGTCATGGGATATACTTAGGAAGCTGATTTCGGCGGTGCCGGAATCCTTTGACCACACATGGCGGCATAACTCAGTTGGTAGAGTAGCCGGTTCATACCCGGTATGTCATCTGTTCGAATCAGATTGCCGCTACCAGGCCCGTTGGTCAAGCGGTTAA
>JAXEAK010000128.1:0-3961 GCA_034094395.1 Faecousia sp.
CTGCGGGCTTCGGCGGATCTTTTGCCCCAATCGTGCAGTATGAAAAGTGGGAAATACATCCAGTATTCCCGCATTTTCCATACTTTCGCTTGTGCCAAAATCTCTCGTCGAATCTCCTTGTCCCATTATGCGGTGATGCCCTAGAATTTCCCGCTTTTCCCCGAATATCCACCGGAGTGGGAATAGGAACCGCCCCCGGCGCCGTCGGAGGTGTTGGATTTGATTTCCCGGCGAATCTGGGTGGTGTGGGTGTAGCGGTCGTCCCGGCGGGTGATATGCAAACTGCCGTTTTCAGCGTAGTCGAAAGCGCCGCAGGGGGCTTTCAGCTTTTTGCGCATTACCGCGCGCTGGCACAGGCAGACCACCAGCGCCAGAACCAGCCCAAAAATCAGGCTCCACAGCCAAAGCATACCGCCGGTAATCCAGCTGCCCACGTCGTAGACGTTGCCTTCCCGCGCCTGCGTGAGGAGGGAATCCGTGTACGTCAGATAGTCCATGCAGCCGCCGTACCAGTCGTCGTCCCCGAAATCATCCAGAAACCGCTCGCTGACGAAATCCTTGCCGTAATCCGTCAGGGCGGTGTCGCCGAAGCCGTGGGCAAGCAGGCAGTAATCCCGATCCTCTATGGACAAGATCAGCATGACGCCGCTTTTGTCCTGCCCCATGCCGAAGCCGTTTTCCTCAAAGATGTGCGTCGCCACGTCGAAAACAGTGCCATCGCCGTACCGGGTGTAATCCTCCACCGTCACGAAATACACGGCGCACTGCCGCGCTTCGGAAATTTCCTGCGCCCGCTGATTCAACTCCCAGTATTCTTCCTCGGTCAGCAGTTCCGCCACATCGTAAATGTAGCGTTCCGGCGTCTCCGCTGCCGCTGCCGGAAGCACAAAGGCGGCCAGCAGCAACGCCGCTGCCAGCAGGCAAAACAGTCGTTTTTTCATAGGCTGCCTCCTTATCCGCCGAAGCACTCCAGCAGAAACCGGGTAATGCCGGTAAACCGCAGGAACAGAGTGAGAATCAGGGTCAGCAACCCCACGTTCCGCCAAAACAGCGCCGGGGCAGTGGGCAGCTCGCCCACGAATTTTCCCGTCTGTCCGTTCATGGCAAACAGATAGGTCTGATCCCGCCACTTGGTGGTGAGCATCCACACCGGCAGCAGGGCATAATGCGCCTGTTTCTCCTTCATATCTCCCCGGAAGCTTTTTGTTGTAACCACGGAATGATTCACGTCCTGCCGCAGCAGGCATTCCAGCGTGTCGCTGCACCGCTTTTCCACTCTGGGGGCACATTCCTCAGCCGACACGTCAAACCGGTCGGCGAGGTAGCCCGGCAGATAAGCGGTGGAAAAAGGCTTCAGATCCGCGTAGTCAAAGGGCTCCAGAGCGTCCATATAATCGTCCCGCATTTTCTTCGAGCCGTCCGCCGGTATTTTCTCAAACCGGATGCTGCCCTGACGCATCACGTCATAGTGCAAGGTGGTGGTAACCTCATAATCTCCGTCCCGGTGCATATGGCTGTCGCTGCCCTCATAGCTGCCGGTGCCCTCCATCTCGGCGTCAAACAGCCAGAAGGGCACATACACGCCCTGCACCTCCTGCACATGATTTTCCGCGCGGAACTGCCGAGGAAGGTAGTAATTGTGCTTTCCGTAATGCCGGTGCAGAGCGGCTACCGCATCCTCTTTTTTCATCCGGAAGGGCAGAACAAGCTCCGGTTTTCGTGCTCCCGTGAGCTGACCCGGCACTACCGTGGGGTTGCCGCAGTAGGGGCAGGAAGTGGCAGCGGTGGTCTGCTCGCAAATCAGCTCCGCCCCGCAGCCGGGACACACGTAGGCACGCAGTCCCTCTTCCACCCAGTCCGTTTCCTCCGGCGTTTTCGCTTTCTCCGCCGCCCGGGAAGCCTCCGCTGCGGCCTTGTCCTTCTCGGCGTAGAGGGCTTCCACCTCCTCTACGGAATAGCTGCTTCCACAGAAATCACACACCAGCTTGCCGCTCTCTCCATCAAAGCGCAGCGGCGCGGTGCACGCCGGGCATTGGTAATTGGTTACTTCAGATGCCATGCTGCCCTCCTGTTTCTTCAATGGAATCTCTGAATCAATCGGCAGGCGCCGGCTGCTTCACCGCCGCAGGCGATTGATTCCGGGGCTCCCTATAACCTGTCAATTCCTCACACGATGTCCCCGTCATCAAAGGGGTCGCCGCACTCCGGACAGAACTTGGGCGGCTTCGTTCCTTTGGGCGGCTCCCAGCCGCATTTGTCGCAACGGTACTGGGGAACCCCGGCGGGCTTCTTCGCGCCGCACTCACTGCAGAATTTCCCCTTGTTCACCGCGCCGCAGCCGCAGACCCAGCCTTCTGCTTCCGGCTTCTTCGTGCCGCATTCCGGGCAGAATTTGCCGGTGACGGAAGCGCCGCACTTGGGGCATTTCCAGCTTGGCGCCGGCTCCGGCTTCTTTGCGCCGCACTCCGGGCAGAACTTGCCGGTGGCAGTCGCGCCGCAGGCGCATTTCCAGCTGTCGGCAGCGGCCGCCTGCTGCTGTCCCATCTGGTACAGCTGGGCGGTTCCGGCGCCCGCCTGCTGGACGGCGTTCACACCCACAAAGCCCATCATGGCGCCACTGGGATTGGCCGCGGCCGTGCGCATGGCATCCGCCTGAGCATGGTACAGCTGGGCAGCAGCGTTCCTGGGATCCCGGAACGCGCTGGCAGACTGAAGCTCCTGCAGGCGCTTTGCGTCCTCCTCCACCGGACTGAGACTGGAAATACCGACATTCACGATCTCCAGTCCCCGGGTTTCCCGCCACTTTTTGCTGAGCACCTCGTTCAGGGTGTCCGTCAGCTCCAGGGTGTGCATCTGCAGGGCACTGTAACGGATGCCCATTTCGGAAATCCGCCCGAAGGCCGCGCCCAGAGCGCCCAGCAGCTCACTGCGCAGCTGAGAATCCAGCTGCTCCCGGGTGTAGGAGCCGGATACATTGCCGCACACGTTCTTGTAGAACAGCATCGGGTTGCAAATTCGGTAGGAGAATACGCCGAAGCACCGGATTCCCACGTCCATGTCGAGTCCGATATTGTTGTCCACCACCCGGAAGGGCACCGGCGTGGGGGTGCCATACTTGTTGCCCGTGATTTCCTTGGTATTGAAATAGTAGATCCGCTGATCCTTGGGCGGCTCCCCGCCGAAGGTAAACCGCCGTCCCAGCTCCACAAAGGACTTGGCCACGCCCTCCCCCAGATCACCGCAGAAAATACTGGGCTGGGTAGAGGCGTCGTAGGTGTATTCGCCCGGCTCGGCGGCAAACTCCACGATTTTGCCCTGATCCACAATCATCATGCACTGACCGTCCGCAACTACAATTACAGAGCCGGTAGTTATAATATTGTCGTTTCCTTTGGTGTTGGAGGAGCGTCTGCCGGTGACCTTCTGCCCCTTCAGTGCCAGTACATCCGCCGGAATGGCCTCGCAGCGGAAAAATTCCTTCCACTGGTCTGCCAGCACACCGCCGACCGCACCCAGTCCTGCTTTTATCAGACCCATACTGCTTCTCCTTTACTGATTATTGTTCGCGCGGGTGATTTTTTTTGGGGGGGAAAATCCTCTGTTGGTTTCCCTGTAAAATCAGTATAACAAACCCATCCCGACATTGCAAGCACTATCTTTCGAGGTTAAACAAACACCCGGCGCTTCGTGGGGTGTTCGTAAGACAGTAAAATAGGCAAAAGGCGCGACCTCGGTCACACCTTTTGCATTAAGAGGATAGCCGCTTTCGCGGCGCAAGGGGTGCAGCCCCTTGTTCGGAGTGACGGAAAACGCCCCGGACACTTTCCGGGTGTTACGCCTCGCAGAGCGCACTTACGGGGTCAACCCGTATAGAAGTGCGCCCTTGCGCCTGTTCGATAAACTGGAATTTGTCACTCCGACAAACTGAAATTTTCTTATTTCTTGCTATTTTTTTCTATCT
>JAXEAK010000129.1:0-12532 GCA_034094395.1 Faecousia sp.
CCTGGCTACCTTCTTCGTCACCGCCGGCATCGCCGCCATCATCATGTACGTGGTCATGCGCTGCTTCCCCGTCATCACCGGTACTTATGAGGTGCCCGAGGCGGATGCGGGAAGCGTCATCGGCATCGGTGACATGATCGTGAACTTCTTCACCAAGCCCGACTTTGTGGAACTGCTGAGCCGCCGGGCCATCCTACCCCTCATCGTATTCGCCGTTATCGTGGGCTTCGGCGTCCAGATGCAGGGCGGCTCCAAGACCATGACCGCAAAGCTTTTGGAGGACATCACCGCCTGCATTCTCAAAGCGGTGCAGATTATTACCTACTATGCCCCTATCGGCTTTTTCGGATTCTTTGCCAATCTGGTTGCCACCTACGGCCCGGAGCTGATCGGTGATTACGGAAGAACCCTGCTGGTGTATTACGGGCTGTGCTTTGCCTATATGTTTGTCTTCTTCCCCATTTACGCCCGGTTCGGCGGGGGCAAAGGGGCGGCAAAGGTGATGTGGAAGCACCTGTTCAAGCCTGCCGCCGTGTCCTTCGGCACCTGTTCCTCCGTGGCGACTATCCCCACCAATATGGAAGCGGCGGAGGAAACCGGCATCGGCCGGGATATCAGCAACATCGTCCTGCCCCTGGGCGCGACCATGCACATGGACGGCAGCGCCATGGGCGCGATTCTGAAAGTGGCCTTCCTGTTCGGAATGTTCGGCCAGGATTTTTCCACCGGACGGGCAATTCTGGCGATTCTGGTTGCCGTGTTTTCCTCCGTGGCCATGTCCGGTATTCCCGGCGGCGGCGGTACCGGCGAACTGGCGCTGTGCACCGTGTTCTTCCCGGAGCAGATGGCCATTGCCTATCCCATGGCACTGGCACTGGGCAATCTCATCGACCCGCCTGCCACCATGGTCAATGCAGCAGGCGACTATGTCGTCAGCTTCATCGTTGCCCGGTATGTGGACGGTAAGGACTGGCTGCAAAAACGCTTATCTGCCGCAGAAAAAGGATAAAATACGGGGCGCTCCCTTGGGAGCGCCCCTTTCCAGCTTTAGCAGCAGCCGCAGTTATTGTTGTTGTCGCAGCCGTTCCAGCCCCAGTTGTTGCCGCAGTTGCACAGCAGCAGAATCAGAATGATGATCCACCACCAGTTGTTGTTCAGGCAGCCACAGATACCGTTGTTGTTACCGCACATAGAAATACCTCCGAAACATCTTTTTTGAGCTTCACCGCTCATTCCATGTTATTCGTCAGCGTATTTTTTGTGCGGGAACGGGGGGATGCTTTGCTTACAGCGCCCGAAGGGCGTCCACCAGCGCGGTTTTCCCGGCGGTTTTCTCGTCCTTCTGCTTGATGACCCGGGCAGGGCAGCCGGCGACCACGGTGTTGGGAGCCACGTCGCCCACTACGATGGCGCCGGCGGCAACCACGGCGTCATGACTGATGCGGCAGCCCTCGATGACCACGGCGTTGGCGCCGATGAGCACATTGTCCTCCACAATGACGGGGGTGGCGGAGGCAGGCTCCACCACGCCGGCCAGCACCGCGCCGGCGCCTACGTGGCAGTTTTTTCCCACGGTTGCCCGGCCGCCCAGCACCGCGCCCATGTCAATCATGGTGCCCTCGCCGATGATTGCGCCGATGTTGATCACCGCGCCCATCATGATGACCGCGTTTTTGCCGATTTCCACCTGCTCCCGGATGATGGCGCCCGGCTCAATGCGGGCGGGAATGTCCTTCATGTCCAGCATGGGGATGGCGGAGTTGCGGCAGTTGTTCTCGATCTCCACATGATCGAATTCGTTATTTTCCAGAACAGGCTTTATGTCCTTCCAGTCGCCGAAGACGATTTTGCAGCCTTCCCCCGCAGGGAACTCCCGGCAGTTTGGGAAGGCAACGGGGGATTTTTCCCAGACGTAGACCTTCACCGGGGTCTTCTTTTCGGAGGTGCGGATGTATTCGATGATTTCCTGTGCGTTCATAAAGGTAAACTCCTTGCTGATTTTGGATAGGCATATCCTACCATTCTTTTGGAAAAATGACAAGAAGAAAAATTGACAGGCTGGCCGGTTTGCCGTATAATCGAACCTAAAACAAGGAGGTGCGGGCATGAAAATTCGTGACGACCGGCGCGCGCTGCACCGGATCCCGGAGCTGGACAGAAACCTGCCGGAGACCTTTGCCTATGTAAGCGGTGTTTTGTCCCGGCTGTCCTGCCGGGTGTTTTCCCCCGGGGAAGGGAGCCTGTGCGCTTACTTTGACTTTGGACGGCCGGAGGCAATCGCCTTCCGGGCGGATGCCGATGCTCTGCCCATTACAGAGCGCACCGGCGCGGACTATGCTTCCCAGCACGAGGGCTGTATGCACGCCTGCGGGCATGACGGGCACATGGCGATTCTTCTGGAGCTTGCCCGCCGCATAAGCGGGAAGAACGCCCTCCCCCATAACGTGCTGCTGGTGTTCCAGAGCGCGGAGGAAACCACCGGCGGGGCAAAGGATATCTGTGAAACCGGGGTGTTTGCTCAGTACCGGGTGCAGGCCATTTTTGGATTGCACCTGTGGCCGGGGCTGGAAGCCGGCGTCATTGCCAGCAGGCGTCAGGAGCTGATGGCTCGCTCCAGCGAGGTAACGGTGGACATCTACGGAAAATCCACCCACATTGCCAGGGCATCCGAGGGCGTGGATGCCCTGATGGCGGGCACGGTTTTCTACCGGAAAGCCATGGAAATGGAAGAAAAACTGCCTTCCAAAGTATTCCGGCTTCTGAAATTCGGGAAATTCCAAAGCGGCACCGTGCGCAACGCCCTGTCCGCCCACACCCATATGGAAGGCTCTCTGCGGGCATTTCAGGACGAGATTTTTGACGCCCTTGCCCAGGGGCTTTCCCGGATTGGTAAGGAAGTGGAGCAGGAGTTCGGCTGCACGGTCAGGCTGCATCTCAGCGACGGCTATCCCGCGGTGATGAATCCGCCTGAATTATATGACCGGGTACGCGGATGCGTGCCCTTCCGGGAGCTGGAACGCCCCAGCATGACCGCCGAGGATTTTTCCTGGTATCAGAAAACCTTACCCGGAATGTTCTTCTTTCTTGGCCTGGGGGAGGTTCCCCCGCTTCACGCGGATACCTTTGATTTTGACGAAACCATTCTGCTGAAAGGCGCGGATTTCTTCGAGAAATTGGCGGAAAACCTGCTATGATACCATTAAATCAGAATTTATCCTCCTTAAAACGCAGCGCCATCCGGGTGTATACCAACATGGCGAAGGAAGTGGACGACTGCGTTATGTTAACTATCGGCGAGCCGGACTTTGACACCCCCGAGGAAATCAAAGCCGCGGCCGCCGCGTCCCTGAACGCCAATCAGACCCACTATGCCCCCAATCAGGGGACGCTGCCGTTGCGTCAGGCGGTAGCGGCGTACGAAACCGCCCGGGGAAATTGTGTGACGGCGGAGCAGGTGCTGATTACCGTGGGCGCGACCCATGCCCTGTTTACCGCGCTGCTGGGCATTCTGAATCCCGGGGAGGAGGTCATTGTTCCCACCCCCGGTTTTGGCCTGTACGAAACCATCGCCACCGTCGCCGGGGCAAAAACCGTGCCCCTGGATGTGACGAAAACCGGCTTCCAGATCACGAGAGAAGCGCTGGAAGCCGCGATAACCCCGAAAACCAAAGCAATTGTTCTCAATTCTCCCTGCAATCCCACCGGCGTGGTGCTCAATCGGGAGAGCATGGACAATGTGAAAGCGGCGGTGCTGGGCAAGCCCATTTTCGTTATCAGCGACAATGTATACAGTCAGCTTTCCAATGGAAATTGCCCCGATTTAAGCCTTGACCGGTCGCTGAAGGATCAGCTGATCCTGTGCCAGAGCTTCAGCAAACCCTATGCCATGACCGGCTGGCGGATTGGCTACCTGACCTGCCCGGATTACGTTATGGATCGTCTGCTGCTGCTCAGCGCGGCGGAAATTGCCGCTGTACCGACCTTTGTGCAGGATGCCGCCGCAGCGGCGTTGCATACCGACCCCAGCCCCATGCGGGATAGCTATGCCCGGCGGCGCGCCTACGTCACTGACCGCCTGCGCCAGATGGGGCTGTCCTTCCCGGAGCCGGAGGGAGCGTTCTATGTGTTCGTGGACATCCGCAAATTCGGGTTGGACAGCGCGGAATTCTGCACCCGGATGATTCGGGAGGGGAGAGTCGCCGCCGTGCCCGGCAGCTGTTTTGGCAGCGAGGGCTATATCCGCCTGTCCTACTGCTGTTCGGAGGAAAACCTGAGAAAAGGACTTGACCGGATGGAGATATTCGTGAAGTCGCTGTGATATGGGAGCGCCGCCCAAAGCGGCGCTCTTTTTTCTGCCCTTGCATATTTCCGTCACATAGGCTATACTAATCGGGAAAGACACAGGTTTCTCTGTGTGGAATGCACATACTTTGGAGGAACACCATGGATTATGATGTAATTATCATCGGCGCGGGTCCCGGCGGTATTTTTTCCGCTTATGAGCTGACCCAGCGCTGTCCGGAGAAAAAGATTGCCGTGTTTGAGGCTGGGCACGCCCTGAATCGCCGCCGCTGCCCCATTGACGGGGACAAAATCAAAACCTGTATCGGCTGTAAAAGCTGCTCCATTATGAGCGGCTTTGGCGGTGCGGGCGCTTTCTCCGACGGAAAATACAATATTACCAACGATTTTGGCGGCACGCTGTATGAATATATCGGCAAGCGGCAGGCGCTGGAGCTGATGCGCTATGTGGACGACATCAATATGCGCTACGGCGGCGCGGGAACCAGACTCTACTCCACCACCGGCACCAAATTCAAAAAGGAATGTATCCAGCACGACCTGCACCTGCTGGATGCTTCCGTACGGCATCTGGGTACGGATATCAACTATGTGGTGCTGGAAAACCTGTACGCCTACCTGCGCCAGCGGGTGGAATTCTTCTTTGACACGCCGGTGGAGAAGGTGCGGGTCATCGACGGCGGCTTCGAGGTGCGCACGGCTGACAGATGCTGCACCTGCGAAAAATGCGTTATCTCCGTGGGACGCAGCGGCAGCAAATGGATGGAGGAGGTTTGCCGGGAGCTGGAGATCCCCACCAAATCCAACCGGGTGGACATCGGCGTCCGGGTGGAGCTGCCGGCGGAGGTGTTCTCCCACCTGACGGATGAACTGTACGAAAGCAAGATCGTCTACCGCACGAAGCAGTACGGCGACCGGGTGCGTACCTTCTGCATGAACCCCCGGGGCGCGGTGGTCAACGAGAACACCAACGGCATCATCACCGTCAACGGCCACAGCTATGAAGATCCTGCCCGCCAGACGGAGAATACCAATTTCGCCCTGCTGGTTGCCAAGCATTTTTCGGAACCGTTCAAGGATTCCAACGGTTACGGCGAGTCCATTGCCCGCCTGAGCAATATGCTGGGCGGCGGCGTGATTGTCCAGCGGTTCGGCGACCTGATCCGCGGCCGGCGCTCCACGCCCAACCGGATTGAGGAGTCCTTTGTAACGCCTACCCTCAACGCCACCCCCGGCGACCTGAGTCTGGTGCTGCCCAAACGGATTCTGGACGGCATTATCGAAATGATTTACGCCCTGGACAAGGTTGCCCCCGGCACCGCCAACGACGATACGCTGCTCTACGGCGTGGAGGTCAAGTTCTACAATATGGAAGTGGAAGTGGACGAAAAGCTTCAGAGCAAATATCCCGGCCTGTATATCATCGGCGACGGCAGCGGAATCACCCATTCCCTGTCCCACGCTTCCGCCAGCGGCGTCCATGTGGCGCGGGATATTGCAAAGGAATGAAAGGGGAATTGATCGGATTAAGACCTTCCCCCAATGGGGGAAGGTGGCCGAGCGCAAGCGAGGTCGGATGAGGGGTGCCCCGGTGCTTGAACCGGCTCGTTTTCCCCTCATCAGTCAGAAATCAAAGATTTCTGACAGCTTCCCCCTGGGGGGAAGCTTAGTAATCGAAATACCAACAATCCTCACAGGATGCGCCTGGTGTCTGTGCAAATGATGGATGCAGGTTGGATGCACCTGGATGCAGCATGGATGCACCTGGATACAGAAGAAGAAACAGAAAAAGAATAAGAAATAGATATAGAGCTAGAAACAGAGCCGCCCCCGCAAGCGCGCGGAACCCGGAGGCGGGGATGCAAGGATAGCCCCCCTATACCCCCCTATAGCCCCCCTGACAGAAGAAGAATAAGAAAAAGAAAAAGATAAAGAACAAGAAATAGATACAGACAGTACCGAGGAAACAAAGCAATCATCACAGGAGAGGAAGAAAGCTATGCTGCGTGTGTTTTTGGTGGAGGATGAGACGATCATCCGGGAGACCCTGCGGGACACGGTGCCTTGGGCGCAGTGCGGCTTTACCTTTGCCGGGGAGGCCGCCGACGGAGAAATGGCGCTTCCGCTGATCCAGCAGACCAGACCGGATGTGCTGATTACCGATATCCGGATGCCCTTTATGGACGGCCTTGCCCTGAGCAAGCTGGTGCTGCAGGAATTTCCTCACATGAAGGTCATCATCCTCTCCGGCTATGACGATTTTGAGTACGCCCAGAAGGCCATCGGTCTGGGGGTAGAGCGGTATCTGCTGAAGCCCATTACCAAGAGCACCCTGATGACCGTGCTGGAAGAGGTGCGGGAGAAGATCCGGGGAGAGCGGGCGCAGCAGAATTATCTGACCCAGTTCCATCAGGAGGCGCAGGACTACGAGCAATACGCCCGCCGCCGGTTCTTCGAGAAAATCGTGGCGGGACAGCTGTCCGTGCAGGAGATTTATGAGCAGGCGGAAAAGCTGGATCTGGATCTGCGGGCGCAGGCGTATGATATTGCGCTGGTGTCCGCCATGCCGGAGAGAAGCTCGGAGGCCTATTCCGAGCCGGGCGCCCGGATCCGGGACGGCCTTGTGGGGCACTTTCTGAAGCACCCGGAGTACATCCTCTTCCGCTGGAACCTGACCGGCTATGCGGTGCTGCTGCTGGGCAATCAGGCGGATATGGAGCGGATTATCCGCCGGTGCGTGGACAAGGTGCGCCAGCTGTATGAGACCTACGGCCCGGAGCTGAACTGGTACGTGGCTGTCGGTACGCCGACGCAGCGGCTCAGCGCCCTGCCCGGGTGCTTCGAGGAGGTTTCCCGACTGTGGGCGTATCGGCACATTCTGCCGGAGCAGCATATCCTCAGCGCGGATACGGTCAAAATGCTGACCGAGACCGGGGCTGACCACGATCTGTCCGGTCTGGACATGGCAAAGGTGAACCCCGCCATGCTTACGGGTGTACTGCAGAGCGCCAGCGCCCAGGAAATTTCCAGCTTCGTGGACGAGTATGTGCATTCTCTGGAGGACGCGCTGGAATCCAAGCCCTTCTGCCAGTACCTGATGCTCAGCGCGCGGTTTACGGCCACGCAGTTTGTGGAGACGCTGGGCATTGGACAGGCGGAGTTCCTGCCCACGCTGAACTGCCTGAACATGGTGGGTCAGCAGGTCAGCATTGACGATCTGAAGCGCTATCTGTCCGATGTTCTGCTGCGCGCCATTGAGCTGCGGGACAAGGTGGCGGGCAGCCAGTATAAAGGGCAGCTGAAGCAGGCGGTCAGCTACATCGACGCGAATTTCCAGAGCGAGGACATTTCCCTGAACCGGGTGGCAAAGGAAGTGAACATCAGTCCCAACTACCTTTCCGCGGTATTCAGTCAGGAAATGGGCACCACCTTTGTGGAATATCTTACGGCGAAGCGCATGGAGAAGGCGCGGGAGCTTCTGCGCAGTTCCGATCTGCGTTCCGGCGAAATTGCCACGGCCGTGGGCTATAAGGACTCCCACTACTTCAGCTTCCTGTTCAAAAAGACCCAGGGCTGCACACCCAGGGACTACCGGGGAGGGAAGGGAAAGAAATGAAGACCTATCCCATCCAGAGCAGACTGCGGCGGCTGGTGGCGGCGGTCAGCGTTCTGATGGCAGTGCTGCTGGTTTCGGTGCTGGTCATGCTCATCAGCTGCAACAGCCACTATTCCCGGCTGCTGCACAATGTGACCACCGCCTCGGAATTCAACCGGGAGTTCAAGAATACCATCGATCAGCGGATGTATTATTACGTGATTGAAAGCCAGTATTCCCAGGGGCTTCCCATCGAGGAGGTGCACGATGCCCAGACCCTGGCAAAATCCCTGATTGACACCACCTCCCAGAAGGACAGCCGGCAGGCGATCACCAGCGTGCTGGATCTGTGCGAGAATCTGGAGCGGAAAATTTACCAGATTCGGGATACCACCGATTATGACCAGCGGCTTACCCAGCTGGAGAATAATATTTACGTATTGACCTCTCTTGTGGAGGAGTACATGTATACCTACCTCTACTACGAGGCGGCGGAGCTGAACGCGGTGCAGCAGGAGGTTGCCAGACAGCTGGTCGCGGAGATCGTCCTGATTATCGTGGTCACCGCGGCGGCAATCGCCGGCCTGCTGCATTACAGTATCCGCCTGAGCCAGTCCATCGCCCAGCCGCTGGTGGAGATGTGCCGGCGGGCGGAGGATGTGAGCGCCGGTGACCTGACGGTGTGCAAGCCGGTGCAGTCAGAGATCCGGGAGATCCGCACCCTCAGCGAGGGTATGGAGCAGATGATTGCTCGGCTGGACGCGCAGATGCAGGAGAGCCGCCAGCGGCAGGAGAGCCTGCGCCGGACGGAGCTGGCGCTGCTTCAGGCGCAGATCAACCCCCATTTTCTGTATAATACCATGGATACCATCGTGTGGCTGATTGAAGCGGACAAGCCTCAGGAGGCGGTGGAGATGGTGTCCAATCTGTCCAGCTTCTTCCGGCATTCTCTGAGCAAGGGCGAGGACGTGATTACTCTGGAGGAGGAAGAGTGCCATGTGCGCAGCTATCTGCAGATTCAGTACGCCAGATACAAGGACATCATGGAGTATCAGGTGGACATCGACCCCCAGCTGCACAGCGCCATGATCCCCAAGCTGACCTTGCAGCCATTGGTGGAAAATGCGTTGTACCACGGCATTAAGCTGAAGCGGGCGAAGGGAACCATCCGCATCAGCGGACAGCTTGAGGAGGGGTGCATTGTGCTGCGGGTGGCGGACAACGGCGTAGGCATTCCGGAGCAGCGACTGGAGCAGCTGCGCGGCGCCATGGAAAGTCAGGAGCGGGTAGGCTTCGGCCTGTCTGCCGTGAATCAGCGGCTTCAGCTGCAATTCGGGAAGGAATACGGCCTGACGATTACCAGCGAGGAAGGGGTGGGCACTATGGTGACCGCCCGGATTCCCTATGTGGAAAAGGAGGCGGTCAGAGCATGAAGCGGTTGCTTTCCCTCGTACTGATTCTGATGCTTTTGACCGGCTGCGCCGGCGCGGAGCCGGAACAGCCGGAGGAAGAGGATCTGATTGTGGTGGGAATTTCTCAGGTGGGCGCGGAGTCGGACTGGCGGGTGGCCAATTCCGAATCCATGAAGTCTGTGTTCACGGAAGCGCGGGGCTACCGCCTGCTGTTTGAGGATGCCCGTCAGATTCAGGAAAACCAGATCATGGCCGTGCGGAAGTTCATTCAGCAGAGGGTGGACTATATTGTGCTCATGCCGCTGTGCGAAACGGGCTGGGATTCGGTTTTGCAGGAGGCGCGGGACGCGGGAATCCCTGTGATTCTGGTGGATCGCATGGTGGATGTGGAGGATGATTCCCTGTATGCCGCCCATGTGGGTTCGGACTTCTATGCCCAGGGCAGGAAGGCCGTAGCATGGATGGAGCGGGAATACTGCGCGAGCGCCGAAGATGTGAACATTGTCCACATTCAGGGCACTCTGGGCTCCACGGCTCAGCTGGGACGCACCACTGCGCTGGAGCATGGCATTGCAGCCCATGACAACTGGAAGCTGCTTGCTCAGCTGGACGGCGACTTTACCCAGGCAAAAACCTACGAGGTCATGTGCCGGTATCTGGACGAGCTGCCAAAGGAGCAGAATGTTGACGTGATTTACTGCGAAAATGACAACGAGGCCTTCGGCGCTATCGAGGCGCTGGAGCAGCGGGGTTATACCTGCGGAGAAGACGTGGACGTGATCTGCTTTGACGCCACCCGCAACGCCCTGAAGCTGTGCATGGAGGGAGAAATCGCTCTGGCGGTGGAGTGCAATCCGCTGCTGGGACCGCTGGTGGAGGAGACCATTCAGACCCTGGAAGCCGGAGATATCCCCCAGAAGCACCGTTATATTGAAGAGCAACAGTTTACCGCCAGAAATCTCACCGGAGAAATCATCGCCGGGCGGGAGTATTAGGAATACGCGGAATCCTTCGGAAAAAACTGAAAAAGTGCGGGAATACCGGATGTATTCCCGCACTTTTTATACTTTTTCGTATCCAATCTCCACGACGCACTGTTTGGCAGTCCCCCATTCCGGCAAGGCTGTATCATGCGCTGGTTCGGCAGAACAGTTCCCACTCCAGCGGAAGGAACTTAGGCTGCGCGCCGGAGAGGATCTGCAGCAGCATGGCGGCGGCCATTCTCCCGGGACGGTTGGACTTGTGCCCAAGAGAGGTGATGGGGATGGGGCCAATCTGGCTGTAGAAGCTGTTGTCAAAGCTGGCTACAGCCACATCCTTTGGTACGGCTTTCCCTGTGGCAAGCAGCTGCCGGATCAGCAGATAGGCAATCTCGTCGTTGTAGCATACCACAGCCGTGGCATCCTCCAGCCGGTTGTGGACAAAGGAGGTAAGCAGTGTGCCGGAACCGGCGGCAACCAGCTCCGCCCGATCCATGGTGTCATACCAGAGGATGCGGCTGTCCGGTATGGAAATGCCGCTGTCCCGCAGGGCGCTGATCATGCCGTGATACCGCTGCGGTCCCTGTATGTCGTCGCTTTTGAAGATCCCGGCGATGCTGGTGTGACCGCGGTTCAGAAGATACCGGGTCAATTGGTAGCCGCCGCTGAAATTGTCGTCCTGCAGGCAGGGAAAACCGCTGAGATTGCTGTAGGTGCCGTGGAGGAACAGCACCGGAACCCCCTTTGCCCGCAGCAGCTGGTACAGATCATCGTTCCCGGTGGGCAGGGCGGTCTTGGTTCCCTCGATCAGTATGGCGCTGATGCGCATATCCAGCAGCCGCGTCAGAATATCCCGCTCCCGGCTGACCTGATTTTCCGTGGCGAATACCAGCGTGGAATAGCCTTCCTGCGCCAGAACGGTCTGCACGTCGTGGAGGATAGAGGGGAAGATGTAGTCGTCAAGAAATGTGGTCACCACGGCCACCTGATGGGTGTCCGTGCTGCTGCCGGTGCCCTGCAGATAGGAGCCGCTGCCCTGCCGCCGCAGGATCAGCCCGTCCGCCTCCAGAAGCTGCAGGGCATGGCGCACGGTTTGACGGCTCATGTGGTAGCGCTGGGAAAGCTCGGCTTCCGTGGGCAGCCTGGTGATGCCCTGACGCGCCAGCTGCTGCAATTCGCTGCGGAGAATTCCGGCAAGTTGTTCATATTTCTTCGACATGGTGATCCTTCCTTTCGGAGAAAGTGGGGTCAGCGTTTGTTAGGAATTAAACTCATTATAGCAGACAATTTCCAAAAGTGTGCAACAAAATCGTTCAATATCTTATGAAGGTGATCCACAGGACGGAAGGAAACGAAGAAATACCCCTCCGGCAGAACGCCGCTCACGGAAATTCTTCGTAAATTATTCAACTTTTTCAAAATATCCACGGATTTTGGAAGGCACTATGTGCAACCTGCCAAAACGCAGGGTACGGGAATCCGCCCGATAGATCCGTAAAAAAACCAACCAAACAAGGGAAACGGCCGTAAGAAAACAAACTTTCCCGGCGAGGAAGGAAGATATCTGCTGAAATTGTATCATTTCTGTTCAGCATACACGAAAAGTTGTCTTATTTAAGGAGCCAAAATTGAGCATTATGCACGAAAGACTATTGACGCGGCGGGAGAAATATGCTTTAATGCAGACACAGGGGCGAGATCGGATCCCTACAAAATCTTTGAAGAAAGTTGAGGAAACAAGTATGAAAAAGTTTCTGAGCATCCTGCTGGTTCTGACCATGGTCATGGCTCTGGCAGCCTGCGGCGGCACCGCAGCACCCGCCGAGACTCAGGCTCCCGCGGCTCCCGCCGCATCCGACGGCCTGATTAAGGTCGGCATCATCAACAACGACCCCAACGAATCCGGCTACCGTACCGCCAACGACAAGGACATGAAGGCCACCTTCACCAAGGAAAACGGCTATGACGCCTCCTTCGCCTACAGCCTGAAGAACGAAGAGCAGATCGCCGCCGCCCAGAAGTTCATTCAGGACGAAGTGGACTACCTGCTGATCTCCGCTGCCGGCACCTCCGGCTGGGACACTGTCCTGCAGGACGCCCAGAACGCCGGTATTCAGGTTATCCTGTTCGACCGTACCATTGACGCGGACGAGAGCCTGTACGTCGCTTCCATCGTCTCCGACATGGCCAAGGAAGGCAAGACCGCTGTTGACTGGCTGGCTTCCCAGAATAAGGACGTCTAC
>JAXEAK010000130.1:0-2937 GCA_034094395.1 Faecousia sp.
AGGTTATACATGGGCGGCACGCCGACACCGCCGCCCAGCAGCACGGGATGCTGCCCGGTGATGGACAGGTCGTAGCCGTTGCCAAGACCCGTGAGAATATCCAATTTCTCCCCTGCCGCCATGGCGCGCATGGCCTCCGTACCCTTGCCCACCACCTTGTAAATAATCGTCAGGGTGGTTTCGTCATAGTCGCAGACGGAGATGGGGCGGCGCAGGAACAGCCCGTCAAGCTGAATATTCACAAACTGTCCCGGCGCGGTGATGGCGGAGGTATCGCCGGAGAGCACCATTTTATACACGCTGTCGGTTAGCTTTGTGTTGCTGAGGATGGTGAAAATGCTTTGTTTCATGGTTCCTCCCGTTGGTATGTAGGGGCGGGTCACCGACCCTCCCCTACAATATCAAAATTGGTGTCGAATCGAGCTGACCACCCAATGGTGTTGGTCAATAGACCCGGTTCGTAACGCATCGGCTGGCGGCCCTGCCGTCTCAAGCATCGATGGTGGAAATGGTCAGTGTCGTCTCCTCCAGCACGTCCAGCAGGACCTTGATGGTGTCAAGGGCCGTGAACAAGGTCACGTTGTGCTCCGTGGCGATCTGACGGATCTTGATGCCGTCGTTTTCGTTGGCGCCGGGATCCCGGGTGTTGATGACGTAGGCGATGTGTCCCTGCCGCAGGGCGTTGGGGATCTCGTCGCTGCCCTCGCTGATTTTCCGCAGGGCATGGGTGCGGATGCCGTTGGCCTTCAGGAATGCGGCGGTGCCGGCGGTGGCTTCAATGTTGAAGCCCAGCTGGTAGAACCGGCGGATCAGGGGCAGCGCCTCCTCCTTGTCTTTATCCGCAATGGTGCACAGCACGGTGCCGTAATTCTGCACCTTCATGCCGGAGGCCTGCAGCGCTTTGTACAGGGCGCGGGTCATGGTCTTGTCGTAGCCGATGGCCTCACCGGTGGACTTCATTTCCGGGGTCAGGTAGGCGTCCAGACCGCGGATTTTGTTGAAGGAGAACACGGGCGCCTTGACGTACCAGCGATCCTTCTCCGGCGGATAGATGTCAAAGAAACCCTGCTCCTTAAGAGATTTGCCCAGAATCACTTCCGTGGCGATGTCTGCCAGAGAGTAGCCGGTGGCCTTGCTCAGGAAGGGAACTGTGCGGGAGGAGCGGGGATTGACCTCGATAACATACACGTTTTCATCCTTATCCACGATGAACTGAATGTTGAAAAGACCCATAATACCGATGCCCAGACCCAGCCGCTTGGCGTACTGCAGGAGAATGCCCTTGACCCTGTCCGAGAGGGAGAAGGGAGGATACACGGAGATGGAATCGCCGGAGTGAACGCCGGTGCGTTCCACCAGTTCCATGATGCCGGGGACGAACACATCCCGCCCGTCGCAGATGGCGTCGATTTCCACTTCCTTGCCCTGAATATACTTGTCCACCAGCACGGGCTTGTCCTCGTCGATCTGCACGGCGTCTTTCAGGTAGTGGCGCAGCTGCTGCTCGTTGGCAACGATCTGCATGGCGCGGCCGCCCAGCACAAAGCTGGGGCGCACCAGCACGGGGTAGCCGATTTCCGCGGCGGCAGCGATGCCGTCTTCAATTTTTGTCACGGCACGCCCCTTGGCGCGGGGAATATCCAACGTGTTCAGCAGCTGTTCAAAGGCGTTGCGATCCTCTGCCCGGTCGATGGCGGCGCAGTCGGTGCCGATGATCCGTATGCCCCGGTCGGTAAGGGGCTGCGCCAGATTAATGGCGGTCTGACCGCCCAGGGAGGCAATAACGCCCTCGGGCTTTTCAAACTCGAGAATGTTCATTACATCCTCGGGAGTAAGCGGTTCAAAGTACAGTTTGTCGGCGGTGGTGTAGTCGGTGGAGACGGTTTCGGGATTGTTGTTGATGATGATGGCCTCATAGCCCGCCTTGCGGATGGTCATGACGGCGTGAACCGTGGAGTAGTCAAATTCCACGCCCTGACCGATGCGGATGGGGCCTGCGCCCAGCACCACGATTTTCTTCTTCTCGGTGAGACGGGAGTCGTTGCCGCCGGTGTAGGAGGAGTAGAAGTAGGGAATATACGCGCCGGTGTGGCAGGTGTCCACCATGCGGAAGGCGGGGAAAATGCTGTGTGCCTTGCGGAAGCTGAACACGTCCAGTTCCGTCTGCTTCCACATCCGGGCGATATATTTGTCGCTGAAGCCCATTTTCTTGGCCTTCAGCAGATATTCCGGGTCATTTACATGAAGTTTCAGCGTCTCCTCCATGTCCACGATCCGCTTGATGGCCTCTAGGAAATAGGGGGTGATCTGGGTCAACTCGTAGATTTTCTCCACGGATACCCCGTGGTAGAACAGTTCGGCGATGGCGAAAATATTGTCGGAACGGAATTTGCTGATGTATTTCAGCATTTCCTCCACGGACATATCGTTGAACTTGGGGTGATAGATGTGGTTTTCGCCGCACTCCAGAGAGCGGATGCCTTTCAGCAGCGCCTCCTCCAGATTGGCACCGATACCCATGACCTCACCGGTGGCCTTCATCTGGGTGCCCAGCTCGTTGGAGGCGGAGGCGAACTTGTCGAAGGGGAACCGGGGCAGCTTGGCGACCACATAGTCGAGACGCGGCTCGAAGGCGGCATTGGTATTGGCAATTGTAATCTCTTCCAGCGTCATGCCCACGGCGATTTTCGCGGTGACCCGGGCAATGGGATAGCCGGAGGCCTTGGAAGCCAGCGCGGAGGAACGGGAGACCCGGGGATTGACCTCAATGAGATAGTATTCGGAGGAATTGGGGTTCAGGGCGAACTGGACGTTGCAGCCACCTTCGATCTTCAGCTCCTTGATAATCTTGATGGCGGAGTCGTTGAGCATCTTCAGATCGTGGTCGTTCAACGTCATGATGGGAGCGACAACCAGAGAGTCGCCGGTGTGGACACC
>JAXEAK010000131.1:0-26218 GCA_034094395.1 Faecousia sp.
GGATCCAGGGCGCGCTCCAATGGCATGGAGCATACGACCCGGTTTCCGTGGAGACTTGAACCTTGTGCGACGACGGGTAGAGCCCCGGGAGGGGTCCGATCGCGTACGAATCAGGTATGAACCTGCAAGGCGGTGCACAGAGTCGTGTGCTGCGTGCAGCGTAGCCTGCCTTGAAGTGAGTATGCGGGGAAGGGAGACCAGGCCGAAGACAGCTGTGGCCACAGAAGTCCGGCTATCGCTCCCGGAAACCATACTTGCAAAAGAGGCTAAGATTGTGGAACATTCCGCAGTGGAAAACACCTAGGCTGTCTGAAAAGGGCAGGCGGGGGATTGCAGTACGGACTAAGTGGCAATCGGGTACCCATTATCATGGCGACATTTGGGCGGACGGATCAAATGGAAACGGCCTGTGCGGCAACGGCAGGTTCCGTCCGGTGAAAAACAACCCGACCTAAGCCGTAAGATTTATCCTGCCTGCTGCCGTCTTTTTGTTCAGTTTGTTCTCAAAGGAGAATTGTTTGTGGCAAAATCCCAACCGGAGGCTTCCAAAAAGGAGCGTTCCCGGACGATCCGCTGGGTCGTCACGGTGTTTCTGGTCACCCTTGTGGTTTCCGGCATCATCAGCCTGATTTCCGACGAAATCATGGCGCGAAGCGGACTTCTGGCAGCGTTCGCTATTTTGCTGGGCATCATCTTTATTGGTATTGTCTTCGATATTATCGGCATGGCTGTGGCAACAGCCAGCGAGAAACCTTTTCACTCCATGGCGGCGCGGAAGGTGCCGGGCGCGCAGGAGGCAATCCGATTGCTGCGCAACGCGGAGCGGGTCAGCTCTATCTGCAACGATGTGGTGGGCGACATCTGCGGCGTCATCTCCGGCAGCGCTTCGGCAACCATCGCTGCGCTAATCCTGACCCATGTGGACGCGGTCTGGCCAAGAGTCGTTTCCCTGACCATGTCCGCCCTGGCAGCGGGTCTGACCGTTGGCGGAAAGGCCATCGGTAAAACCGTTGCCGTCAATTCCTGCACTCAGATTGTGCATTTGGTAGGGCGGTTTCTGCATATGCTGAACTGCCTTAAGAAAAAGAAATCATTACGTTAGGTTGTGTCAAACGTGGACATTCTACAGAGAATTCAGGGTCACGAGGATCTGCTGACCCTCGATGACAGTCAGCGCAGTCAGCTTTGCCAGGAGATCCGGGAATTTTTGATTTCCAGCGTCTCCAAAACCGGTGGACATCTGGCGGGAAATCTGGGCGTAGTGGAGCTGAGCGTTGCGATTGAAACCGTGTTTAATACAAAAGTAGACCGCTTGGTATTTGATGTTGGTCATCAGTCTTATGTCCATAAGCTGCTGACAGGCCGCCAGGCGGATTTCGTGCATCTGCGGCAGTATGGCGGTATCTCCGGCTTTCCAAAACCGGAAGAAAGTGTCACGGATGCCTTTGTGGCAGGACACGCCTCCAGTTCCGTATCCATTGCACTGGGTATGGCACGGGCGCGTACCCTCCAGCATGAAAATTATAATGTGATTGCTTTGATCGGCGACGGTGCACTCACCGGCGGCATGGCCTATGAGGGACTGAATGATGCCGCCGTCAGCGGCGAGCCCATGATTATCATTGTCAATGACAACGAAATGTCCATCGGGAAGAATGTGGGAGGCCTTTCCAGCCATCTGTCCCGGCTCCGTTCCAGCGGCAACTATCTGGATGCCAAGCGAACCTATCGCCGGATCATTAAGAGGCTTCCCGGCGGCGATAAGATCTACGCCTTCAGCAGCCGGGTCAAAAACAAGCTGAAGCGGTTGCTGCTTCCGTCTACCATTTTTGAAAATATGGGCTTTACCTATCTTGGGCCGGCAGACGGGCATGACCTGCCCGGGCTGATTTCCCTGCTGACTGCTGCAAAAGAACTGCAGGAGCCGGTGGTGGTGCACGTGGTTACCCAGAAAGGGCGAGGCTACCGATTTGCCGAGGAAGACCCGGCGAAATTCCACGGAATTGGGAAATTTGACCCGTACACAGGGAAAAAGCTGGGAGCAAAAGTGCCCACTTTTTCAGATTCCTTTGGAGATGCCATGCTCTCTCTGGCGCAGAGCGACCCCCGGGTTTGCGCCATTACCGCCGCCATGCCCGGAGGAACCGGGCTGCTGAATTTCCAGAAGCACTTCCCGGACAGAACCTTTGACGTGGGCATTGCGGAGGAACACGCCGTCTCCATGGCGGGTGGTCTTGCCAAGCAGGGCATGGTGCCTGTGGTGGCGCTGTATTCCACATTCCTTCAGCGGGGCTTCGACCAGCTGATTCAGGACGTTGCCCTGCTGCACCAGCACGTGGTTCTGGCAATTGACCGTGCCGGTCTGGTGGGTGACGACGGGCCTACCCACCACGGTGTTTTTGACATTGGCTTTTTGCGGCAGATGCCGGGTATGCGGATTCTGAACCCGGTAAGCCGTGCCGAGCAGCAGAAAATGCTGGGCTGGGCTGTGGAGGACTATGACGGCCCCGTAGCCATCCGGTATCCCCGGGGGGCGGAAGGCACGTATACCGAGTGCGACTGGCAGGGGCTGGAAGGCAGTCTGGTGAAGTGCCATCGCAGCGGCACGGACGTGGCACTGATCACCTACGGCTCTACGCTGGACAATGCAATGGAGGCTGCCTGTTTGCTGGAGGAGCAGGGAATTTCGGCGTCTGTTCTGCGCCTGCTGACGGTCTGGCCGCTCCCTTCCGAGGAGCTTTCCGCTATGCTGAAGGGGATTCGGCACGCCATTGTTGTGGAAGAAACGGCATCTGGTTCCGGCATTCGGGAGGCACTTGCCTGGGATCTGGCGAAGCTGTGTCCGGAATGCCGGGTAGATGGAAAAGATTTGGGGCGTGACTTTGTACCCCACGGCTCCCTTCCGGAACTGTATCAGCGCTGCGGTCTGGACGGGAAGTCCATTGCGGCATATGCCAGGGGGGTGATTGCCCGGTGAAAGTGAAAAAACGACTGGATGTGCTGCTTACCGAGCAGGGTTATGCGGACAGCCGCTCCAAGGCGCAGGCGATCATCATGAGCGGTCTGGTTTATGTCAACGGTCAGAAGGCGGACAAGCCCGGCGTGTCCTATGAGGAGACGGCAGCACTGGAGGTTCGGGGCGCGGCGTGTCCTTACGTCAGCCGCGGCGGCCTGAAACTGGAAAAAGCCCTGCGGGACTTTGGCGTTAAGCCGGAGGGCTATGTTTGCAGCGACTCCGGCGCCTCCACCGGCGGCTTTACCGATTGTCTGCTCCAGCAGGGGGCAAAAAAGGTGTTCGCCATCGACGTGGGTTACGGCCAGCTGGATTGGAGAATCCGCAGCGATCCCAGAGTGGTGGTCATGGAGCGTACCAATATCCGCTATGTGACCCCGGAGCAGCTGGGGGAGCCGTTGGATCTTTCCGTGGTGGATGTGAGCTTTATTTCTTTGAAGCTTGTACTGCCGGTCATTCGGACACTGCTGAAGACCACCGGTCAGGTGCTGTGCCTGATCAAGCCCCAGTTTGAGGCCGGCAAGGAAAAAGTGGGGAAAAAAGGCGTGGTTCGGGAGAAATCCACCCACAAAGAGGTGCTGGACAATTTTGTGGCACTGACAAAGGAACTGGGATTTCAGATTCTCGGCCTGACCTATTCCCCGGTGAAGGGGCCTGAGGGGAATATTGAATTTCTGGCGCATTTGAGTCTGGATGACGTTCCGGGCATTATCCCGGATACCGCTCAGGTGGTAGAGCAGGCGCATACCGCGCTGGACAAGGGGGACAAGATATGAAAAATGTAATTCTCACCCCCAACCCCTACCGGGATAAGGATTTTCAGACAGTGCGGGAGGCAATGCACATCCTGAAGGACGCAGGCATCAGTACCCGTCTGTGTCTGCCCTTTGAGGTGGATCGCTCCTTTGACCTTCCGAAGGATCTGCACTTCTCCCGGCTGGATCGGGAGCTTCCCAATGCGGAAATGGTGATTTGCTTAGGCGGCGACGGCACGATTTTGCATATGGCGAAGGCTGCTACCCGAAAGGGCATTCCCATTTTGGGGGTCAATATCGGAACCATGGGCTTCATGGCGGAGTTGGAGAGCACGGAGTTGGACAAGCTGACCCGGGTTGCCCGGGGGGAGTACACTCTGGACAGCCGCATGATGCTGGATGTTACCGTTCAGCGGGGACAGGACATTCTCTTCCACGATATCTGCCTGAATGATGTTGTGGTGACAAAGGGAGCCGTTGCCCGGATTGTTCACCTGTGCGTCCGGTGTGATGGGGTCAGCGCCATGGAGTTCGGCGGCGACGGTGTGATTGTTTCGACCCCCACCGGTTCCACGGCTTACAGCTATTCTGCTGGCGGCCCCATTGTGGAGCCGGAGGCCAAAAACATTATCATTACGCCTATCTGCGCCCATGAAATCGGCAGCCGCTGCATTGTGGCATCGGACAAGCGCGTTGTCAGCGTGGAGCAGGTGATGAACGCCCGGCGCAACGCGTATCTGTCTGTGGACGGCGGCAGAGCCGTGCGGCTGAACATGGGCGACGTGGCCACCATCAAAAAATCCCATCTGGAGACCCGGCTGGTTCGTCTGAAGGATCGCAGTTTCTATGATGTGGTCAGTTCCAAATTCAGCAAACCGTAAGGGGGAAGGGCATTGAAGTCCAAACGACAGGCAAAAATTATGGAAATCATCTCCACCACCAATGTGGAGACACAGGAACAGCTGCTGGAAGCACTGCGGGAAGCCGGTTTCAACAGCACCCAGGCGACCATTTCCCGGGACATTAAAGAGCTGCGTATTATCAAGGAGCTGACCAGCTTCGGAACCTACCACTATACTGCCGCTGCCCGGGAGGTGCCGGACGCATTCTCCGGACGCTTGAATACCATTTTTCGGGAGTGTGTCACCAGCTTTGACTATGCCCAGAACATCATCGTGATTCATACGCTGCCCGGCCTTGCCAATGCAGCCGCCTCGGCGCTGGATACCATGAGCAGGAGCGTGGTGCTGGGAAGCATTGCCGGTGATGACACGGTGATTATTATTATGCGGGATACCAATGCGGCGGCTTCGTTCTGCGGGGAAATCAAAAATCTGCTGAGTTGAGGAAAAAAGGAGGAATTTACCGTGCTGAGTTTGCTGCATATTGAGAATATCGCGGTCATTGAGTGCGCGGATATTTCCTTTGACCGGGGATTCAATGTCCTGACTGGTGAAACCGGCGCCGGTAAATCCATTGTGATCGACGCCATCTCGGCCATTCTGGGGGAGCGCGCCTACCGGGATATGATCCGGACAGGAGCCGAGCGTGCCAGCGTCCGGGCGGTGTTTACCGATGTGCCGGAACTTTCCTGGTTTGGGGAGAACGGGGTAGAATATGACCCCGAAACCGTAATCTCCAGAGAGATTTATCTGGACGGTAAGAATATCTGCCGGGTAAACGGCACTCTGGTGAATGTGTCCATTCTGCGAAAGCTGGGGATCCAGCTGATTAACATTCACGGCCAGCATGATTCTGCAGCTCTCTTTGACGAGGACAACCACCTGATCTTTCTGGATGCCTTTGCTGACAACGAGACATTGCGCCAGGATTATGCCGAAAAATATGGGCTGGTGGCGAAGCTTCGCCGGGAGGTTGCGGCACTGACCATGGACGAAGGCGAGAAGCTGCGCCGCATGGAGACGCTGAAATACCAGATCTCGGAAATTGAAAAGGCGGATCTGGAACCGGGTGAGGACGATGAATTGGAAGACCGCCGCAAGGTGCTTCAGAATGCGGAAAAGCTGAGCAGCGGCATGGAAACTGCCGTGGAATGCCTCTATGGTGGGGAAGATTCCGACGGCGCGGTCGGGCTTTTAGCCCAGGCGGAGTACGCCCTTGGCCGGCTGAGCCGGTTCAGCGACAGCTTTGCCGCCCTGCACGACCGTGTTGCCGACCTCATGTATCAGGTTCAGGACGCGGCGGAAGAGGTACGGGATGCCCGGGACAGCCTGAACTATTCCGCTGACGAACTGGAGCAAATCGAGTCCCGGCTGGATGTAATTCACAAGCTGCGCCGGAAATACGGCGCGACCTGTTCGGACATTCTGGAATACCTGGAGAAGGCAAAATCGGAACTGGACGAAATCGAATTTGCGGACGATCATCTGGAGCGCCTGAAGAAGGATTTGAAAAAAGCGGAAAAAACGGCATGGGACGCGGCAAAGGCTTTGCGGGAAAACCGCCAGACGGCGGCCAAAACGCTGTCGGAGCGGATTTTGGCAGAGCTTGCCCAGCTGGATATGCCCCGGGTGCAGTTTTCCTGCGCGTTTACCGAGACGGAGCTGGGCGCCAATGGGGCGGACGCTGTGGCATTCTATATGTCCGCCAACGCCGGTGAAGCCCTGAAGCCTATGAGCAAGGTGGCCTCCGGCGGTGAGCTTGCCCGGATTATGCTGGCCATGAAGAATGTCCTTGCGGAGAAGGATCAGGTGGCAACTCTGATTTTCGACGAGGTGGACACCGGTGTTTCCGGCCGGGCAGCACAAAAGGTGGCCGAGAAGCTGCGCAGCGTTGCACAGCATAAGCAGGTTTTGTGTGTGACCCACCTTCCCCAACTGGCGGCGTTGGCAGACACCCACCTGCTGATTTCCAAGGCCGAGCGGGATGGGCGTACCTACACGTCTGTTACGCCATTGGACAGGGAAGGCCGGAAGCGGGAGCTTGCCCGAATTATCGGCGGCACGAATATTACGGAAACAACCCTGAAGAGCGCGGAGGAGATGCTCCGTTAAAATCTACAAAAAACTTGACAAATCCGGCTGCATTTGCTAGGATAGCCGGGTAAACACTGTGAAGGGATGAAGTAAGCACTTCTTTTCTCCCAGAGAGCTGCCGGTTGGTGCAAGGCAGCGGGAAAACGTGCCCAAATACCTCCCGGAGTGGCCTTCCTGAAAAAGCAGTAGGGAAGGACGGGTACGCCCGATATCGCGATTGGCGTTATTTGACGCCGTGAGGGCATTTTCGCAAGGAGATGCCGAATCAGAGGTGGTACCGCGTGTAACTGCGCCCTCTATCCCCAGCGGGGTAGAGGGCTTTTTTGCGTGGAAAAGGAGAGACTGCAATGAAATATCCGTGGATCGACGCATATCTGCTGCAAAAGCCGGCGGTACAAAAGGATTTCAAGGAAGAGTGGGGCTGGTATCGCTATCAGATCGGCGGCAAGCTCTTTGCCGCTGTCTGTCTGGACGAAACAGGAAAGCCCTACTATATCACCCTGAAGCTGGAACCGATGGACGGGGATTTCTACCGGCAGCAATATCCTGATGTCCTACCGGGGTACTATATGAATAAAGTTCATTGGAATTCCATTCGGGCGGACGGCGAGGTGCCGGACAGTGTTCTGCGGGATATGCTGGACGAAGCCTATCGGATTGTTCTGCATTCCTTCAGCAAAAAGAGACAGGCCGAGTTGCTGGCAGGGGAGGAAGGCCATGCTTGAAAAGCCCATGGATGTGCTGACCGCCTATCCCGTACGGAAGACCAGGCAGCAAAAGCAGTCTTTTCGGGACGCCGTGCAGTCCTATGCGGAAGGGCTGGGGTATTCCTGCATGGCGGAATCCGGGAGTCTTGGCTGCCGGAATCTGGTGATCGGGGATCCGGAGCAGGCAGACTATCTGGTGACGGCGCATTACGATACCTGCGCCCGGCTGCCCATTCCCAATTTCCTCACGCCTTGCAGTCTCGCGTTGTTTCTTGCCTGGCAGGCAGTGCTTGTCCTGTTGATTCTGGCGGTTTGTGCCGCTTCCGGGGCAGTGGCAGGACTTTTAACCGGAAACGGAACCATTGGGACGGTGACCGGTTATGTGCTTCTCTGGGTGATTCTTGTTCAGATGTTTGTCGGCCCTGCCAATCCCAGCAACGCCAATGACAATACCTCCGGCGTGGTAACATTGCTGGAAATTGCCAGGAGTATGCCGGAAAACCAGCGGAAGCACGTCTGCTTTGTGCTGTTCGATCTGGAGGAAGCAGGCCTTATTGGCTCTGCATCCTATCGAAAGCGTCACAAAGCCCAAACTGACCGACAAATGGTGCTGAATCTGGACTGCGTGGGCGATGGTGATGAGATTCGCCTGTTTCCCACAAAGCAGCTGAAAAAGGACAGAAAGCGCCTGGCCTCCCTGTACAAGGCCTGCGGCTATTTCGGAAAAAAGAACATTCTGCTCCGTGAGAAGGGTTTTGCCTTTTATCCCTCTGATCAGGCCAATTTTCCCGCAGGCGTTGGGATCTGCGCTTTGAAAAAGAGGAAAAAGACCCTGTATCTGGGCAGAATCCACACAAAACAGGATACCGTTTTGGAACAAACCAACGTCAATCTCCTGCGTGCGGCACTGATTACCTACATCTGCCGGGACGCAGCGCAAAATAAGAAAGGAAACGGAAAATGAAACTGTATGATGAACTGGTTGCCCGGGGACTGATTGCTCAGGTGACCAACGAGGATGCCATCCGTGACATGATCGATAACGGCAAAGCCACCTTCTATATCGGCTTTGACCCCACCGCCGACTCCCTCCATGTGGGACACTTCATGGCCCTGTGCCTGATGAAGCGGCTGCAGATGGCTGGCAACCGCCCCATTGCCCTGATCGGCGGCGGCACTGCCATGATCGGCGATCCCTCCGGACGTACGGATATGCGCAGCATGATGACTCGGGAGACCATCCAGCACAACTGTGACTGTTTCAAAAAGCAGATGGAGCGGTTCATTGAGTTCGGCGATGGCAAGGCCATGATGGTCAACAATGCCGACTGGCTGCTGGATCTGAACTACGTGGATGTTCTGCGGGAGGTAGGCGCCTGTTTCTCCGTGAACAATATGCTCCGCGCCGAGTGCTACAAGCAGCGCATGGAGAAGGGACTCAGTTTCCTGGAGTTTAACTACATGATTATGCAGTCCTACGACTTTTACCATCTGTTCCAGACCTACGGCTGCAATATGCAGTTCGGCGGCAACGACCAGTGGAGCAATATGCTGGGAGGCACCGAACTGATTCGTCGGAAGCTGGGCAAGGATGCCCATGCCATGACAATCACATTGCTTCTCAATTCCGAGGGCAAGAAGATGGGCAAGACTGCCAAGGGTGCCGTCTGGCTGGATCCCAACAAGACCTCTCCCTTTGAATTTTACCAGTATTGGCGAAACGTGGAGGACGCGGACGTGCTGAAGTGCATTCGGATGCTGACCTTCCTGCCGCTGGAGGAAATTGACGCTATGTCCGACTGGAAGGACGCCAAGCTGAATGAAGCCAAGGAGATCCTTGCCTATGAACTGACTAAGCTGGTACATGGAGAGGAAGAGGCGAAGAAGGCGCAGAGCGCGGCAAAGACGCTGTTCGTTGGCGGTGGTGACGATGCCAATATGCCCACCACGGAAATTCCAGCCGACAAGCTCACCGACGGGAAAATCGGCATTCTGAACCTGATGGTCGCCTGCGGCCTGGCTCCTTCCAACAAGCAGGCACGGCAGTTGGTAGAGCAGGGCGGCGTGCTGGTCAACGACGAAAAGGTGCCTTCCGCCCAGTTCTCGGTTACCGAGGATATGCTGAAGGCAGGCGTGAAGATCCGTAAGGGTAAGAAGGTCTTCCACAAGGCGGTTCTGGCCTGATTGCGAAATGCATTTTGCGGCCTCCCAGAATGGGAGGCCGCGTTGTGTTTTCTCAGCTTGCCAGCAGGAGCTGCCTGAGCTGATTCAGGTTTTCCTGAGAGATGGGAGTCAGGGGCAGGCGGCATTCACCGCAGTCGTAGCCGATAAGCTTCATGGCGGCTTTCACCGGAATGGGGTTAACTTCGCTGAACAGGGCTTCGATCAGCGGCAGCAGTTTCAGCTGCAAATCTGCCGCCGTGTCAAAATCGCCGTCCAGCGCCGCCTGCGCCATGGCCTGGGTCTGCTCCGGCAAAATGTTTGACAGCACGGAAATCACCCCGCTGCCCCCCAGCGCCATAACAGCCGCAGCCTGATCGTCATTTCCGCTCCATACGGCGAATTCCTCCGGACAGGCGGCTCGAATGCGGGCAATCTTTGTGATATCCCCGCTGGCCTCTTTAACACCGGCAATATTGGGAATCCGGGACAGGCTCTGGTAGACGCTTATGGGAATGTCTACGCCGGTACGGGAGGGAACGTTGTAGATGATCACCGGAATATGTACCGCACCGGCAATCGCCGCGTAATGGGTCACCAGACCGTCCGGGGTTGCCTTATTGTAGTATGGACTTACTACCAGCAGGGCATCCGCGCCGGCATCCTCCGCCGCTTTGCTTAGGTATAAAGCGTGCTGGGTGTCATTGGAGCCGGTGCCTGCAATGATGGTGCAGCTGTCGCCTGCATAGGCTTTCCCCCGGCGGAACATTTCCAGCTTTTCCATGTCGGACAATGTTGGGGACTCGCCGGTTGTGCCGCACAGCACTACCGCCGGGATCCCGGCACGAACCTGCCGCCGCAGCAACAGCTCCATCATCGGGTAATTCACATTTCCGCCCAGAAAAGGCGTCACGAGGGCGGTGCATACACCGGTAAAAATTGGCTTTTTCATAAACTGATACCTCCAGAGCAGTCTATGCACCGGCTGCTGATTTTGACTTCCGGGGAAAAGGCATTGACATAAGGCTGAAAAAAGTATAAACTACGTAGTAGAAAGATTCGGGTGTCCGTAAGGAGAAAAGGGAATCCGGTGCAAGTCCGGAACGAACCCGTCACTGTAACAGGGAGTCAGGCGCCTACGCCATTGGATGTTTCCGAGAAGGCGCGCCACGCTGGGAACTGAAGTCAGGAAACCTGCCCGAACCGTTTTCTTCAGGCTGCGGTGATCAGCTTCTGGAGATTGGGCGAGGTGTCCTTTTGCCAGGCAGCCGGTGGGCTGCTTTTTTTGAGCGGCTGTAAAAAAACGTACAGGAGAGAAAGCTATGAAAAAAGCAATTCTGGCGGTGTCTTTTGGAACTACCTATCCCGATACGCTGCAAAAAACCATTGCGGCAGTAGAGCAAATGCTTGTGGAAACCTTCCCGGACTGGGAGGTACGGCGCGCCTTTACCAGCGGTATGATTATCGAAAAGCTGCGCCAGCGGGATGGTGTGGAAATTGAGACGGTCGCCCAGGCGATGCAGCGGCTGGAGGAAGAGGGGTATACCCACGTTGCCGTGCAGTCTACCCATGTAATGCACGGGGAAGAATATGAGAAAATGCTTTCCCAGCTGGAGCCTTTCCGCCTACGGATGCAGGTTTCTGTGGGAATGCCGCTGTTGCACGCAGAAGAGGACTATGCCGCCGTGGCAGAAGCACTGCTGGATTGGCTGCCGTCGCTGGAGGCGGATGAAGCCCTGATTCTTATGGGGCACGGCACCGCCCATTTTGCCAACTCCGCCTACGCACAGATGGAGCATATGCTACGACAAATCTGTGACCGGGTGTACCTTGCCACGGTAGAAGGGTATCCCACTCTGAACAGCGTGGAGCGGCAGCTGGCAAAACGGCCGGACATTCGACGCCTGATGCTTGCTCCCTTTATGCTGGTAGCGGGAGATCATGCACAAAACGACATGACGGGAGGAGAGACTTCCTGGGCTTCCCAGCTTCAGCAGGCCGGTTACCCGGTGCGTTGCGTCCTGCGCGGTCTTGGAGAGTGCCCTGCTGTCAGGATTCTGTTTGCAGAGCATTGCCGTCAGGCCATAGATGCCTTTGCCATCGGAGGAAAGCTCTGGGGCGTGGGCGTCGGCCCCGGGGATCCGGAGTTGCTGACGGTGAAGGCTGTGCGGGTGATCCGGGAAGCGGACGTAATCGTCGTACCAGACGCTAGCAGCGGTGATAACGTAGCACTGAATATTGCAAAGGACTACCTGAAGAACAAGCCCATTCAGTTTGTCAGCACGCCCATGGTTCGGGACAAAGCAGTGATGGACAGTGCCCATGAACAGGCAGCGGATCAGATTTGCGCGCTGCTGGATCAGGGAAAGCAGGTAGCTTTCCTGACCCTTGGTGATCCTGCCATTTATTCCACCTATATGTACATTCACGAAAAGGTGCTTCGCAGGGGCTACGCGGTGGAGATTGTGCCGGGAATTCCCTCCTTCTGCGCCGCAGCGGCAAGGCTGAACCGCCCGCTGTGCATGGGACGGGAACCGCTGCTGATTATCCCTGCTTCCCACAATCAGGAAGAACTGATGGAGGTTCCGGCAAACAAGGTCTTTATGAAGGCGGGGCGCTCTATTCTGGAGCTGCAAAAAGCACTGGATGAACGGGGGCAGCTGGAAAACGCATCCATGGTGGAAAACTGCAGCATGGACAATGAGCGCATTTACCCGCATTTTGGGGATTTGAAGGAGCCTTCCGGCTATTTTTCCCTGGTGATTGTTAAGGAGGACAGGCAATGACGCTGATGATGTCCGGTCTGGACTGCCATAATACACCGTTAGAGCAGCGGCAGCGTCTGGCCTTTTCTTCGCCTGCGGCGGAAGCGTTTATGAGATGGCTTCGCACCCAGCCCGGTGTGGAAGGGTGTGTACTGCTGTCCACCTGCAACCGAACCGAGTTGTATCTCAGCGGCAGCACCGCCCCCCCCTGGCGGCTGCTGTGCTGGGGAGCCGGTGTCCCGGAAACGGAAATGGAATCCTACTTTACCACCCGCTGCGGCATGGATGCCGCCCGGCACCTGATGGAGGTGGCCTGTGGCCTGCATTCCCAGATTCTGGGGGAGGATCAGATCATCACCCAGGTACGAAAGGCTATGGAACTGGCACAGGAAGCGAATGCCGCGGATCCTGCACTGTCAGCGTTGTTTCGATGCGCGGTCACTGCGGGGAAGCGGGCACGGACGGAGGTCACTGTCCACCGGGGCAGTCCCTCCCTGGGCAACCGCTGCCGGGATATCCTTCAGCAGGAGCTGGGCACACTGAAGGAAAAGAAAATTCTGGTCATCGGCAACGGCCAGATGGGACGTTTGGCAGCCCGGCTGCTGCGGGAAGCCGGTGCAACCGTTTGGGTGACACTGCGTACCTATCGCCACGGCGAGACGGTGGTTCCCGCCGGATGTGCCACTGTGAACTATGAAGACCGTGTTGCCGCGCTGGAGGGCATGGACGCGCTTGTCTCCGCGACTTCCAGCCCCCATTATACGCTGACGGTACAGCAGCTTCGGCAGGTAAAGCACCCGCCCAAAATCGCGGTGGATCTTGCCGTTCCCCGGGATATCGACCCGGAGTGCATAGCTGTTTTCAAATACTATGACGTGGATTCCATGGGTTTCGATAACCCCGACAGAGGAGAGGCGCTGGAAAACATGGAGGCCATTGTGGAGCAGGAGTTGGCGCGGTTTTCCCAGTGGCAGCAGCGGAAATCCATCCCCCAGCGGGCGCCCAGATTCCCGTTGTTCGTGGATCTGACAGGGAAGCGGGTAGTGCTGGTGGGCGGCGGAACCATTGCCGCCAGAAGAATTGCCACGCTGCGTCAGTTCGGCTGTGAAATCATGGTGATTGCGCCGGAACTGAAGTGCAGCGCGGAGGGACTTATCTGGAAGCAGCGGGCTTACCGTGCCGGGGACTTGGAGGGGGCTTTTCTGGCAATCGCTGCCACTGACAGCCGGGAAGTCAACCATCAGGTAGGTGTGGATGCCACCGACCTTGGAATTCCCGTGTCTGTGGCGGATTGTGAAGCGGAGTGCACCTTCTATTTCCCGGCCGTCTGCACCGGGGAGAATCTGATTGCCGGGGTGGTGTCCGGTGGAAAGGATCACCACAGAACCGCCCGGGCAGCCAAAGCCATTCGCCGGGCGCTGGAGGAATTGGAATGACAGTACGCATCGGAAGTCGGGAGAGCCGTCTGGCGGTGATTCAGAGCCGGATGGTGATGGAGTTAATCGCACAGGCGGAACCGGCGGCGCAGCTGGAACTGGTGACCATGAAAACCACCGGCGACAAGATTCTGGATAAAACGCTGGACAAAGTTGGCGGCAAGGGGTTGTTCGTCCGGGAGCTGGATCAGGCGCTGCGGGACGGGCGGGTGGATTTCACCGTCCATTCCCTGAAGGATATGCCTATGGAGGTTCCGGAGGACTTGCCCCTCGTGGCCTTTTCCAAAAGGGAAGACCCTCGGGATGTGCTGGTGCTGCCGGAGGGCGTGACAGAATTAGACAGAACAAAGCCGATTGGCTGCTCCTCCCGGCGACGGCAGCTGCAGTTGAAGGCGCTGCTGCCCGATATGGAGATTGCCCCGGTGCGGGGCAATGTGCAGACAAGGCTTGCCAAGCTGGAAGCGGGGCAGTTTTCCGCGTTGGTGCTGGCAGCCGCCGGACTGAAGCGGTTGGGATTGGAAAACCGCATTAGCAGATACTTTTCAACGGAAGAAATTTTGCCCGCCGCCGGTCAGGGCATTCTGGTGGTGCAATCCCGCGTCGGTACAGCTACAGATTGCCTGAGACTGGTGCAGGACGAAACTGCCGCCTGCTGTGCGAAAGCGGAACGAGCCTTCGTGCGGGCGCTGGACGGCGGATGCTCTTCGCCGGTGGCGGCCTATGCCGTAGCAGAAGGAGATACCCTGACGCTGACCGGCTTCTACGTCAGCCCGGATGAAACCGTCCAGCGAAAGGCCAGTCTCAGCGGCAGACGGTCGGAGGCAGAAGTGCTGGGCGAAGCCCTTGCCCGGCAACTGAAGGAGGGGGAATGCCAATGAAGACAGGCAATGTGATTTTGGTGGGCGCAGGCCCCGGAGATCCGGGACTGTTAACCCGAAAGGGACTGGACGCCCTGCGTCAGGCGGACGTAGTGGTATACGACCGGCTGGTCAGTTCCGATATTTTGCGCCTGATCCCGGAAAATGCGGAGCGGATCGACGTAGGCAAGCAGGCCGGCACCCATCCTGTTCCACAACCGGAAATCAACCAAATTCTGCTGGACAAGGCGCTGGAGGGAAAGCGGGTAGTACGCTTAAAAGGCGGCGATCCCTTTTTGTTTGGCAGAGGCGGCGAAGAACTGGAGCTGCTGCAAGCGCATGGGGTTCCCTTTCAGGAAGTGCCCGGGGTAACCTCCGCTCTGTCGGTGCCCGCTTACGCAGGGATCCCAGTGACCCACCGGGATTTTTGCTCTTCCGTGCATATCGTTACCGGCCACGCGAAGGCGGGAGCCGAACTGCAAATTGATTTTGATGCCCTTCGGCGCACCCGGGGAACGCTGGTATTCCTGATGGGCGTCAGTGCCCTGCCCATGATCTGCAAGGGACTGCTGGACGCAGGCGTGGAGGCGGATATGCCCGCCGCCGTCATCGAGCAGGGCACCCTGCCAAAGCAGCGGAAGGTGATTTCCACTTTGGCAGAGCTTTCTGCGGCGGCGGAAGCGGCGAAGATTGTCAGTCCCGCCATCATCGTGGTGGGAAAGGTGTGCCGCCTGTCTGATCGCTTTGACTGGTTTGACGCCCTGCCCCTGAAGGGGCGGGAGATTGTGGTCACCCGTCCGGCGGAGCGGATTGGCGCGCTAAGTGGCAAACTCAGCGCGCTGGGTGCCAACGTGACGGCGTTTCCCTGCATCCGCACAGTGGAACGGACAGATAACCCGGAGTTGGACACCGCCATGGAGAACCTGTCCCGGTATCGCTGGCTGGTGTTCACCAGTCCGACAGGCGCCGAGATATTCTTCCGCCGTCTGCGGAAACTCCACCGGGATGCCCGGGCGCTGGCCGGGCTGAAAATTGCCGCAATTGGCGCTAAAACAGCGGCGGAAGTGGAAAAAAATGGCGTATTTTCCGATCTGGTTCCGACAATCTACGATTCTGACCATCTTGCACAGGCCATGGCCGGCGTGGAAGGGGCGGTGCTGCTGTGCCGCGCAAGTGCGGGCAGCGACGCATTGCCCAGACTGTTCACAAAGAAGGGAATTCCCTTTGCGGACATTGCCTGCTATGATACGGTTTACGAAGCGCCGAATCCGGAGCCCGTAAAGTCGCTGGTAGAATCCGGCGCCATCGTCACCTTCACCAGCGCTTCCACCGTGCGGGGGTTTGTGCAGAGTCTGCCGGATACGGATTATTCCCGCATGATTGGCTGCTGCATCGGAAAACAAACCGCAGCGGAAGCCGAAAAACATGGGATTCCCGTTCGTATTGCTCAGGTGGCAACCATGGAATCCTTGATCGAATGCATCAAAGGAGCGTGTTAGTATGGATTTGACCATTCGTCCCCGCAGGCTGCGCACCTGCGATACCCTGCGCCGCATGGTGCGGGAAACCCGGGTTTCTCCGGACAGCCTGATTTACCCGCTGTTCCTGATCGAGGGGGAAAATATCAAAGAGCCCATCCCTTCTCTGGACGGTCAGTGGCGGTATTCTCCCGACCGGGTTTGTGAGGAAATCGAAGCCTGCATGGCAGTCGGCGTCCGCCGGGTGCTGCTGTTTGGCATTCCTGCCCACAAGGATGCCTGCGGCTCCTCCGCCTGGGACGCAGACGGCGTGGTTCAGCAGGGCATCCGCGCCATCAAGGCACAGTACCCGGACTGCTATGTGATCACCGATGTGTGTATGTGTGAGTACACCGACCACGGTCACTGCGGTATTCTCCACGGTCATGAAGTGGACAACGACGAGACATTGAAGGTTCTGGCGAAAACCGCTCTTTCTCATGTTCAGGCCGGTGCGGATATGGTTGCCCCCTCCGACATGATGGATGGGCGCATTGCCGCTATCCGAAAAACGCTGGATGACAACGGCTTCCAGAACGTGCCGATCATGTCCTATTCCGCTAAGTACGCCTCCGCTTTCTATGGCCCGTTCCGGGATGCCGCCGGTTCTGCGCCTGCCTTCGGCGACCGCCGGGGTTACCAGATGGATCCACACAACCGTCGGGAAGCGCTGAAGGAGTGCACGCTGGATGTGGAGGAAGGTGCGGATATTCTCATGGTAAAGCCCGCCTTAAGCTATCTGGATATCATCCGGGAGTGCTCCGACGCCTTTGACCTGCCCATGGCAGCCTATTCTGTCAGCGGTGAGTATGCCATGATTAAGGCGGCAGGCAAGGCCGGACTGATTGATGAGCACCGGGTAATGTGCGAAAGTGCCCTGTCCATTTTCCGGGCAGGCGCGGATATTCTGATTACTTACTATGCCAAGGAGCTGGCGCAGGCCATGAACCGGGGGGAGTTGGGCTGATGACACGGTCAGAACAGTTGTTTGCCGCCGCTCAGCAGGTTATGCCCGGCGGCGTGAATTCCCCGGTGCGTGCCTGCCGCAGCGTGGGCACCTATCCCCGGTTTCTGGAGCGGGGACTGGGCAGCCATGTATGGGATGTGGACGGAAACAAGTATATTGATCTCGTCGGTTCCTGGGGGCCGCTGATTCTGGGACACTGCAATGAAGCTGTGGAGCGGGCAGTGGAGGAGGCCATCCGCAAGGGCTTAAGCTTCGGCGCACCCACAGAGGCTGAGGTAGAAATGGCGCAGCTCGTTTGCGACATGACCGGCGTGGAAATGGTGCGCATGGTCAACTCCGGCACGGAGGCGGTGATGTCCGCCCTGCGGCTGGCGAGAGGCGCGACGGGCAGAAACAAGATCATCAAATTTGCCGGCTGCTATCATGGCCATTCGGATTCGATGCTGGTGAAGGCCGGTTCCGGCGCACTCACCGGCGGCTCCCCGGATTCCGCAGGCGTTCCCGCCGAGATTGCCGGAGATACTCTGACGGCTTCCTATAACGACCTTGCCAGTGTGGAAGCGCTGCTGAAGGCGAATCCTGGGCAGGTAGCGGCGGTGATTGTGGAGCCGGTAGCTGCCAATATGGGTGTGGTTCCACCCCAGCCCGGCTTCTTGGAGGGACTGCGCAAGCTGTGCGATGAAAGCGGAAGCCTTCTGATTTTTGATGAGGTCATTACCGGCTTCCGGCTGGCTCCCGGCGGTGCGCAGGCATATTTCGGTGTCCGTGCGGATCTGGTAACCTACGGCAAAATCATCGGCGGAGGTATGCCGGTGGGCGCTTACGGCGGCAGTCGGAAGCTGATGGAGCAGGTGGCGCCCCTCGGGCCTGTGTATCAGGCGGGCACATTATCCGGTAACCCGGTTGCCATGGCGGCAGGTCTTGCTCAGCTGCGGATTCTGAAATCCGCACCGGAAATCTACACCGTGTTGGAACGCCGTGGCGCCATGCTTCAGGCCGGGCTACAGGATGCTCTTTCGGGAATTCCCGCTCAGGTAAATCGGGTAGGTTCTCTGCTGACGGTTTTCTTTACGGAAACGCCGGTAACCGGCTACGAAGCTGCCCGCAGTTCCAATCTGGAGCAGTTCCGCCGGTGGTATCTGGGACTGCTGAAGCAGGGCATCTACGCCGCGCCCAGCCAGTTTGAGGCCATGTTCCTGTGCAGCGCCCACACGGATGCGGACATCCAACAGGTTATTGATGCTGCAAGGCATATTTTCTGACAGGAGGAATTATCATGAGCGATCCCAAGCAGAAGTACTATGAAAAGCGGGCACAGGTGCTGATTAAGAACCTGCAGAGCCGCCATTTTGAGGCCTGGTACTGTCCGGACAAGGCTGCAGCCCTGACTAAGGCTCTGGAACTGATTCCTGACGGGTCTACCGTGAGTTGGGGCGGTGCGCTGTCCGCTCAGCAGATCGGCCTGATTGATGCGGTGAAGGCGGGCAAATATTCCGTCATTGACCGGGACGCGGCGCCTACTCCGGAGGAACGGGTGAAGGCGTTAAAGCGCTGCCTGACGGCGGATGTATTTCTGTGTGGCGCCAACGCGCTGAGCATGGACGGACAGATGGTCAATATTGACGGCACCGGCAACCGGGTGGCTGCCATCGTCTATGGCCCCGAAACCGTTCTGGTTGTCGCCGGCATGAACAAAGTTTGCGATACTCTGGAGGATGCCATGGCTCGTGCCAGAACCGTTGCTGCCCCGATGAATAAGCAGCGCTTCTCCAACAAAACACCCTGTGAAGTAACCGGATCCTGTGCCGACTGTAAGAGTGACGGCTGCATTTGCAACCAGATTCTGATTACCCGTAACTGCAATCCTGCGGGCAGAATCAAATTCATTCTGGTGGGGGAGGAACTGGGCTTCTGATGTGGATGCTTTGCGGTGCTCTGAGCGTATTCTTTACGGGCATCACCCTGTACTTAACCCTTCGCGAGAAGAACGGGGCAGACTGGGCGTCTGTTTGCTCATTGTCTTTCACGGCAATTACATTGCTGCTGGAATATAAAATGGCGGTAGACTGGGTATGCCGGGAGGACTGGACGGCACTGCTCGATGTGATGCCGACCATGTTTTCCGTTCTGGCGGGATATGTCATCATACAGATTCTGTTGAACGCAATCGCGTTAGGAATCAGAAGAAAAAGGAGGTCTGCCGGGTAAATCCGGCAGACCTTGTACACTTTGTGGGATTATTTGTGATAGCAGACCTCGGTGACGGTATCGGGATTGCCGCCAAAGAAGCGAGTCAGATTATTCACCGTGGTAGCCGCAATGTTGTCCAGTGCCTCATTGGTCAGGAAAGCCTGATGAGAGGTGACGATGACGTTGGGCATGGAAATGAGCCGCACCAGCTTGTCGTCCTGAACGATATGCCCGGAGTAATCCTCGTAGAACAGGTCGCCCTCCTCCTCATACACGTCAAGACACGCAGCACCCACTTTCTTTTCCTTGATGCCGGTGATCAGATCCTCGGTATTGATGAGCGCGCCGCGGGAGGTGTTGATAATGGTGACCCCTTTTTTCATCTGCGCGATGGAGTCGGCATTGATCAGGTGATGGGTTTCCTCTGTCAGAGGGCAGTGCAGGGAAATGATGTCGGATTTGGCAAACAGCTCCGAGAGTTCCACATAATGCAGACCGGAATTTTCAGCGGGGAACTTGTCATAGGCAAGGATGTTCATGCCGAAGCCCTTGCAGATGTCCGCAAACACCCGGCCGATTTTGCCGGTGCCGATGATGCCCACGGTTTTGCCGTACAGGTCAAAGCCTGCTAGCCCCTGCAGACTGAAGTTAAAATCCCGGGTTCGGATATAGGCTTTATGGGTTCTGCGGTTGATGGTCAGCAGCAGCGCCATGGCGTGTTCGGCAACAGCGTGAGGGGAGTAGGCTGGGACGCGGAAAACCCGCAGCTTTCCTTCACAGGCCTTGATATCCACGTTGTTGAATCCGGCGCAGCGCAGCGCAATGACCTGAACCCCCATCTGATAGAGTGTCTCAACAACCTCGGCGTCTACCGTATCGTTGACGAACACGCACACTGCGTCGAAGCCGGTAGCCAGAGAAACGGTGTCCCGGTTCAGATTCGGCTCATAATACTTGATCTCGATGCCGGCAGGAGTGGCATAGCGGTCAAAGCCGGGGATGTCATAGGCCTTGGTATCAAAAAAAGCGAGCTTCATAATTTATTCCTCCTTTTCGTATCGATATTATTATATCGAAAATTAAAGGATTGTCAATACCTGATTTGTAAAAAAATTGTTGCGAAAACCTGTGTAATTATGCTATAATTACCGAAAAATGACAGGAGGCAGGTTATGCTGCAAAAGATCCGTTTTCTTGTGAAAAAACACTGGGATATTTTATCCTATTTGTTTTTCGGTGTTCTGACCACGGTCGTCAACTACCTGATTTATCTGCCCGTTTACAATTTGTGCGGCTTTTCGGCTGCGGTAAGCAATATGATTGCATGGGTGGGAGCTGTGTTTTTTGCCTATCTTACCAACAAGCCCTTTGTCTTCCGCAGTCACGACTGGTCTGCCAAAACCGTTGTGCCGGAACTGACGAAGTTTGTCAGCTGCCGTCTGGCCTCCGGCGTCATGGAAACGGGAATTCTATTCCTGACGGTGGATTGCCTGCATTGGAATGGTAACCTTTGGAAGCTGGTGACCCAGGTGCTGGTGGTTATCTTCAACTATGTGGGCAGCAAGCTGCTGGTGTTCAGGAAATAACAACCGGCGGACTCCGCATTTGCAGGATCTGTTGTCGTTTTCTTCTCCTTGTTTACAGATTGTTTGTAAATCCGGGCAGAATTATGCTATAATTGATGAAAAAACGCAGAGGTGCAGCATATGGCATTCGTGGAATTTGAAGGCGTCGGGAAAACCTACCACATGGGCGAGGTTGAGATCAACGCCCTGCATGACGTTACCTTTCAGGTAGAAAAAGGGGAGATTGTTGTGATTGTCGGCCCCTCCGGTGCGGGCAAAACCACGCTGCTGAATATTCTGGGGGGCATGGATACTTTGACCACCGGCAAGGTAATGCTGGATGGCCGGGAGATTTCTGCGTTAAATAAAAAAGAGCTGACAGAGTACCGCCGTTATGACGTGGGTTTTGTGTTTCAGTTTTACAATCTCATCGGCAATCTGACCGCCTTGGAGAATGTGGAGTTGGCCAACCAGATCTGCAAGAATCCACTGGACGCGGAAGAAATCCTCAAAGAAGTGGGCTTGGAGGAGCGGAAAAAGAATTTCCCCAGTCAGCTTTCCGGCGGCGAGCAGCAGCGGGTAGCCATTGCCCGGGCGCTGGCGAAGAATCCCAAGCTGCTGCTGTGTGACGAGCCTACCGGCGCACTGGATTACCAGACCGGCAAGGCGATTCTGCAGCTGCTTCAGGACACCGGCCGAAAAACCGGCATGACGGTCATCATCATCACCCATAACGGCGCTCTGACCGCCATGGCGGATCGGGTGATCCGGGTAAGAAACGGCACGGTGGCATCGGTGACGAAAAACGAACATCCTCAGAACATTGCGGAGATTGAATGGTAATGAGTAGGAACGCCATGCGCAAAAATCTGCGCCAATCCATTGTGAAGTCCATGGGTCGGTATCTCGCGATCACCATGATTATTGCTCTGGGCGCAGGACTGTTTGTAGGTTTGCTGATGACCAAGACGGACATGGTCGCCACAGGACAGACCTTCATGGATCAGCAGAATATGTTTGATCTGCGGATGATCGGCAATTACGGCTGGACGGAAGAATATGTGGAGAAATTTTCCAGCCTTCCGGGCGTCACCGACGCAGAGGGCGTCTATTACATCGATCTGATTGCGAACGCGCAAGGTGGGGCTACGGAATCCGTCTATCGATTCTATACCATTCCGGATACCGTGGATCAGGTCGCGCTCCGGGGAGGGCGGATGCCCCAGAAGGCAGATGAGTGCCTTGCCGATGCCTATCGCAATGATGACAGTGTGCTGGGAAAAACCATCACTATTTCTGACAACAATGATCCGGATTCACTGGACAAGGTGCTGCAGAAAACCTTCACAGTGGTGGGGTACGTATCCTCTCCGCTGTATATGGACATGAACCGGGGCACTACCTCGGTGGGCAGCGGCTCCCTGTCAGATTACTATTATGTTCCGAAAGACGCGCTGGATATTGATTATTATACGGAAATCCACTTGCGGCTGTCCGGAGATCACAGCATTTACACCGAGGAATACAATGATTTTCTGGACGATTCCGCCGATGTCCTGAAATCTCCGGCGGAAGGACTTTGTCGTCAGCGTTTCTTGGATGTCAAAGCGGAAGCGGAAGACGAATATAATGACGCATATCAGGAATATCTGGACGGATTGCAGGAGTATGAGGACGCGAAGGCCGACGCGGAAGCGGAACTTGCCGATGCGCAGAAAAAGCTGAAAGACGGCGAAGCGGAGCTGGAGGAAAACCGTCAGAAGCTCATTGACGGCGGCAGGGAAATCGAGGACGGCAGAACGCAGATTGAGGTTGCCCGGGGTAAAATCACGGCGACGCGGAAGGAACTGAACGAAAAAAAAGCCCAGCTGCAGAAGCCCTATGAGCAGGCCTGCGCCGGTATCGCTGCCGTTCAGGCAATGGCCGACGGCCTGTCTGCTGAGATTTCCCAGTTGAAGGCTTCCATTTCCGCCAATTCGGACAAAATATCCGCGCTCCAAAAGGAGCAGGAAGACTCGGGAGGAACCATTGACAATTCAGAGGCAATTGCCGCATTGCAGGCGGAAAATACCGAACTGACCCGGAAATGTGCAGAAAAAGAGACCACGCTTACCACTGTACAAAATCAGCTGAATTCTCTCAATCAGGTCATTGACGCCATGAAGACCATTCAGGCTGGCCTTGCCCAGTTGGATCAGGGCGAGCAGGAGATGTGGGCCAACGAAAAGAAACTGGATACTGCCTATAACAAGCTGATGATTAACTGGGGCAAGTGGAATCAGGCCAAAGAGGAGGTAGAGGACGGCTGGAAGGACTATGAGAAGGCGAAAGCCGATGCGGAAGCGGAGCTTGCCGACGCAGAAGCAGAACTTGCCGACGCCCGGGAGGAGTTGGCGGATGCCCGGGATGAAATCGACTCCATGGACACCCCGGATCTGATCATTCTCGACCGTAACAGCAATGTGGGCTACAACAATCTGGATAGCGCTTCCGACATTGTGGCCGGTGTCTCCCGCGTGTTCCCGGTGTTCTTCATTTTGATTGCCGCCTTGGTGTGTATTACCACCATGACCCGGATGATCGACGAGGAACGCACCCAGATCGGCACCATGAAGGCGTTGGGGTACACCAACCGGGAGATCATGAGCAAGTATCTGATCTATTCCGGCAGCGGCGCTGTGGTGGGCTGCTCTTTGGGAATCGCGGCCGGCTGCACGATTTTTCCGCAGATTCTCTGGAAGGCATACTGTATCATGCTGAGCATCCAGCCCAATGTGGTTCTGCGGTTCCAATGGCCGCTGGCGCTGTCGGTGCTGATAATCTATACGGCTCTGATGCTGTATGTAACCTGGTTCTGCTGCCGCAGAACGCTGCAGGAAAATCCGGCAGAGCTGATGCGACCCAAGGCGCCGGAGGCAGGAAAGCAGATCCTGCTGGAGCGGCTGCCCTTCTGGAAACGGCTCCGTTTTCTGAATAAGGTCACCATCCGCAATATTTTCCGCTACCGTCAGCGGCTGGCAATGATGCTGATTGGTATTGGCGGATGTACGGCGCTGCTGGTGACGGGCTTTGGCCTGCGGGATTCCATCGCCAATGTGGTGGATTATCAGTTTGAGAATGTCACCAAGTATGACATTTCTGTTTATTTCCGGGAAGAGCCCTCCCAGCGTCAGCAGGAAAAATTCCAGAAAACCATTGGCGCAAGCCAGATGATGTTCTATCACCAGAGCAGCGTGGAGTTGGATTTTGATGATCGCGTAAAAGAGGTTTATCTGCTTTCCGGCGGAGACAAGCTTGCGGACTTTATCGATCTGCATAAGGGGGAGACCCGCCTGAGCCTGCCGGGAAAGGACGAGGTGCTGATTTCTTCCGGTGTGGCGGAGAATTTGGGCATCCGAAAGGGGGATTCCCTGATCCTGCGCAATAGTGATCTGGAGGAGCTGAAGCTGACAGTTTCCGGCGTTTACGACAACCATGTTTACAATTATGCCATTGTATCCCCGGATACCATCGAAAGCCAATGGGGAAGGGTACCGGAGTACCAGATGGCTTATGTCTGTGTACCGGAGGGCGGAGATGTTCATGCTCTAAGCGCAGCCATTAGTGATCTGAGCTTTGTCATGAATGTCTCGGTCAGCGCCGATCTGGCCAGGACAGTGGGCAGAATGATGGAGGCGCTGGATTCGGTGGTATGGGTCATTGTGTTCTGTGCGGGAATGTTGGCGGTTACCGTTCTTTATAATCTGACAAATATCAACATCAACGAGCGCATTCGGGAAATTGCCACCATTAAGGTGCTTGGCTTCAATGCTTCAGAGACTGCGGCATATGTATTTAAGGAGAATCTGATTCTGACCGTTGTGGGCGCCGTTCTGGGATTGTTTTTGGGTAAGCTGCTGCTGATCTTCGTGATGAGTCAGATCAAGATCGATATGGTCTGGTTTCAGGTGCTTACAGAGCCGATATCTTATGTGTGGTCCATTTGCCTGACGCTGTTGTCAGCACTGGCCGTAAACTTTGTGTTCTATTTCAAGCTGGACAAGATCAACATGGCGGAAGCGCTGAAATCCGTGGAATAACAATAGGAGCCGACTGCATGAAGCAGCCGGCTCCAACTTTCACCGGAAAGCCTTCTTATACTTTTTTTCGGAATAAGCTTGCAGGAAGCTGAGACAGAATCACGGCGGCAAATACCAGTATACAGCCTGTAGTTTCCCACACCGTCATCGTCTCACCCAGCACAAGCCAGCCGCCTATCACGGCAAATACGGATTCCAGACTCATAATGAGCGAGGCAGTGGTAGGCTCCAGAGACTTTTGACCAATGACCTGCATGGAGTAGGCAACACCCATGGAGAGAATGCCTGCAAAGCACAGAGGCTTCCAGCAGGCGAGAACATTTGCCCAGTCAACGGTTTCCGTAAATACGACAAAGGGAATGGAGAGAATCGTGACCACCAGCGCCTGTACACAGGTCAGCCGCAGCCCGTCCAGCGCTCCCGCAAACCGGTCAATGCACCGGATTTGCACAGCAAAGGCCAGCGCACAGCCCATAATCAACAGATCGCCCCGGTTGATCTGGGACACCCCCATGCAGCTGAGCAGGTACAGTCCGACAACCGCCATCACAACGCTGAATACAATGGTGAACGGCGGTTTCTGTCCCAGAAACATACCCAGCACCGGAACCCACACAATGTACATGGCGGTCAGAAAACCGGCTTTTCCGGCATCGGTATACACAAGACCCACCTGCTGCAGGCTTGCCGCCACGAACAGGGCGATTCCGCAGATCAAACCAACCTTCCACAGATCGGGGTTTTTCCATTTTTCCGCCGATTCCCGGAAACTGCATTTCCCCATATCCATCACAAAGGAACAGAAAAACAGGAACACCACTGCCAATATGCAGCGGATGGCCTGAAAGGTAAACGGGCCGATTTTGTCCATACCCATGCTCTGTGCCACAAAGGCAAAGCCCCAGATAATGGTGGCTGTGAGAAGGCACAGGCTGCCGCGAAGTTGTTTTTTCATATATTCATCACCGTTGCCAAGTCTAGCATAAAGAGCCAAAAAAAGCAAGCAATGCTGTTTTTTTCGGTAAATGTGCAGAAAATGCACAGCCATGAAAAAGAATTTGTTGACATCCTCCCGAAAGTATGATACCGTAACGGGGACAACGCAGGGATGGGGAGGTTTCGCCTCAATGCCGGAAAGAGAGTACCCGGGTGGTGTGAGGGTATGCGGTAAAAGGCGGATGGTCGCCCCGGAGCGGATTTTCTGAGCCAGT
>JAXEAK010000132.1:0-10875 GCA_034094395.1 Faecousia sp.
AGCGTATCGGTACAGATGCGCTCCGTTTCTTATGCTATTGTGACCTATGGCGCAGTTGCAGGCAGATGCCTTGGCTCTCCCTCTGGGAGAGCTGTCACCGAAGGTGACTGAGAGGGTCTTGCAGACGCTTTTGAATGGTAAAATCAATTTGTTCGCACACACCACGAAAATCTCTGTCGATATCCCGGTTGGAAAATCGCAGAACATCCAAGCCTAGCGCGGATAAAAATGCGGAGCGTTCTGCGTCATACGCCATACCCTGAGGCTCATAATGCTGGGAGCCATCTACTTCGATAACCAGCTTTGCAGAAGCGCAGTAAAAGTCCACAATAAATTTGCCAATGATTCGCTGTTTATAAATCTTTACCGGATATTTACGCAGAAAAAGATACCAGAGTTTGCGCTCATGGGGAGTCATTTCTCTGCGAAGCCACCGGGCGTTTTCCAGCTGGCGGTTATCTTTTGGTATGGCCATATTTTTACCCTCTCAGTCGGCTGCGCCGACAGCTCTCCCAAAGGGAGAGCCAAGTTCCGCGCGTAACGCACTGCACCGAACGGTGTATAGAAGTGCGCCCTTTAGTACAACAATTTGGAATTGGCCGGTCTTTTATTTTCTGATTACAAATTGAGCATAACCCTTTTCGTATTTTACATAAACCGTTTCGGTATCGTCTTCCGATGCATAAACCTCTTGTGCTAATTCAACTCTTGCACCATGAAAATCTTCTGCTGGCTCATTGTCATTATCAACCACGGCAATGCTGCCAACAAGTTCATACCCATCGGGTAAGGGTTCATCAAATCCCGTTGCGAAATAGAAATAAATCTGCCCATTATACATGATTTGCGGTTGCTGGATTTTACCTGTGGGGTACCCCGTTGGTGTGGTTGGGTCTTCATTTTGAGTGGCACAACCAACCATAGCCAACACGCAAGCCAATGCTAAAAACAATGCTATCAACTTTTTCATGTGAGTACCTCCTTTGCCAAATTCAAGTCTATCGGTCTGTTTAATCATATCATACGGCTTCAATTTATGCAAGAACAGTCCCGTCAGACATTACTGCCGGGACTGAAACTGTTTTACGAACGCTCCCGATTGTGCGCCGGGTGTTAATTTTATTGAGCCTTTTCCTGTTTCAGCCGCCCATACAGGGCTGTCACATGGCGGATCTTCTTTGCCAGCGCTTCGCTGTCGAAGCCCTCCGGCGCGCGCCATGTCCAGTTGGCGCTGGAGAGTGTTCCGGGGAAATTCATTCTGGCTTCCCCGCCCAACTCCAGATAGTCCTGCATCTGAGCGATAAACAATCGGGAAACGCTGCCCATACCGCCCCGAATCATACCCCAGACGAAGCCCTCCTGACGGTTTAGACCGAGGTATGCCTTGGCATAGGCCTTATCCTGCCGGGAAGCCTCGTCGAACCACTGCTTCAGGGTCACATTGTCGTGGGTTCCGGTATAGCACACGGATTCCACCGGGTACAGATGGGGCAGATAGTCGCTTTCCTCCCGGGAATCGAAGGCAAATTCCAGCACCTTCATGCCGGGATAGCCGGAATCCTGCTGCAGCCGCCGCACCTCCGGGGTCACAAAGCCCAGATCCTCCGCAATGAAATCCAGATCGGGCAGCGCCCTCTGCACGGCACGAATAAACTCCATGCCGGGGCCGCTCACCCATTTGCCGTTCCGGGCTGTCTTGTCCCCGGCGGGCACCGCCCAGTAGCTTTCAAAGCCCCGGAAGTGGTCAAACCGCACCACATCGTACAGCCGTGCCGCGGCGCTCAGACGTTTGATCCACCAGTCGTAGCCGGTGGCCGCCATGGCCTGCCAGTCGTAAATGGGATTTCCCCAAAGCTGACCGTCCGCAGTAAATCCGTCCGGCGGGCACCCCGCCACAACGGTGGGATGCCGGGCATCGTCCAACTGGAACAGTTCATGATTTGCCCACACATCTGCCGAATCCAGTGGCACATAAATGGGCACGTCGCCGATAATGCGGACGCCTTTGCCATTGGCGTAAGCCCGGAGTGCTTTCCACTGCTTATCAAACAGATACTGCACGAAGCACTGGTAGTCAATCTCCTGCGCACAGGCCTGCCGCGCCGCGTCCAGCGCCGCCTCATCCCGCAGCCGCAGCGGCTCCGGCCATTCCAGCCAGGGCGCGCCGCCGTTTTTCTCCTTCAGTGCCATGAACAGGGCATATTCATCCAGCCACTGGGCATTCGCCTGTCGGAATGCGGCATAGTCGCTGTCCGGGGTAAACCGGCTGTAAGCCTGATGCAGAAGCTTTCCCCGCTCCCGGTACAGCGCGCCAAAGTCTACCCGAGACGGGTTGCTTCCCCAGTTTACGGCCTTCGGCTCCTGCGGCTGCAGCAGCCCATCCTCCGCCAGCATATCCAGATCAATGAGGTAGGGATTGCCGGCACAGGCCGAAAAGGACTGATAGGGAGAATCTCCGTAGCCCGTCGGATTCAGCGGCAGAATCTGCCAGTAGGACTGCCCGGCTTCGTCCAAAAAGTCCACAAAGGCATAGGCCTGCTTTCCCATGGAGCCGACGCCATAGGGCCCCGGCAGGGAAGTAATATGCATCAAAATACCGCTTTCGCGCATGGATTCTATCTCCTTGGTTTGTCATCGCCGGTCTCCCGGCGCGGAATCATCAATGGGATTGCTCCAGCTTCCGGACGCTCTCTCGGCGGTCAATCCGGAAGGGAACGGTCTCGTGCTGGGCTTTTCCGCCCTCCTCGATACACTTCAGTAAAATATCCACACTGCGCTGCGCCATATGTCCGACGGACTGGCTGACAGTGGTCAGTTGGGGAATCAGGTAGGCACCAATTGGCAGGCCGTCCAGACCAATGACGGACACATCTTCCGGCACCCGCTTGCCCGACTCCCGCAGCGCCCGGATGGCACCGATGGCAAGAACATCCGCGCTGGCAAACAGCCCGGTAAACGTCCGGTTGGACGCCAGTAGCGCTTTGGTGGCAAGATAGCCGTCCTGATAGGAGAAGCGGACGCCCCGATAATCCTGCTCCGGGTTGAAGGGAATCTGATGGTCGGAGAACGCCTGCACACACCCCTCGTACCGCAATCGGCTGATATCGGAGTGCTCCCGCTCACCACCGATCACTGCAATATTCCTGTGTCCCAGGGCAATCAGCATCTCGATGGCACAGCGTCCAGCCTCCCAGTCGTCGGTGGATACACTGGATAGGTTCTTAAAGGGAAGCGTGGAGGCATCGTTGGTCACCACCACGCAGGGTATGTCGATGGCGGCGAAATCCTTCTGGAAATGTTCGTTCACGCCCCCCAGAAACAGAATGCCCACCGGCTTCTTCTCCCGGCACAGCTGCACCGCCCGGGAAACCTCGTTGGCATCCTCGTCCATGTAATCCACCACCAGCTGATAGCGGGTCTCGGCAATCAGGTGCTGAATGGATTCCACCAGTTCGCCGAACAGTTCATTTCCGATGCCCTTGACGATCACCAGAATGGTGTTGGAATGGGTCTGCTTGAGCTGCTTGGCGTTGACGTTGATCTCAAAGCCAACCTCCTCTGCCGCCTGCAAAATGGCAGTTCGCGCCCTTTCACTGACGTTGGGATGGTTGTTCAGCGCTCGGGAAACAGTGCCGACAGCATAGCCGGTTTTGGTGGCCAGATCTTTGATTGTCATGGCGGCAGTGCCTCCCTTCTATCTATATGGAGCGGATATCCAAAACCTTCCCCCAACGGGGGAAGGTTTTCCGTTTCGCGGGGCGGCTTGCGGTCAAGCCGTCCCGGGGTAAAGTTACCGGCGCGCCCGTTATACACCAAGCAGCGCAGATTTCCACAGCAGTTTGTGCTTAACCTTTCACCGCACCGGCGGCCACGCCCTTGATGATGTGCTTCTGGCAGAACATATACACCACGATGATGGGGATAATGCTCAGCATGATGACTGCCATGGTAGCACCCAGATCCACGGTGCCATAGCTGCCTTTCAGATACTGCACATGGATGGGAATGGTCATATACTTGGTACGATCCAACACCAGATACGGCAGCAGGTAGTCATTCCACACCCACATCAGCTCCAGAATGCCGACGGAAATCAGTGTAGGCTTCAGCATGGGCAGCACCACCAGGAAGAAGGTGCGCAGCGGTCCGCAGCCATCAATGGCGGCAGCCTCTTCAATTTCCATGGGCAAGCCCTTGACAAAGCCCAGGAACATAAAGATCGCGAGACCCGCGCCAAAGCCCAGATATACGATGGGGATGGTGTAGGGGGTGTTCAGCTTCAGGTTGTCAGCGGTGAAGGTCAGGGTGAACATGACCATCTGGAAGGGAACAATCATGGAGAACAGGCACAGATAGTAGAACGCCTTGCTGAGGAAGCTGTTCACCCGGGCGATGTACCATGCGGACATGGAGCAAAACAGCAGAATCAGGAACACGGAAGCTACCGTGATGAACAGGCTGTAGGCAACGGACTTGAGGAAGGGATAGTTGCCGAAGGTCATGCCCTTGATGTAGTTGGCGAAGCCAACGAAGCTCTCGGAATTGGGCAGAGCAAAGGGGTTCAGGTTGACAAAGGCGTTCTCCTTAAAGGAGTTGATGAGAACCTCAAAAATGGGGATCAGCCAGACCAGACACAGCAGCGTAAACGCCACGGTCATGACCTTACTCAACGGCGTATACTGTTCCAGTTGTCTTCTCTTCATTACTGCTGCACCTCCTTGCTGCGGGTAGCGGCCTGCTGGGCGATGGCAAGCACCGCAACCAGGATGAAGAACACCACGGCCTTGGCCTGGGCAACGCCATGCCAGTTCTTATTGATATTGTAGGTGGAATAAATATTCAAAGCTAACAGTTCGGTGACATTGATCTTCGCACCATTCTGCATGATGGAGGGCATACCGCCGGTCAACGCCATGTTCTGGTCGAACATCTTGAAGGAGTTGGTCAGTGTCAGGAAGGTGCAGGTGGTGATAGAGGGCATCACATTGGGGATGATGACCTTGAACAGGGTCTGGCTTCCGCTGGCGCCATCGATCTTGGCAGCTTCCAGCATATCCTCGGAGATGGACTGCAGACCTGCGATGTAAATAATCATCATGTAGCCAATCTGCTGCCAGGCCACCAAAATCACCAGACCCCAGAAGCCGTAGGTGCCGTTGGCAGTCAGGTAGGTGCCGTAGCGCTTCAGAATGCCGTCGAAGATCATGCTCCAGATATAGCCCAGCACCACGCCGCCGATCAGGTTAGGCATGAAGAAGACCGTACGGAACAGGTTGGCGCCCCGCATTTTCTGGGTCAGGGCGTAAGCGATCATGAAGGCAATCACATTGATCAGGATGATGGACACCACGGCAAAGGCTGCGGTATTCTTAAACGCGTTCAGGAAGCCTGCGTCGGAAAAGACCTTCAGATAGTTACCGATGCCCACCCATTTGGCATCCCGGGGGGTGTTGAAATTACAGAAGGACAGGTAAATACCCTGAATGAAGGGCCATACAAAGCCGATGAGGAACGCCGCGAAGGTGGGCAGTATAAATATCGGAGCGAATTTCCGAATTGGCCTTTGCACCAGATTCACGCTTTGTTTGGATTTCGCCAAAAGAATCTTCCTTTCTATCCCGATTTTGACCGGTTACTGCCGGCCGCAGCCTGTTGTTTCGCAGGGCAGGGGTCTGACTCTGCCGTAATACCTTCCCCAGAGGAAAGGTTGATGGCTTTGCCACCGGCAGGGGCAAACCCCCGCCCTGCACGGTTATGGAAGAAAGGGACGGGCACAGCCCGCCCCTTTCGGTCAGTTTATAATTAGCCGTTGGCCATGTTGTACTCGTAAGCCCAGCCGTCCACGAAAGCGGTAACAACCTGCCCCCAGTTGGCATCAGTGGGATCAGCAGAGTAAGCGGTCAGAGCGGTAACCACGGTAGCTCTCCATGCGTCCACGTTGGGAGTATGGTTGAAAGCCCAGGTCACAGCGTACTTGCCGTCAGCCAGCAGAGCGTTGCCGTCAACGATGAACTTGTTGCTGGAAGCGGGGCAGTTCTTGAAGGGAACAGCGCCCAGCTCGCTAACCATGGTAGCGGAAGCGTCCGCATCGGTGACCAGCCACTTCAGGAAGTCCAGAGTTGCCTTCTGGTCGGCCTCGGAAACCTTGGCGTTCACAGCCCAGCAGTTCTCGGTGCCGGAGCACAGGGCGGCCTTCTCTTCGCCGTCAACACCGCAGTAAATGGGGATCATAGCCAGCTCGTCGTCGGTCATACCGGCCTCGATCAGGCCAGCGTACTCCCAGGTGCCGTTCTGATAGAACACAGCCTGACCCTGAGTGAACTGTGCCTTGCTCTCGTCCAGCGTCGCGGTGGACAGGGTCTTGGCATCGGTAGCGGTATCGGTGATGTACAGATCCCAGATGTTGCGGAAGGCGTCCATGTAGCTGCCCTTGATGGTAGCGGGCTGCTCGGTCACGCCGTCATCCCGGAACTCGTAGAACAGAGGCATATTGGCCAGGTGGCCGGAGAAACGCCAGGAAGAGGAGCCATCCAGGCCGGCGCCGGAGAAGGCATCAAAGCCCAGAGCGGAAGCGTTGGCATGAATGTCGTCAGCGACGGTCTTCAGAGAAGCAAAGTCCTTGATCTCGTCCAGAGAGTGACCGGCCTGCTCCAGCAGCTTGGTATTGACGATGATGCCGAAGGACTCATAGCAGTAGCCCATAGCCTTCAGCTCGCCAGCCTCGTTGTAGAGGTTGAAGTCGTTGGTGGTCAGCTCGGCAGCCAGGTCGGTGCCGTTCAGATCCAGAGCGTACTCATCCCAGTCCTTCAGGCCGGACATATTGCCGATGTTGAAGACGGTGGGAGCCTCGGACTTGGCCATCTCGGCAATCAGGGTGTCGGAGTAGGTGCCGGAAGCAGCGGTGACAACCTTGACGGGAACACCGGTCTTCTCGGTGTAGGTCTTGGCCAGACCCTGCAGAGCAGTGTCGAACTCAGGCTTGAAGTTCAGGTAGTAGACGCGACCGTCCGCGGTGGAAGCGGCAGCCTCGGTAGCGGGAGCTGCGTCGGTAGCGGGAGCGGCGGGAGCCTCAGTGGCAGCGGGAGCGGAAGAACCGCCGCAGGCAGCCAGACCGAGCACCATGACCATAGCCAGCAGCATAGCGATCAGCTTTTTCATTGTATTTCCTCCTATAGTTTTTCCGGGGTCTCCGGAATATGATTTTGGAAACGATTCCAATGTTTCCATGACATGAGTTTAGCTTAAGTTTTGCAAGAAATCAACCCTTTTTTTGGTAATCCTGAAAAGTTCCGCAGTTTCCACAATCTGCCGCTTTTCTTTTTGGGCAGTTTACCAGTTTTTCCGTCATACGGACGCCGAAACAGCCGACGATGCCCGCGCAGGCCGCCAATTTCCCGAATCCGGGCGCCCCAAAGCGGCTGTCTATCCCCCCAAAAAAGTCATTGCGAACCGGCAGCTTCGGTTCGCAATGACAGGAAAAACAGATTCTCCGGGTTTTCTGGTTCGCACAGGCCGGCTCCGATCACCGCAGCAGGTCTCTCAGAGCTTTTCAACTGCGGCGAAGCCCTTGTCAAGATCCGCCAGAATGTCGTCGATGTGCTCCGTGCCGATGGACAATCGGATGGTATTGGGCTTGATGCCCTGATCCAGCAGCTCTGCCTCGGTCAGCTGGCTGTGGGTGGTGGTGGCCGGGTGGATAACCAGACTCTTCACGTCCGCCACGTTGGCAAGCAGAGAGAAGATCTCCAGATGGTCAATGAACGTATGGGCTTCCTTCACGCCGCCCTTGATCTCAAAGGTGAAGATGGAACCGCCGCCGTTGGGGAAATATTTTTCGTACAAGGCGTGATCCGGATGATCGGGCAGAGAGGGATGGTTAACCTTCTCCACCAGCGGATGATGGCTCAGGTACTCCACAACCTTTTTCGTATTTTCCGCATGGCGGTCAAGCCGCAAGGACAGGGTTTCCACGCCCTGCAGCAGCAGGAAGGCCGCAAAGGGGGAGATGGTGGCGCCGGTGTCCCGCAGGAGCACCGCCCGGATGTAGGTGACGAAGGCTGCCTCGCCTGCCGCCGCCACAAAGGACACGCCATGGTAGCTGGGGTTGGGCTCAGCAATGGCGGGATACTTACCGGAAGCCGCCCAGTCGAATTTTCCGGAATCCACGATGATACCACCCAATGTGGTGCCGTGCCCGCCGATGAATTTGGTAGCGGAATGCACCACGATATCCGCGCCGTGCTCGATGGGGCGGATCAGGTAAGGAGTACCAAAGGTGTTGTCCACCACCAGAGGCAGGCCATACCGGTGGGCAAGTTCCGCAAGGGCGTCAATATCGGGAATGTCACTGTTGGGGTTGCCCAGAGTCTCAATGTAAATCGCCCGGGTGTTGGGGCGGATAGCCTTCTCCACTTCGGCAAGATCGTGGATGTTGACAAAATCCGCAGTGATACCGAAGTTCGGCAAGGTGTGCGCCAGCAGGTTATAGCTGCCGCCGTAGATGGTCTTCTGCGCTACGAAATGCCCGCCGTTCTGACCCAGCGCCTGCAGAACATAGTCGATGGCTGCGGCACCGGAGGCAACCGCCAGTGCTGCAACGCCGCCCTCCAGAGCCGCAATCCGCTTCTCCAGCACATCCTGAGTGGAGTTGGTGAGACGGCCGTAGATATTACCGGCATCCGTCAGGCCAAACCGGGCTGCCGCATGGGCGCAGTCGTGGAAAACATAAGAAGTAGTGGCGTAAATGGGAACAGCACGGGCATCGGTGGCGGGATCGGGCTGCTCCTGACCTACATGGAGCTGCAGGGTTTCAAATTTATAAGTTGACATAATATTCTTCCTTTCTTGGATGGATGGTTGGATATTCGGATGGATTCCAGCACATTCGTCCAAATCGGAAGTTAGCTCTGACCAGTGTTTCCATTGTAACAATCATCGGGAACACCTCTCCTTAATTCCTTCCTGTTTGGTAGGTATTTGGAGTATACCATTTATTTCCTACTTTGTCAATAGGATTTTATTTTTTTTCGTGCCCATTATGAAATCTCACCTTGACATCCCCAGTGCCTGTGCTATGATGGTCAAAACGAGGGAGGAATGCGAATATGCAGGAAAAACTATTTGAAACCCCCGGCGGCGCCATTCACTACTGGGTCACACCCGGGGAACCGGGTAACCCCTGGCTGGTATTTCTGCCCGGTCTGACGGCGGATCACCATCTGTTCGATCAGCAGATTCCCTGCTTTTCCGAGGAATATTCCTGTCTGGTCTGGGATGCCCCGGCGCACGCAGCCTCCCGCCCCTTTCCTCTGACCTTTTCCATGGACGACATGGCGACGTATCTTCACGGCATTCTGGAAGCGGAGGGCATCGAAAATCCTGTGCTCATCGGTCAGTCTCTGGGCGGTTACATCGCCCAGTGCTATCTGGCGCTGTATCCCGGGACGGTATCGGGATTCGTGTCCATTGATTCCGCACCCTTGAGTCGGAAGTATTTCTCCGGCTGGGAACTGGCAGCACTGAAGAACACGAAGTGGATGTATCAGGTGCTGCCCTGGAAGCTGCTTCTGAAATGGGGCATTAACGGCACCTCCCGGTCGGCCTGCGGGCGGGCACTGATGGAGAAAACCTGGGCGGAATATTCCCGGGAGGAATACATCGCTCTGGCCGACCACGGCTACCGGATCCTCGCCGAAGCAGTGGAGCAACGGCCGGAATATCCCGTTTCCTGCCCGGTGCTGCTGCTGTGCGGCGAAAAGGATGCCGCCGGCTCCGCGAAAAGCTACAACCGCCGTTGGGCAAAAATTGACGGACACCCGCTGGTCTGGCTCAAGGGCGCGGGACATAACTCCAACACCGACGTTCCCGATGAGGTCAACCGGCTGATCGGCAGTTTTTTGCAGAACAACATTCTGCGATAACCTTCCCCCACAGGAGGAAGGCATTTTGAGCGAGGCAGTAGCCCGTCCCTACGGTATTTTTGACGGTAACGATATCGAGCAAAACCCAATGGTGTAACGAATGCAAACCGGTTAGATACGCATTGTCATACTAATTCTTGATTAAAAATCTTTAATATCAGCTTGGCCTATTGGTGCAATACGGCGTTATCGTCACTTGCCATACATACAGTATGGCTGCGTTCCTCTGCCTTGACTTGCGCCAACATCCCTACGCTGATGATTAAATCTTTTTACCAAGAATTAGTATCAGCCCGCACTGCGGGCAAAAAGCCCGCTCCTGCCGGAGCGGGCTTTTTCGATTCGATTAACCAAAGACGCTCAACAGGAAGCCGGCGGCGATGGCAGAGCCGATCACGCCGGCCACGTTGGGACCCATGGCGTGCATCAGCAGGAAGTTGGAGGGGTTGGCCTTCTGGCCCTGAACATTGGCAACACGGGCTGCCATAGGAACCGCAGACACACCGGCGGAGCCGATCAGGGGGTTGACCTTCTTGCCGGTGAGCTTGCACATCACGTTGCCGCCCAGCAGGCCGCCTGCGGTGGAGATGCCGAAGGCCACAACGCCCAGAACCACGATCTTCAGGGTATTGGCCGTCAGGAAGGTGGAACCCACCATGGTTGCGCCCACAGCAGTGGACAGCAGAATGGTGACAATGTTCATCAGGGCGTTCTGCACGGTGTCGGACAGGCGGTCGGTAACACCGGTCTCTTTGAACAGATTGCCCAGCATCAGGCAGCCGATCAGAGGAGCAGTGTCAGGCAGCAGCAGCGCCACGAAGATGACCACCAGGATGGGGAAGATGATCTTCTCTGTCTTGGACACCACACGGGTCTGAACCATCTTGATCTTCCGATCCTCGGCAGAGGTCAGCAGGTTCATAATGGGCGGCTGAATCAGCGGAATCAGCGCCAT
>JAXEAK010000133.1:0-6433 GCA_034094395.1 Faecousia sp.
AGCGACGCAGGCAACGCTGCCCGCTGTGACGGAAGCGGCAGAAACCACGCAAGTCGAGGAAACCCAGGCGACGGAGATTGCAAAGGTACTGCCTGACGGTGTGTACACGGTGGATTTCGTCACGGACAGCAGTATGTTCCGCGCCAATGAGGCCTGCAACGGCAAGGGCACCCTGACCGTCAGCGACGGCGTGCAGACCCTGCACGTAAGCCTGCGCTCCACGAATATCGTGAATCTTTTTGTCGGCACCGCCGAAGACGCCCAGAAACCCGGTGCGGTGCTGCTGGAGCACACGGTGGACACCGTGACCTATTCCGACGGCCTCAGCGAAGAGGTATTCGGCTTTGACGTGCCGGTCGCTTCCGTGGGGCAGGAATTTGACCTCGCCCTCATCGGCACCAAGGGTGTGTGGTATGACCACCGGGTCAGCGTACAGAACCCCGTGCCTCAGGCGGGCAGCTACACCTGCGCGGTGACCCTCGCCGGCGGCACCGGAAAAGCCAGCGTCGCCTCCCCCGCTGAGATCACCTCCGACGGGGAGGCGCTGACCGCGGTGATCCGGTGGAGCAGCCCCTATTACGAGTACATGATCGTGGACGGGGAGCAGTATGACCCCATTCAGGAGGAGGGAAATTCCACCTTCGAAATTCCCGTTTCTCTGGAAACCCCCATGGCTGTCAGCGCTTCCACCGTCGCCATGAGCCAGCCACATCTGGTGGAGTACACGCTGTACTTTGACGGCACCACTCTGGCGGCGAAATGAGAGATCGGCGTTTGTTTGTCTGGCTGCTGACTTTGGCTCTGATTCTGTCCTGCTTCACCGGCTGCGCAGCCCGGCAGGAGGGCGGCAGTCTCGGCAACGGCTGGCAGCCGGAGCGCAGCATGGCGCTGCAATTTGCCACCCAGTTTCAGGTGGACTACTACCCAGGCGGCTACAAGCTGATCACGCTGGGAGACGGCAGCCGGTTCCTCACGGTGCCGGAAGGCAGCAGCCTACCCGACGGAATCGCTCCGGACATCGCCCCGCTGTATCAGCCGCTGTCCAACATCTATCTGGCGGCGACCTCCGCCATGTGCCTGTTTGACGCGCTGGATCGGCTGGATGCCATCTCCCTGTCCGGCTCCCGGGAGGACAGCTGGTACATTGAAAACGCCCGTCAGGCCATGGCAGACGGCCGCATTGTCTATGCAGGGAAATACAGTGAGCCGGACTATGAAATGCTACTGGAGCACCGGTGTCCTCTGGCGGTGGAATCTTTGATGATCGGCCACGCCTCGGATGTCAAGCAAAAACTGGAGGAACTGGGCATTGCCGTGCTTACCGACCAGTCCAGCATGGAGACGCATCCTCTGGGGCGCACGGAATGGATGAAGCTCTACGCCGCCCTGCTCAATGAGGAAGACAAGGCGCAGGCGCTGTTTGACGAGCAGGTGAATTACCTGAACGACGCGCGGAAGGCGGAAACCTCCGGCAAAACCGTGGCTTTTTTTCACATCAGCTCCTCGGGCTATGCGGTTGTGCGGAAGAGCGGCGACTATGTGACCAAAATGCTGGAGCTGGCAGGCGGAACCTACGTCTTTGACGGTCTGGGCGATCCGGAAACCAGAACCTCCACCATCAATCTGGAAATGGAGCAGTTCTTTGCCGCCGCCAAGGACGCGGATTACATCATTTACAACAGCACCATCGGCGGCGAAATTCACACACTGGCGGAGCTTCTGGAAAAAAGTCCTCTGCTCGCCCAGTTCAAGGCGGTTCAGAACGGAAACGTCTGGTGCACCGGAAAAAATATGTATCAGGAAACCACCCAGCTGGGGCAGATGATCCAGAGCTTCCAGAAGATCTTCTCGGGAGAGGCGGACAATCTGACAGAGCTGCCCTTCCTGTACCGATTGCAATGATACAAAGGAACGGAGACGGCGCAATGAAACAAAAGCAGAAAACAACATTGCAGGCGCCGCCGGAGGCGCTCCGGCTGGGCAATCCCGGACGGTTCTGGGCGGTGATGCTGCTTCTTTGGGGGCTGCTTCTGCTGATGCTGGTGCTGAATATCACGATCGGTTCCGTATCCATCCGGGCGGACAAGGTGTTTTCCCTGCTCCTGGACGGCGTGCGCAGCGGTGTGGACAGCTCCACGGAAAGCCAGATCCTGTTCCGCATTCGGATTCCCCGGATGCTTCTGGCAGCGATTCTCGGCGGAGCGCTGTCCGTATCCGGCTATCTGCTTCAGGTTTTTTTCCGTAACCCAATCGCCGGCCCCTTTGTGCTGGGCATTTCCTCCGGCGCAAAAATGGTGGTGGGCATCACCCTGATTTTTCTCATCCGGTATCTGGGAACCGCCAGTCCGCTGACGCTGATTCTGGCGGCCTTCGCTGGCTCCCTGCTGATTACCTCCGTGGTTCTGCTGTTTTCCCAGAAGGTGCACAATATGTCTATGCTGCTGGTCATCGGCATCATGGTTGGCTACATCTGCGGCGCGGTAACGGATTTCTGCGTGACCTTCGCAGACGATCACGACGTGGTGAACCTGACCAACTGGTCCATGGGCACCTTCTCCGGCGCCAGCTGGGAGGATGTGAAGCTGGCGGCTGCGCTGTGTCTGCCCGGGGTGCTGGGGGCAATGGCGCTGTGCAAGCCCATTTCCGCCTATGCGCTGGGCGAAGGCTATGCCCAGAGTATGGGCATCCGGATCAAGCCCTTCCGGGTCATTCTGATTTTGCTGTCCAGCCTGCTGTCCGCCTGCGTGACGGCGCTGGCAGGCCCCATTTCCTTTGTGGGCATCGCCGTGCCCCATATCACCCGGAGTCTTCTCAAATCCTCCAAACCGGCCTTTGTGATTCCGGCGGTATTCTTCTGCGGCGCGGTGTTCTGCGTATTCTGCGATCTGATCGCCCGGACGGTGTTCGCGCCTACGGAGCTTGCCATCGGTACTGTGACCTCCGTTTTCGGCGCGCCCGTGGTGATCTATATGATGGTCAAGCGCCGCCGCGCGCAGGAGGTGTAAGATGGAAAGCTACTTCAAAACCAGCGATATGGCCGTGGGCTACGACGGCCGTATTTTGATTCACGACATCAACATTCAGCTGGAAAAGGGGAAAATCCTCACCCTCATAGGCCCCAACGGCGCGGGAAAATCCACGATTCTCAAGTCCATCACCCGGCAGCTGGAAACCATTTCCGGAACGGTGTTTCTGGACGGGCAGGATCTGCGGCGCTGGCAACCCAAGGACATGGCAAAGCAGGTGGCCGTGGTGCTCACCGACCGCATCCGTCCGGAGCTGATGACCTGCGCGGAAGTGGTGGCCATGGGACGCTATCCCTATACGAATCTGTTTGGCAAACTGACCCCGGAGGATCACCGTGCCGTCCGGGAGGCACTGGAACGGGTACACGCGCTGGAGCTGGCACAGCAGGATTTTGCCACTCTTTCGGACGGACAGCGGCAGCGGATTTTGCTTGCCCGGGCGCTGTGCCAGGAACCGGAGATTCTCGTGCTGGACGAACCGACGGCTTATCTGGATATCCGCTACAAAATTGAACTGCTGGACATTTTGCGGGAAATGGCACAGGAAAAGCACATGACCGTGATTCTGTCCCTGCACGAAATCGATCTGTCCATGAAGGTTTCGGACTATCTTCTGTGTGTAAAAGGGGAGACAATCGAGGCCTTTGGGACGCCGGAGGATGTACTGGAAAACCACGCCATTGAGCAGCTTTACGGCATGGAGAACGGCGCGTACAACCTGCTGTTCGGCAGCGTGGAGCTGTCCGCGCCGGCAGGAACGCCCGCCGTGTTTGTGGTCGCCGGCGGCGGCTGCGGCATTCCTGTCTACCGGGCGCTGCAAAAGCGGGGCGTTCCCTTCGCTACCGGCATTCTGTTTGAAAACGACGTGGATTTTCAGGTTGCCCGGGCGCTGAGCCAAAATGTGGTCAGCACGCCTGCCTTTGCGGAAATGGATGAGGAAGCGTTTTGCCGGGCATCCGCGCTTCTGCGGAAATGCAGCCGGGTGATCGACGCGGGCACACCGGTGGGTCCGCTCAACCGGTTCAACGGCTCCCTGCTGCAGCTGGCGCGGGATCAGGGAATTCCCATCTGTACAAATATGGATTAACGAGGACTCCACACGGTTGCGGAGTCCTTTTCCTGCGTATTGACGCAATGGGAAAAAAAGACTATAATGGCAAAAAAGAAAGGAGCGTCCTGCCTATGCACACCGCCGTTACCCAGCCCCTGCTGTTTCAGCGGCTTCTGAACTGGCTGGGAGCCAAAGCGCGGGAAAACCGCGTTCCCCTGCTGGCAGCCTTCAGCTTTGGGTTCCTTGCCCATATGTTTGCCTTTACCAACAAGCTGCTGAACCACGATGAGGTGAAATCCCTGTTTTCCAAGGGCGGCACCGTCGTTCTGGGGCGCTGGGGTCTGGGCGCGCTGGACAGCCTTTTCCCCAATGTGTCCATGCCCTGGATTTACGGCCTGATGACCATTGCGCTGCTGGCTGTGGCGGTGTGCGTGCTGATCCACTGTCTGGAGCTGCAAAGCAGCTGGGCGCAGGTACTGGCGGCGGGCTTTGTGCTCACCTTTCCCTCCCTCACGGGCACCTTCGGCTATATGTTCACCAGCAGCTGCTACGGCGTGGCCTTTCTGCTGGCGGCGGTGGCGGCATGGCTGCTGAAAAAGCAGGACTGGCGGCACTGGCTGTGCGCACTTGTGTGCATGGTTCTGTCCTTAAGCATTTATCAGGCCTACATCTCCCTCACTGCCGGTGTGCTGATTCTGATGCTCCTTCAGGCGCTGCTGAAGGGGGAGGACACGCCCCGCGTCTTCCGCCGTGGGATTGCCTATGTTGTTTTTCTTGCACTGGCGCTGGGTGCCTACTACGGCGCCACGCAGGTTATTCTGAGGCTGAAGCATATCCGGATGGGCAGCTATGCCGTGGACAGCATCGCCTTTGATCCTCTGTCCCTGCCTGCCAACATACTTCTTGCCTACCGGTACTTTTTCCGCTATTTCCGGGAGGGCGCCATGGGACTGATCCCCTCTCCGCTTTCCCGGTGGCTGCATCCGGTGCTGCTGATCTTTGCCGCCGTGCTGCTGGTGCTGCGGCTGACAGAGCGTAAGCAGGACGTTCCCGGACTGCTGCTTCTGGCGGCGCTGATTGCCCTGCTTCCTCTGGCTGTCAACTGTATGTTCCTGTTCACCACGGTGGATGCCATCCACACGCTGGTGCTTTACGGCTTTGTCAGTGTCTACCTGCTGGTTCTGCTGCTGGCAGACGGTTGTTTTTCCCGCCCGGCGGCGAAGAAATGGAGAGAAGGGCTGCGCCGGCTGTCACTGAATGCCATTGCGATTCTGTCCGCCGCCATTGTCCTGATTAACGTCTACATCGCCAACGCCTCCTACCTGACCCTCCAGCTGCGCTACGAAAACGCCTGCGCCTTCTACACCTCTCTGATTGCCGACATCAAAATGATGCCGGAATTCACCGAGGGTACCCGGCTCGCCGTTATCGGCACCTGGGACGATCCGGACTTTTATGAGGAAAACCTGAACTTTACCAACATCCTTACCGGCGTCACCGGCTTCAAGCCGGACAGCTATTCCAAGGAAGCCTTTCTGCAGTATTACCTTGGCTTTTCCATTCCAATGGCCTCGGCGCAGGAGCAGGCGCAAATCGCCGCTTCCCCGGAATATGCCGAAATGCCTGTCTATCCCTATTACGGCTCCCTGCGGAAAATCGGCGATACGCTGGTGGTAAAGCTGTCGCAGCCCGCATAGCTTTTACGAATCTAAGGAGGAACCCTGCCATGATACCCGTGAACCCCAATGCCACCTGAGAAGCCCGCGCACTGCTGGAAACCCTGTACCGGGTTGCTTTCGCCGCTTTCTGGAATGCTTCTTCACACCATGGATACCAGTCCACGGGTTCCCCCAATGTTGCATAAGATACGGCGATCTTTGGTCATGTGCAGTAATCATTTCGGTGTAATGATCGTTTTGCGCAGCGAAGCTGTTGATCTGATCCTCCGAATCGGTACTGACACGGCAGTAGGCGGCAACCCGCAGAACGATTTCCTCCTCCGGCTGTGTTGCTGGTATAAAAATCTGTTTTCTTGCCAAATTATCCCTCGCCGCTGCCATAACGCCACTTCCTCGTATTAGCAGCACACATTACCACACCCTTCACGGAATAGCTAGTGGTAATTGAATAAAGCTATTTTGAAAGAATGATATCCGCTCCGGTCTGTTTCGCAATCCGGGCAGCTATTCTGTTGGCTTCTTTTTTCGTGCAGTGTCCTGATACTAATTCTTAATTAAAAACTTCGATTATCCACTCTCTACCAGTAATGCTGGAAATGATATTGTTAGACAAGGAGCAAATGGTATCACACAAGCGGTCAACGACTTTTTCCAATGTGGTAAAAATCTCGTTACGG
>JAXEAK010000134.1:0-7514 GCA_034094395.1 Faecousia sp.
CTTCTGCACGGCGGCAATGATGCAGGTATACAGCAGCCGCTTCTCATCGGAGCTGTTTTCGGGGAACATATCTGCGGTGTCCGACAGTTCAAAGGTGAAGGCCAGCAGGCTCTCGTATTCCTCCACGAAATAATCATAGGCCTTGCCCAGCTGGTAGGTCTGCTGCTGCAGCCGGATAAAGGCCGTCAGCGCGTCCAGCGACAGAACGCTTTTGACAATGGCTATGAAAATCAGATAGGCAATCTGCTCCCGGCTGTACTGCTTTTTCACCGGGCTGGCAATCAGCCCCTTCTTCACATAGTTGCTGATCATGGAACTGGTCAGCGCCATATCGCCCAGCGGCGCCAGACAGCTTCCAATATATTTGGTTGTCTGCTCCAGGTACAGCCCTACGTCGGGGATCTCATGATATCTGGGGAGGTGGAAGTCCCGGAGGGAATCCGCAATGCGCTGCCTGGTTTCCTGTTTCATTTGCATCACCCGAGGGTATTATAGTCAAAAAGCGGTGGAATGTCAATATACGAGAACTTATCTTAAGATTTCCTTGACATTGCTATAAGTTGTTGATACAATGATGTCAGGTTATTGAAAAACCGATGAATAGAGATGGCGAGGCATGACCATGAATTATAGAATTGTAACAGACTCTTCCTCCAACGTACTGACCCGCCCCGGCGAGAACTACGCCTGCGTCCCCCTGAAAATCGTCGCGGGGCAGGAATACGCGGATGTTCCCGGCCTGAGCGTGACCCAGATGGTGGAGGATCTGAAGACCTATAAGGGAAAGACCGGTTCCTCCTGCCCCAATGTGGGAGAATGGCTGGAAGCCTTTGGCGACGCGGAATTTATTTTCTGCATCACCATTACCAAGTATCTGTCCGGCAGCTACAACGCCGCCCGTCAGGCGGCGGACGCCTATATGGAGGAGCATCCCGGCCGGCGGGTGTACCTGTTCGATTCCCTGTCCGCAGGTCCGGAACTGATGATGATCGCCGACAAGATCCGCCAATGCGAAGCAGAGGGCGACGATTTTGACACCACCGTGGCGAAGGTGCTGGACTACCACAACCACACCCACACTATTTTCTGCGCGGAGTCCGTGAACAATCTGGCGCACAACGGGCGAATCCCGCTGGCTGTCGCCAAGCTGGCCGGTGTGCTGGGCATCCGGATTATCGGAGAAGCGCAGGGAGGGCAGATCGTGGCGATTCACAAGCCTCGGGGCGCCAAGAAAGCAGTAAACGCCATGGCGCAGGTCATCCGGGAGCGGGGCTTTCAGGACGGCGGTCTGATCCGCATTTCCCACTGCTTCGCGGAGGATCAGGCGCAGGAATTTATGTCGCTGGTGCGGCAGGACTTCCCCCACGCCCGGTTCCTGCTGGAGCCAACCAGCGCTCTGTGCAGCTACTATGTGGAAGAGGGCGGCTATATCGTCGGCTTTGAGGGTGGCTTCAATGCCCACAACGACAACTCCAGGTTTTAATTGCCATGTCTGAAAGGGAAGCACAATTTGAAAAAATGCTGGCCTTTGTCCAGCAGAGGTACGCCGATACCGTTGCGAAAATGGAAGTGCTCAAGGCGGAAAACAAGACCAAATCGGCAACCTTTCGCCAGCTTATGGGCGACAAGCTGACCTATCAGAATATGCTGACGCTGTATCAGCTTTACGGATTACTGGATCAATAAGGGCAATACGCCGGCGTGAACCGAAGTGCGGTCACGCCGGCGCTCTTTTATTCCGTCGGTGACGAATGATTTCTTTCCTTTTGGAATACCGGTAGAAAAAACGCTTCCGATATGGTATAATACCCGGAAAATGGACAATCGGAGGTTTTCTATGCTGCCGGAAGCGTTTCTACAGCGAATGCAAGCCCAACTGGGGCAGGAATACGGTCAATTTCTGGAAAGTCTGGAGCGTCCCCGGGCGGTAGCGCTGCGGTTCAATCCCCTGAAAGGGGAACGCCCCGTGCTGCCCTTTGTCGGGGAGCCGGTACCTTGGGAGCCGGATGGGGTTTATTATGATCCCGAGGCTCGTCCCGGACTGCACGTTTACCACGAAGCGGGCGTATACTACCTACAGGAGGCCAGTGCAATGGCGCCGGTGGCGCTGCTGGATCCCCAGCCCGGGGAAAAGGTCTGCGACCTGTGCGCCGCTCCCGGCGGCAAAACCACCCAGATTGCCGGGCGGATGCTGGGTCAGGGGTTCCTCCTGTGCAACGAAATCAACCCCAAACGGGCAAAAATTCTCTCCCGAAATATCGAGCGCATGGCGGTTCCCAATGCGCTGGTGACGAATGAGCACCCGGAAACACTGGCAAAGCGGTTTCCCGGGTTCTTTGACCGGGTACTGGTGGACGCTCCCTGCTCCGGAGAGGGAATGTTCCGCAAGGAAGAGGCCGCAGTCACCGACTGGAGCGAGGAAACGGTGCGGATGTGTGCCCGCCGGCAGAGGGAAATTTTGAACAGCGCTGCCCGGCTGGTGCGTCCGGGAGGACGGCTGGTTTACTCCACCTGTACCTTTGCTCCCGAGGAAGACGAGGACACGGTGGCCGCTTTTCTGGAAGCCCATCCAGATTTTACACCGGAGTCGGTGGAAGCGCCCTGGTTTGTCGCCGGGGAAAACGCCAGCTTCCGGATGTGGCCTCACAAGCTTTTAGGGGAAGGGCATTTTGCGGCGGTTCTGCGGAAAACGGCCGGGGAAGCCGGAGATATTCCGGAAATGAAGCGTGAAAAGCCGCCGAAGCAGTGGGATTACTTTGCCCGGGAGCTGGGCATCGTTCTGCCGGAAGGCAAGGCAGTGACCTTTGGCCAGAGCCTGTTCTGGGCACCGGAGGGAATGCCGGATATTCAGCGGCTGAAGGTTCTGCGTCCCGGCTTGGAACTGGGCACGGTGAAGCAGGATCGGTTGGAGCCCGCCCACGCTCTGGCACTGTGGCTGCGCGGCTGCTGCCGGGTGCAGCAATATGCCCCGGAATCCAACGAAATCCGAAGCTATCTTCACGGCGACGTAGTGCCTTCTCCGGTCAAGGGCTGGTGCCTGGTCTGCGCCGACAGCTACTCTATCGGCTGGGGCAAGGGCGACGGAAGGGTACTGAAAAACCACTATCCGAAGGGTCTGCGGCGGTAATAGCCGGGGTCGGAAATGGGACTTTACATAATCTTAATGGTATGATATACTATTATAGCCCGCGTGTGGGCATTTTCTGAAACTATCACAAGGAGAGGGTATCCTTGGCAAGATATGAAATCCATGGCGGCAAGCCGCTGAATGGAACCGTAACCATCAGCGGCGCGAAAAATGCGGCAGTGGCGATTTTGCCGGCGACCCTGCTGGTCAGTGGCAAATGTCGGATTGAAAACGTACCCGATATCTCCGATGTCCGGATCCTGCTGGACATTCTGGAGGGGATGGGCGCAAAGATCGAACTGCCGGAAGCAAACGTAGTGGAAATCGACTGTTCCGGCGTCACCTGCGCGGAGCCGGACGGCGCACTGGTGCGTCGGATGCGTGCCAGCTATTACCTGATGGGTGCTTTGCTGGGGCGCTTTGGAAAAGCGAGAGTCGCACTGCCCGGCGGCTGTAACTTTGCATCCCGTCCTATCGACCAGCACATCAAGGGCTTTGAGGCGCTGGGCGCGGTGGTAGACGAAACCGAAGCGTATGTGGCGCTGGAGCCGCGGGAGGAAGGTCTCCACGGAAACCGGGTGAGTCTGGACATGGCTTCCGTAGGCGCGACAGTGAATATCATGCTGGCGGCATCCCTGATTCCGGGGCAGACCATCATCGAAACCGCCGCCAAAGAGCCGCATATTGTTGACCTTGCAAACTTTCTCAACACCATGGGCGCCCGGATCACCGGCGCCGGGACTGACACAATCAAGATCAAAGGCGTCAATTCCCTGCGGGGCGGCACCTACGCCATCATCCCCGATCAGATTGAGGCAGGCACTTATATGGCAGCCGTGACGGCGGCAGGCGGCAATGTGCTGGTGCGCAACGTGATTCCAAAGCATATGGAGTGCATTACCTCCAAGCTGCAGGAAATGGGCGCACGGATTATCAACTACGACGATGCCATCCGGGTCATTCGCACCGGCTCCCTGCGCAAGTCCACGGTGAAAACCCGCCCCTATCCCGGCTTCCCCACGGATATGCAGGCGCAGATCTGCGTATGCATGGCACTGGCAGACGGCGTCAGCCGTCTGACGGAAAGTGTCTACGAAACCCGGTTCTTCGGCTACTGCACGGAACTGGAGAGCATGGGCGCGAACATCAAAATCAGCGGTAAAACCGCCACGGTCACCGGCGTGGAAAAACTCCGGGGCGCGGAGGTATATGCCCACGACCTGCGGGCAGGTGCGGCGCTGGTGATTGCGGGTCTGGCGGCAGAGGGCGTGACCTTCGTCGAGCATATCCACTTCATCGAGCGGGGCTATGAAAACTTGGTGAGCAAGCTGACCGCTCTGGGGGCGGATATCCGCCGGACTGATGAGTAAGGCAACGATTTCAGCAGAGAATAAGGGCGGGGCATTGCCCCGCCCTTTTGGTGAACTGAAGGAGAATTATCATGGAAGAGCAATTCTTAAGGACGGAAATGCTGCTGGGCAGCGATGCGCTGCGGCGGCTGCAGCGCGCGCGGGTCGCCGTGTTCGGCTTAGGCGGCGTGGGCGGCTATACGGTGGAAGCGCTGGCGCGCAGCGGCGTGGGCAGCCTTGACCTCATTGACAGCGACACCATCAGCATTTCCAACCTGAACCGGCAGATTCTCGCCACCCACTCCACCCTGGGGATGCGCAAGGTGGACGCCGCCCGGCAGCGCATTGGAGATATCAACCCGGACTGCACCGTAAGAACCTATCCCATTTTCTATACCCCGGAAACGGCAAGCCAGTTTGATTTCACCCAGTACGACTACATCGTGGATGCCATCGACACCGTCACCGGAAAGCTGGCGCTTGTGGAGCACGCCCAAGCCGCCGGAACCCCCATCATCTGCTGCATGGGCACCGGCAACAAGCTGGACGCCTCTGCCTTCCGTGTGGCCGACATCTCCAAAACCACCATGTGCCCGCTGGCACGGGTCATGCGCAGGGAGCTGGGGAAACGGGGTATCCGCCATCTGAAGGTAGTCTATTCTCAGGAGGAGGCCATAACCCCCACCGGCTGGGAGGAAGAAGCCGCAGCCCTCGGCAAACGGCAGATTCCCGGCAGCGTGGCCTTCGTCCCCGGCGCGGCGGGACTGCTGATGGCCGGCGAGGTGATCCGTTCTCTGGCGGCGCAGGCATAGAAATTCCCCGTCAAAATCCGGCGGGTTTTGTGCCATATTGTCTGTTGACAATATGGCGCGTTCCATGCTATAATCCAACAGATAAATACAGCGGCTCGCCGCCACCACCGTCTTGCCGCTTCCGGCAGGACATTTTTTTAGGAATCTCGGGTTCAATCGGGAAGCGCTGGCGGCTGCGTAAACAAGGAAAGGAGACATTTATGACTGCGTTTCTCAAAGCCAAGTGTTATGTCTCTTCTCTGATGCCTCAGTTCGCGGAATGTGTCGGCGCTTCCATCGCCGGTTCCGCGCTTTCTGCGTTGGATTCTTCCCAATATGTTATTCTTCCCGGCTTTTGTGATGTGCACGTGCATTTCAGAGAGCCGGGATTTTCTTATAAGGAGACCATCGCCACAGGAAGCAGGGCATCCGCCCGGGGCGGCTACACGGCGGTGTGCACCATGCCCAACCTGAATCCGGTGCCGGACAGCGTGGAGAACCTGAATGTCCAGCTGGACAGAATCCGGAAAACCGCCTGCATTCACGTTTACCCCTACGGCGCGATCACCATGGGCGAAAAAGGGGAGACGCTGGCAGACCTTGCGGGCATGGCGCCCTATGTGCCGGGCTTTTCCGACGACGGGCGGGGCGTTCAGTCTGAGGAGATGATGCGCACTGCCATGCTGGCAGCCAAGGCGCTGGGCAAGCCCATTGTCGCCCACTGCGAGGACAATACCCTGCTTCACGGCGGCTACATCCACGATGGCGCTTACGCCAAAGCCCACGGCCATCGGGGCATCTGCTCCGAGAGCGAGTGGGGGCAGATTGCCAGAGATTTGGAGCTCGTGCGGCAGACCGGGGCATCCTACCATGTGTGCCACATTTCCACAAAGGAAAGTGTTGACCTGATTCGCAAGGCAAAAGCCGAGGGGCTGGATGTAACCTGTGAGACAGGCCCCCACTACCTTGTCATGGACGACACCATGCTTCAGGAGAACGGCCGGTTCAAAATGAATCCCCCTCTGCGCAGCCCGGAAGACCGGGAAGCGCTGGTGCAGGGTATTTTGGACGGCACTATCGACATGATCGCCACCGACCATGCTCCCCACAGTGCCGAGGAAAAGGCGAAGGGGCTGGAGAAGAGCGCCTTTGGCGTGGTGGGAATCGAAACGGCCTTCCCGATTCTGTATACCCATCTGGTAAAACCGGGTATTTTGACCATGGAAAGATTGGTGCAGCTGCTGTGCGACAATCCCAGGAAGCGGTTCGGTCTGCCTCTTGGATGCGACTATTCCATCTGGGATCTGGACGCGGAATACGCAGTTGACCCTGAGCAGTTCCTGTCCATGGGCAGGGCGACGCCCTTCGAGGGCTGGATCGTTTCCGGCAAATGTCTCGCCACGGTCTGCGGCGGTGAGATCGTCTATCAGGCATAAGAAGCAATTCTGATTACACATATTTTGGAGGATACGAAAAATGGCAAAAAGAACGGACATCAAGAAGATCCTGATTATCGGTTCCGGCCCCATCGTCATTGGTCAGGCGGCGGAGTTTGACTATGCCGGTACGCAGGCGTGTCTGGCGCTGAAGGAAGAGGGCTACGAGGTGGTGCTGTGCAACAGTAACCCTGCCACCATCATGACAGACACCATCATCGCCGACAAGGTATACATGGAGCCGCTGACTCTGGAATACATCGCCAAAATTATCCGCTATGAGCGTCCCGACGCCATCATCCCCGGCATTGGCGGACAGACCGGTCTGAACCTTGCCATGCAGCTGGAGCAGAAGGGCATTCTGAAGGAGTGCCGGGTAAAACTGCTGGGAACCCCCAGCTCCTCCATCGAGCGGGCAGAGGATCGGGAGCTGTTCAAGGAGATGTGCCTGTCCATCGGCGAGCCGGTCATCCCCTCCGAGATCACTTACTCTATCGAGGAAGCCAAGGCGGCAGCCCTGCATATCGGCTACCCCGTGGTTCTGCGGCCTGCCTTTACCCTGGGCGGCACCGGCGGCGGCTTTGCCAACGATGAAGCGGAACTGGAAGAAATCGGCCTGAATGCCTTTGCCCTGTCTCCTGTCCATCAGGTGCTGGTGGAAAAGTCCGTAAAAGGCTACAAGGAGATTGAGTTTGAGGTCATGCGGGACTCCACCGACCACGCCATCACCATCTGCGGCATGGAGAACATTGACCCCGTAGGTGTCCACACCGGCGACTCTCTGGTTGTCGCTCCCATCATGACGTTGAAC
>JAXEAK010000135.1:0-27533 GCA_034094395.1 Faecousia sp.
TCACTTCACATACACCGCGCAGATGATACAGCACGTCGCTGTTAGAGAATCGAAGCACCTGTATCCCCAGCTGTTCCAGGTTCGCGCTTCTGCGTGCATCGTACGCCTGTCCGGCAGGCTCATAGTGCTGGGAATCATCCAGTTCGATTGCCAGTTTCGCCGCCGCACAAAGTCGAGAATGTAATTCCCACAAGTGACCTGTCTGCGGAAGCGAACGGGATAGTTGTGAAGATACTCATACCACAGCCGCCGTTCTTCTCTGGTCATTGCCTTTCGCAGGGTCTGCGCTCTGGATGTTAGCTTGCTGTTATGATTCATAGAGCACCTCTTCCGCCCCAGTGCGCGCACTGGGGCACCTTCCCCAAAGGGGAAGGCTTATTTAGGAAATATCTGCCAGCTCCAGATATTTGGCGCCGTTTTCGGCGATGAAGTTTTTCCGCTCCTGCAGGGCGTCGCCCAGCAGAACGTCAAAATAGTGGGCGGTACGCTCGGCATCCTCGGGCATGACCTTGATGAGCCGCCGGGTCTCCGGGTTCATGGTGGTCATCCACATCATCTCCGGGTCGTTTTCGCCCAGGCCCTTGGAGCGCTGAATGGTGACCTTTTTGCCCTCCAGGTCTTTCAGAATCTTCACTTTTTCCTGCTCGTTGTAGGCGAACCAGGTCTTGTCCTTGCAGGTGATCTCAAACAGGGGAGATTCCGCAATATACACATATCCGTCCCGAATGAGCGTCGGGCACAGCCGATAGAGCATGGTTAGAATCAGGGTTCGGATCTGGAAGCCGTCCACGTCCGCATCGGTGCAGATGACCACCTTGTTCCAGCGAAGCTGGGACAGGTCGAAGGAGGACAGCTCCTTGGCTTTCTTGCCCTGCACCTCCACGCCGCAGCCCAAAACCTTCATCAGGTCGGTTATGATGGGGGAAGCGAAAATTTTGCTGTAATCCGCCTTCAGGCAGTTGAGGATCTTGCCTCGGACGGGCATGATGCCCTGAAATTCCGCGTCCCGGCTCATTTTCACGCTGCCCAATGCGGAGTCGCCCTCCACGATGTAGAGTTCCCGCAGACCTGCGTCCTTGCTGCGGCAGTCCACAAACTTCTGCACCCGGTTGGCAATGTCGATGGAACCGGACAGCTTTTTCTTGACGCTGGTCTTGGTCTTTTCCGCGGATTCCCGGGCGCGCTTATTGACTAAGATTTGCTCGGCAGCCTTCGCCGCCTCCTGGGCATTCTCCAGAAACCAGACCTGAAGCTGCTCCTTGAAGAAAGCCGTCATGGCCTCCTGGGTAAACTTAGAGTTCACGCTCTTTTTGGTCTGGTTTTCAAAGCAGCCGATGGTGGAGAAGCAGTTGGTCACCAGCACCAGAGAATCCTGAATGTCCTGAAAAATGATCTTGCTCTCGTTCTTGGTGTACTTGTTATTGTCTCTCAGGTATTTGTCAAAGGCCGCAGTAAAGCCCAGGCGTACCGCCCGATCGGGGCTACCGCCATATTCCAGCCAGGAAGAATTGTGGTAATACTCGATGTGGCTGACCTGCTTACTAAAGCAGAAGGAAGCGGTAATTTTCAATTTCATTTCCGGACGGTTGTCCGCGTCCCGTCCCCGGCGTTCCGTCTCCCAGTAGGTCGGCATGGTGAAGGCGTTGTCCCCCACCAGCTCCTCGATGTATTCCCGGATGCCGCCTTCGTAGCAGTATTCCTCTTCCTCAAAGGTTTTGCCCACCTGATTGCGGAATTTGAAATGAACGCCCTTGTTCACCACCGCCTGACGGCGCAGCACATCCCGGTAGTATTCCACGGGGATGTTGATGTCCGTAAAAACTTCCTTGTCCGGCTTCCAGCGAAAGCACGAGCCGGTTTTCTTCCGGTCGGCGGGCTGCTTTTTCAGGCCGCCGATGTTCCGCCCCTTTTCAAAATGCAGATCGTACCGGAAGCCGTCCCGACGGATGGTGGCATCAAAGTATTCCGAAGCATACTGGGTAGCGCAGGAACCAAGGCCGTTTAAGCCCAGAGAATACTCATAGTTTTCTCCGTTTTCCCCATATTTGCCGCCGGCGTACATTTCGCAGAACACCAGTTCCCAGTTATACCGCTTTTCCTTTTCATTATAATCCACGGGGCAGCCCCGTCCGAAATCCTCCACTTCCACGCTCAGGTCTTCGTAGCGGGTGACAATGATGGTGTCGCCGTAGCCTTCTCTGGCTTCGTCGATGGCGTTGGAGAGAATCTCAAACACCGCGTGCTTGCAGCCCTCCAGATCATCCGAGCCGAAAATAACCGCCGGACGCTTGCGCACCCGATCCTCGCCCTTGAGCATGGAGATGCTGGAATTTCCGTATTGTTCTTGCTTACTTTTCGCCATAATATTCATACCTACCTAAGTTTTCATAGCAAATCCAGTTTATTATACGCAAAATGGAATAGAAAGTCAAGGAAGGGGGATATCGGAAAATAAAGCGTCCGAAAACTGCCCATACTACCGGGAAAGGAGTTGATTCCATGAAATCCATTTGGAGTGAAGGCATCCATCTTCCCCAGTTTCCCCAGCTGCGCGGCGAGGTATCCACGGATGTGCTCGTGATCGGCGGCGGTATGGCGGGGCTGCTGTGCGCCTATCGGCTGAAAAACGCAGGGGTAACCTGCGTCGTGGCCGAAGGTCAAGCCATCGCCGGCGGCGTCACCCAAAATACCACGGCAAAAATCACCTCCCAGCACGGGCTGATTTACAGCAAACTCGCGAAGGAGTCCGGTCTGGATACCGCCCGGCTATACCTGCAGGCAAACGAGGACGCGCTGTCCGCATACCGGGCGCTTTGCGCGCAAATCCCCTGTGACTTTACCGAACAGGAGCACATCGTCTATTCCCGGAAAGGCACGCAGGCATTAACAGAAGAACTGGAAGTCCTGACGCAGCTTGGCTTCCCGGCGGAACTGGCGGAAACGCTTCCCCTGCCCTTCCCCACCGCCGGCGGCGTCCGGTTTCCCGGGCAAGCCCGGTTTCATCCCCTGAAATTCTTAAGCGCCATTGCCCGGGAGCTGACCATTTTCGAGAATACGCCTGTGCGCTCGCTGACAAAGACGGGGGCGGAAACGGAACACGGAACCATTCACGCAAACGCTATCATCGTCGCCACCCACTTTCCCTTTCTCAACAAGCACGGCAGCTATTTTCTGAAGCTGTATCAGCAGCGTTCTTACGTTCTGGCATTGGAAAACGCCCCCATTCCCGCCGGGATGTATCTGGACGCCCAGGAAAACGGCCTGTCCTTCCGGAGCCATGGCGATCGGCTGCTGCTGGGCGGCGGCGGACACCGCACCGGAAAGAAAGGCGGCGGCTGGCAGGAACTGGAGCAGTTCGTCCTGACCCACTATCCCGATGCCAGTATCACCCACCGCTGGGCAACTCAGGACTGCATGAGTCTGGACGGAATGCCCTATATTGGACAATACAGCGCGGCAACGCCCAATCTGTACGTTGCCACCGGTTTTAACAAGTGGGGCATGACCACCTCCATGGCGGCGGCGCAGATTCTCACCGACCAGATTACCGGCAGAGAAAACCCTTATTCAGAGATTTTCTCCCCCTCCCGGAGCATCCTGCACCGGCAGCTGGGCATCAACACGCTGGAGGCTATTGGGAATCTGCTCACCCCCTCCCGGAAGCGGTGCCCTCACTTAGGCTGCGCCCTGAAATGGAATGCCCAGGAGCACAGCTGGGACTGTCCCTGCCACGGCTCCCGATTTTCGGAGGACGGCAAACTCCTGGATAACCCCGCCACCGGGGATTTGCCGGAGAAATGAACCGGCAGAATCGGATATTTCCTCTTGTTTTTTTTCGACAGTGCGGTTATAATAGCCCCAGAAACAAATAGGAGGTCATTTCTATGGCTGTTAAAATTGAGAAAGATACTATCATCGGCGATATTCTGGACATCGCGCCTCAGGCCGCGCCCCTGTTCTTTGCCATCGGTATGCACTGCCTCGGCTGCCCCTCCTCCCGGGGTGAGACCGTCGAGGAAGCCTGCATGGTGCACGGTGTGGACTGTGATCCCTTCCTGGAGCAGCTGAACCGTTTTCTGGAGGCTTACAAGGCTTCCGAGACGGAGAAGAACGCCTGATTTTCCTAAACCTTGCAGGAGCGGCCTTGCTGTCCGCTCCTGCTTTTTTCGGAGGATTTGCCATGAAGCTTCCCCTATCTGACCGGCTGCTGGCCTGCTGCGGATTCGTCCATTCGGGTGACCGGGTGGCGGATATCGGCTGCGATCACGGTTATCTGGGAATTCATCTGCTGCAAAGCGGCGTTGCCAGCCATGTCTATGCCGCTGATGTCCGGGAAGGCCCCTTAAGCAGCGCAAAACGCAATGCGGAACTTTACGGGATGACCGGGAAAATGGACTTTTTCCTGTCCGACGGCGTGCAAGGCATCCCCAGGGACTTTGACACACTGGTCTGCGCCGGTATGGGGGCGGATACCATGATTTCCATACTCTCGGTTGCCTCGTGGCTGCAAAACGGGAAATATCGGCTGATTCTGCAATGCCAGAGCAAAACTCCGAGCTTACGGCGATACTTAAGTGAAACCGGCTGGCACATTTCGGAAGAATCCGTGCTCCGGGACGGACGGTTCCTGTACACCGTGATGGAGGTGCTGTGGCAGCCGGATGCGCCGAAGCTGACGGTGGGGCAATGGTATTTCCCCCCTGCCCTGCTGCAGCACCCCTCCCCCCAGACCGCCGAATACTACCGGTGGGTCATAGACGGGCTGCGCATCGCTGCCGAACATCGTCCTGACGGCGAAAACCGGCAGGCACTGACAGAATTGGAACCACTTCAGGAGGAATTGCTATGACCACTGTTGGTGAAATTTTGGACTTTTTGGAAACGTTGGCTCCCCGCTCCATGAAAATGGACTGGGACAATGTGGGGCTTCTCTGCGGCGGCAGGAACCGCCCGGTGGCCAAAGTACTGGTTGCTCTCGACCCCTTTGAGGATGTCTGCCGGGAAGCAGCCGCATGGGGTGCAGAGCTGATCGTCACCCATCATCCCCTGATTTTCCAACCTTTGAAGGCCGTGACCGACGAGACTGCCATTGGGCGGGCAATTCAGCTGTTGTGCGGAAACGGCATCAGTGCCATCAACGCCCACACCAACTTAGACTGCGCCCCCGGGGGCGTCAACGACTGCCTTGCCGCCGCGCTGGGGCTGGCGGATGTGCAGGTTATCGCCCCCTCCGGTGTCGATGAACTGGGGCGGGAATGGGGTCTTCTGCGGCAGGGAAGTGTTCCAACGCAGCCACTTTCTGAGTTTCTTTCCAGAGTGAAATCTGCGCTGAACTGCGCCGGACTGCGTTACGCGGACGGTGGGAAGCCGGTAGAACGGGTCGCCGTTGGCGGCGGTGCCTGCGCCTCCGAACTGATGGACGCAGTCAACGCCGGGTGCGATACCTTCGTCACCGCCGATGTGAAATACAATCAGTTCTGGGACGCCCGGGATCTGGGGCTGAATCTCATTGATGCCGGGCATTTTCCCACGGAAAATCCGGTGGTTGCCCTGCTTGCGGAAAAAATTTCCGCCCGGTTCCCGGAGATAACTGTAAAAATCTCCGAAACCCACCGGGACTGCATGAAATTCTTCTGAGAAAGTGTTGATTTTTTCATGGCAGTCTGCTAAAATAGTTACGCGATTTTTTAATACTGAACCAGAAAGGGTAGATATATATGTCCGGACATTCCAAATGGCATAACATCCAGAAAACCAAGGGCGCGCAGGACGCCAAACGCGCGGCTGCCTTCACCAAGATTGCCAAGGAGTTGATCGTGGCGGTGAAGGAGGGCGGCAGCGCCGATCCCGCCTATAACTCCCGTCTTGCCACCGTCATCACCAAGGCCAAGGCTGCCAATATGCCCAACGACAACATCAAGCGGTGCCTGGAAAAGGCCGCCGGCGCCGGCGGCGACAACTACGAGACCATTACCTACGAGGGCTACGGCCCCGGCGGCGTGGCCGTCATCGTGGAGACCATGACCGACAACCGCAACCGTACTGCCGGCTCCATGCGCCATCACTTCGACAAGTTCGGCGGCAATCTGGGCGCTACCGGCTGCGTCAGCTGGTCCTTTGACAAGAAGGGCGTGCTGGTCATTGACAACTCCGAGGAGGAGCTGGAAGAAGACGCCGTGATGATGGACGCCATGGACTGCGGCGCGGACGACTTCGAGGCTGAGGACGACTGCTTCACCATTTACACGGATCCCGACGACTTCAACGCCGTAGCCGACGCCATGACCGCCAAGGGCTACACCTTCGTCTCCGCCCAGATCGAAATGGTTCCCCAGAACTATCAGAAGCTCACCGATCCGGAGCAGATTTCCCTGATGGAGAAGTTGCTGGACATCATGGAAGAGGACGACGACGTGCAGAACGTGTGGCACAACTGGGAAGAGTAAATGACCGCGTTAAAACGCCGTATTTTCTTTAAATCTGAACGCATTCAAATTTTTTCATGGCTCTTTTAGCTGGTTTTGATACTATTTCCTGATGAAAATATCACTCCCTTGTCAGTCAATGACGAGGGAGTGACTTTTTTGTTGGCAATACGCTGGTTTCCTGTCCAAAAGGCCCCCACTTGCGTGAATTCAGCCGTCATACCAGGGTCAAGGAAAAACGGTGCCACGCAGGGGAAAAAGAGACGCTGTCTGGGCGTTTTAGCAGCCGTTAGGCGATGTTTTCTCAATTAAATTAAATAATTTTATTGAGAAATAGAATCAAATTCGCCCGGTATTAGCACAAAGTTGCCTCATTCTCCGCAAACAGGCGGTCATTAACTTCCAGCAGTTCCATGCCATGTATCAATCCGTACATGATGATCGCATCCCGGCGATTCCTTGCATAAAGCTGTGCAAATCCGCTGCGTTTCAGCAGTTCCTGGGTTTGCTCCAATGTGGCGGGCAGGCCAAAGCACAAACAGATTGTCCTGTCCCGGGACGGGGTACGCATCCCAGACAAAATCTGATACAGATATACTTCACTGGTTCCCGCTCTTTTGGCAAGCGCCGCCTTTGACAGTCCGCTTTTTTGAAACAGAGCTTGCAGCATATCTACAAAGTTCTCATTCACAAACTGCTCCTGATTCATGGAGAGAAAGCGGCTCAGGTTGGGAGCCGCGGTCAATTCACTTTGCAAATCGTTGGTGTTTTTCTTTTTCATGGTAAATCCGGCCTTTACAAAAGAGTCAAAACTGGTATAATGAGCATATCATGGTATATTATATCGAAATAATCATAAAAAGCAACTAACTGGTTGCATAGGAAAGAGGTATCTTGCAGTGAGTATTCCCATAGCGTCTGCATTTCCTGACATGGAAATGGAAAAACCGCTGAAGTCCGGCGGGCATGGAAGCGTCTGTCTTGTCCGGGACAAAGAAACGAAAACCCGATATATTTACCGTGAGTTTTCCGGCAGCGGGGAAGTATATCAAAAGCTGCGGGAAATCGGTTCCGATAATCTGCCCAAGGTATATGATGTGAAAGAACAGGATGGGCAGGTATTTGTTCTGGAAGAATATATTCAGGGCGATAGCCTTGCGTTCTTACTGGAAGGAGGCCCTCTGAAGGAATCCTATGCCAAAGAAATTGCCCTGCAGATTTGTCAGGCTTTGCGCATCCTGCATAACTCCGGCATCGTCCACCGGGACGTCAAACCGGAAAATATCCTTGTCCGGGGCGAAGAAGCGGTGCTGATTGATTTTGACGCAGCCAGGATCGTCAAGCCGGAGAACCGAACCGATACGCAAATCATGGGCACCACCGGCTATGCGGCTCCAGAACAATACGGCTTTTCTCAGACAGATGCCCGGACGGATATCTATTCGTTGGGAATCGTGTTCAATGAAATGCTGACAACCCAGCACCCATCCAAACAGCTTGCACAGGGACAATTCCGTCCCGTGATTGAACGGTGTACGGAAATGAATATGGATAAACGGTATCGTTCCGCGGACGAACTGTACTTCGCAATCAAATCCTGCTGTGAAGGAGCGAAGAAAAAGCGGCTTTGGGGCATTGTTTTCGCTTCCCTTGCGGCCGTACTTCTGCTGTGCGCAGGGCTGCGCGCGTTTTCCGGCGGGGGTAAGGTGCAGGAGCCGGAAGTGTTTGAACGGGAAAGCGTGGAGATTTCCGGAGAACGTTGGTCAGGTTCCGTGGCTGGGTATATGACCCCTTTTTCTTATGACCTGGATGGAGACGGTGAAAAAGAATCCTACCAATTTGGAATCTATCAGGCGGATGTTCCGGAAGGATATCGGTACACCTTGCAGGACTATTTTGCACTGAAAGACGGTGAGACTTACGCCCGCGATGTGTACCCCTGCGTTTGGCAATACCGGGAGGACGGCTCGCTGGCTCTGGTGGAGGCCTTTGCGCCTCTGCTGACGGAGCCGCAGGTTCGGGTCTGGCGTGTATCGGAAGAAGAAGTGCCGGCTCCGGAAGCGTATACTGCGGAGGGTCTGTGGCGGGGTGGCCTGCAGGTTCTCTTTACATTGGAGAATCAGGGAACATGGCTGTACGAAATCCACGCGAAGCTTGGAGGTCAGCCATTGACTGCCACGGCCTGCTCGATTGTGGATTCCTACGAGAATTACATAAAACTGCAATAGGCAGGAGATGAAACGGCTGCATTTCGATGCAGTCGTTTCTCTTTGTTCTGTCGTTAGATTACGTAAAGAACGAGAGCCGACCTGTTTTTGCGCAAATTCCAGTTTTTTTAGAAACCTATGCAGCCAGTTAGTTGTTTTGTCAGCATTTTGATTGTATGCTATCTGTGTCTCAGTATCAACAAAAAGGAGTGAGCAATTATGCGGATTTTTCCGGGCAGCCCGTCGCCGCACCCTGGAACTTTCCGGCATCACTGAAAGGAGGAAAGCAGCACGTCTACCATTTCCTTCCGTGTGCAAATGCGCACCGCTCCGTGCAGTATCCGCATGACGGCGGGAAAACGATCACAGAAAGATTAGAGGTCGATCAAATGAAAAAACAGATTTCCCTTCTGATGGCAGCAGCGATATGCCTTTGCCTGTGTGCGTGTGCATCGGGAAGCACATACACGGAAACCGAGGCCGGCATCATCAATGGTATGGTTTCCGATTCCGGGGACGCTTACATTCCCTCCCCGGACGGCACGGTAGAAACCATAACCGGAGAAGTCAAGACCGTCCAGCAAACCCGGGATCGGAAGCACACCGTTATTCTGGAAGAGGACGGCACCTTAAGTGTTCTCTCCGAAGGAACCAGAACCGTCGTTGCGGAGGAGGTTGACAGCTTCTCCTCCCTGACAAACGATGCTTTCCTCTTCACCCAGAAAAAAGAGGTGGATGCATCGGAGGCCTCTGTCCCTGCGGCCACAGAAGCTGCGCCAGCCGCTCCGGCTGCAGCCGACGATGAAAGTAAGGATACCGTCAGCGTAGACATTCGCTCCCGCTATGTTTTTGACGGCGGCGGGATTTATACCATGCCGGTAACAACCTCCTGCAGGCTATCCAACGAGGGCGGCACGCTGCTGTATTCCGCCGCTGTCAAAAATACCAAGAAGTATGCACTGCATATGGTCAAAGCAGGCGAAACCGAGTCCACCATTCTGGCAACCACCAGCAACCAGATCTCGGTAGCCGGTGTCAATCACGATGGCTCCGTCTATGCGTGGGCTGAGGGCGACCAGAATGAATGTACCGTGTATCTTTTCGCAAATGGGGAAAAGCAAAAGGCAATTACCGGAGAAAAGTTCAACAGCACCGGCTACAGTCTGCAATTTAACAAGCAGGAGGACTTTGCTATTCTCACCAGCACCAATGACACTTCCATGGCGCTGTGGACGGCCGACGGCGGCATTGTGAAGGCAAAGCTCCCCAATTCCCGCTATGGAGTCGCCTACACCACCCGCGGCTCCCTCGCTACCTATCCAGATGTGGAGGCGGGAACCGTATATATTCAGACCGACGGGGACAGCAACACCCGGAACCTGTATGCCGTCAACACCGACGGAATGCGTGAGAAGATAGCAAATTCCATTACCGACGTGGATATCCGCTTTGGCAACCTGTATTACATCAAGGATGATGGCTCCCTGTTTACCGCCAAACTGTCCGGAAGCACTCTGTCCGATGAACACAAAATCGCCGACAGCGTCTGTGCTTTCACGGTTTCCCCCGATGGCACCGCCATCGTCTATGCCAGAGATGTCGCTTCGGACAATATCGGCGCGCTTTACTATTATTCAGCCGGTGCGGAGCGTCCCGTTCGGATCGCATCGGAGAGTTTCTGCTGGGCATACCATTGGTCCTACTCTGGATACTGGACCTACTATCTCCCCGCTGTTTTTTCCAACGACGGAAAAACCATTTACTATTTTACCGACGGCAGCCAGATCGAGGACTCCTACAACTATACCACAACCCTGATGCAGTATACCATTGCCAAGGGAGATTCTGTCAGAATCGGTTCCGACATTCTCCCCTATGTCTACAGTAACAACGTGGGCGGATATCCCGAAACCAATCGGCTCTGGTACTATAAGTACACAAGCTATGATGAAGAAGGACAAGACGTTCTGTGTGACCTGATGTACTGGAACGGTGAATCTGCATCCGTGCTGGCAAACGACATTATTAAATAAACAAGGAGTGTTCTCTATGAAAAAGATTCGTAAAATCACCGCGATCCTCACTGCGCTTATCGGCGTGATTGTCATTGTTATGGGTGTTGCCCTGATGAAGTCCGACGCATATCACGGCGTTGACAACAGCTCCTTCCGTTACGTCGCGGAGGAATATAACGCAAAATCCGCCACCTTTGGTGCTGATTTCTATACTTATATCTACAATGCTTCCGACACCATCGTCGATGAACTGAACGCCATCAACAAGGCGATGGAAACCGTCGTCAAAGCCGGTAACTCCATCAATGATGCCGTTTCCGCGAACGTGGACGCTACCGACTCCCTGATCGCGGCTGTTTTTAAGGTTGGGGGCATGGTCATCATTGCCATTGGGCTTGCCATTCTGGCCTATTCCATCCCCTGCATCGGTGCCGCCTTTGCACCGGCGGAAGGGATGTCTGACACAGCGGCAGTTGACGGAAAGTGTGAGGAAGCTGTCACATCCGACTGCAGCGCATCCGCGGACGAAGCAACCGCAGAGAGCGCAGATCCCAGTGCGGAATAACAACCGCCGGATATCCGTGATAGTCTCTCCCATCGGGAACGGCAGTACCGATAGTATATTCCATCTGCCGGCACTGTGCAGCTATCCCAAAGAACCCAATCGGAAGTAAGAATACCGGGCGTAGGAGAAGTCTCCCACGCCCGGTATTTGGATTTCCAAACTATGGTTCGCTCAACTTGACAAACAGGGTTCCGTCGATGATCGCAGTACATCCCTGCGCCGGATAGCAGGGCAGCGCTTCCACCCGGGGATCGTCATACCACTCACTGCCGGAGACAATTTTCGCCGGATTCAGCAGCACATACTTAAAATACGCCGCCCAGTGGCCGGCATCGCCGTAATTCAGCACATCGGACATCCACATTCCATTGGGCTTGCGGTAGGCTTCAAATCCCGGAATCACCTCGTTGAGCTGCTGGGGCAGACCCACCATGACCACCGGCGTTTCGCCGGGAACATACCCTTGCGTCTCCTCCATCCGGTACACCACCCGGGTCATCACCGACAGATAGGCGTCCTGCTCCAGATCCTTTTTCAGGTACATGGCGTTAGCCGTCTGCACATTGGCATAGGAGAGCACCAGAATCAGTGCCGCGCACACCGCTCCTGTGCCGCGGCAGACGCGGGAAGCGATCGCATGGCTGTTCCCTCTGCCCAGCCAGCCCAGCAGCCGCTGCACCAGCAGCAGCGGGATCAGATAAATCAGCCAGTAGGCATAAATCATCAGTTCATGGCTGGCGCTTCCCAGGGTGATCAGGTGCATCAGATTCATCGCCACCGGCAGCAGCAGCGTCAGGATCAGCACCAGCACCTTCTCCGGCAGGCGCACCCGCTTCGACAGCACACCGATCGCCAGCAGCACCGCCGTAATGACCAGCAGGCAAATACTCCCCCACCGGGTGACCTCCGGGAATGGAGACAGCACATGGATCACCCGGTCGAAAAGCAGCCAATAGGTCTCCCCGATCACATACCGGATGTCAAACCAGTTCTTGTCCGCCACCTGCAGGGGTCTGTCCAGAGAATTGTACACGCCCGTCAGCATGGGAATCTGCGTAACCAGCAGGACGGCCTTCATAACCACAAAGTAAATCGCCCCGCCCAGCAGCAGCATGGCACACCCACGCAGTCCCTTGGCTGCCACTTCCTTCGCGGTGCGCCCATCCAGCAGTTCCATCATGCACACCAGCATCCCCATCGTAATGGTCACACAGATGTAGCTCTGGTACAGTCCCAGCGACAGCATTACCAGCAGCGCTCCGGGCAGGAAGCCCCATTTCCGCCGGTTCCACAGGAATACCGCCCCCACGGAAAACAGCAGCGCCAGCATATCGCAGTCAAAGTCGTGCAGAAAGGTGGCCGCCGTGGAAGATACCGTCAGGTTCGCGGTGAAGAAGCCGGCAATCAGGAACACCACTAGTTTGGATTCCAGGTGGAAAATCCGCGCCGTCAGAAACACCGACAATCCAATCCAGATCAGTCCCAGCACGCCAATTAGCCAGGGCAACGTCAGATCCGTCCGGAACACCCTGCGGCAGATGGGGCTGATAAACCGGCCGTTTTGCACACGGATATAATTGCTGATGCCGTCGCCGTTAAACTCATAGAGGGAGTCGTGGGAAAAGCTGCTGTGCAGGAAACCATATCCGTGCGCCATCAGTCCCCACAGGAAAACGGACAGCAGGCAAAACAGCAGAAGCTTCTTATGTCTTTGAATCGATTCCGTCAGGCGCTCCACAGGCGGCCACTTCCTTCCTGCCGGCGGTCACTACCCCGGCGCTTCCAACATTGCTCTGGCGGACGAGGTAAATCGGCCGTCTTTTGGTTTCCAGATAGGTTTTTGCCAGATACTGCCCCAAAATGCCGATGCCCAGCATCTGAATGCCACTGAGCAGCAGCATGATACACACCATGGACGGCCAGCCGGAGGTCGGATCGCCAAACACCAGCGTCCGGATGATGACCACTACAATCATCACCAGCGCCAGAACGCAGCAGACCAACCCGATGACCGAGGAAATCACCAGCGGCGTGGTGGAGAACGCCACAATACCCTCAATGGCATACAGGAACAGCTTCCAGAAGCTCCACTTGGTCTCCCCTGCCACCCGCTCGATGTTTTCATATTCCAGCCACTTTTTCTTAAAACCAATCCAGCCGAAAATGCCCTTGGAGAACCGGTTGTATTCTCCCATGGACAAAATCGCGTCTACCACCGTCCGGTTCATCATCTGAAAATCCCGGGCACCATCCACGATCTCCGCATCGGACATTTTATTGATAAGCTTATAGAACAGCCTTGCAAAAAAGGAGCGGATGGGCGGTTCGCCTTTGCGGGTCACCCGGCGGGAACCAACACAGTCGTAGCCCTCCTGAGTCACCGCCCGGTACATCTCCGGAAGCAGCGCCGGCGGATCCTGCAGATCCGCGTCCATAATGACTACATAATCGCCGGTCGCGTTCTCCAGCCCCGCATAGATTCCGGCCTCCTTGCCGAAATTTCGGGAGAAGGATATGTATTTGACCCGGCTGTCCTGCCGGGAAAGCTCCAGAATTTTTTCCAGCGTCTTATCCCGGGAGCCGTCGTCAATGAACAGAAACTCAAACTCCACATACGACATTTCCGCCGCCACGGCGCTGACTGCCTCGTAAAACAGCCCCAGCGCCGGCTCCTCATTGTAGCAGGGAACCGCGATGGTGATCTTGTCCATACTAAAACGTCCTTTCTTTCTGTTGGGCTGCATTCCATTATACACGGATTTTCCACTGTTGGCAACAGAAAAACTGCCGCCGCTTGACAATATCCACGAAATGGTTTATCCTAAAAAGAAAATGCTGTGGGGTTTCTTATGAACGAAAAAACGAAAAAGCTGCTGCACGCAGGCTTTTATGTTCTGATATTTGCATTTCTGTACCTCTGGTTTTCCAAAATCCACGCTCTTGTGGTCTTTGACGGCGACGATTGGACATATCTGGCCTATGTCCGCAGTGCCACACCCGTCTGGGGCGAATGGAACCCTGCCAAGGTATTCCCGGAGGTGGTATTTCCCTTTGTTTCCACCATCGCCGCCCATGTGCTGACGCCCCTCACCGGCGACTATATCACTGCCCAGACCATCATGCACGCATTTGTGGTCAGCCTGTTCATAACCGGATATCTGTGGTGTTTTTCCCGCCTTCTGCGCCGGTGCTTCCCCCTGTCCCGTCTCACAGCCTCGCTGCTGACGGTGCTGTTTCTTGCCTTTCACTTTCTGGCAATGCGCTCCCAGCAGTGGGGGAACCAGTATTTGCTGTACTGCGTGGATCTGAACTGCTACTATAATTACCTGCTGCCATCCCTTTTGAACGCCTCTTTGGTCATGTGTCTCATTGCCAACGGGAACCTGCAGACGTTCCTGGAAAGCGGTGCCCCGGCGGCAAGAGGCTGCTTCTATGTGGTCGTGTATCTTGCCATTTTTTCCAACCTGCCCTCCAGCGGCATTCTGACCGTCTACGCTGGGTGTGTGCTGCTGCTGGGGCTGATCCGCCGCATTCGGCAGCGGAACTGGAGCCGGTTTTTCCCGGAAAATGCCTTTTCCTTCGGCGTTCTCGCCGCCTGGCTGGTCAGCGCCGTGTTTGAACTCAGCGGCGGCAGAGCCGCCTCCGCCGCCGGGGAGATTCCCCTGCCCTACAGGCTATACCTGTCCTGCAAGCATCTGGCTCGTGCCATTCTGGAGTGCAATCGTATTTTCCTGCTCGTTGTGTTCGGAGTGACCGCCGTAGTCTGCCTGCTGTTGCTCAAAAAGAAGGAGGGAGCCGCGCGTCGGTCGATGACGCCGTGTGTGGCTCTGGTCATCGGGCTGGCCGTGTTCAGCCTGTATACCGTGGCGCTGTGTGCGGTAGTGAATCCGGACTGCATTTCCAGAAGCGAGTACCTGTTCGGTATCTTCTTCTACGGTGTCCTGCTTTCCATGCTGGCGCTGGCCTTCCTGCTCAGCCGGTATCCCCGCATTCAACTGGTATTTCCGTTGCTGGTTCTGTTCCTGGTGTCCCAGGTGGATACCAGAGGGGATACCTTCCTGGAGTCGAATTTTGCCCAGGTTTCCCCATCGGTCTGCGCGGAGGTCAGTCGCAATCTGGTGCAGCAGCTGCAGGAAGCCGATCAGGACGGCCTGACGGAAGCCGTTCTGCGGATACCGGTGCACGTCGCCGACCCGGAAACCCAGGACAACTGGCCCCACAGCCTCTTCCTGATGGAGCGCATCCCGGGTACGCTCCGTGCCCATGGACTAATCAGCAGGAATATCGCCGTGACGCCGGTGGCAGATCCCGCCATGAACGCGCAATTCCATCTGCCGGTTCCCACAAAATAGAATACCAAAGATTGAAAGTTTTTCGTAGGGTCAAATAACAAGGCTGCGGCGTTCTGCCGCAGCCTTGCTCTTTTCAGGGTCTCTCCAGATGCACCACAATGTACCGTCCTGCATCCTGAATGTAGCCATCCCTCGGATAGGACGGAACCTGATTCTGCTCCACATAGTCCACAGCCTGCTCATACAGCAGATCGTATTCCCCCTGCGTGGGTGCCAGATAATCATAGCCGTAGTATTGGAACAAATGCTGCATGCCTTCCTGGTGGAAGGTGGGATTTACAGCCCAGAACATGGTAGGCTTCACAATGGTCTGGGGCAGGAACCGTGACGGCTTTTCCGTGTATTTCCCCAGTTTGGGAAGTTCACACATCCAGTTGCAAATCCGGCGGTAGGCTTTCCAGCGGATGCTGTCCGCCGGGATGGAGGCTGACTCCTGACTGTAGGTACTGGTGTTCCAGAGGCCGACAAAAAACACAGGTTTTTCCAAATCGAAGCCGGACTGCAGCTTCGTGCCAACCTCCCGAATGACATAGGCCTCCTCCTGCGCGTTATTGTGATTCACGGTTACAAAGTAGTTGATATACCGCGCCTGCTGGAAGCAAAGGACACCGCACAGGCACAGCGCCACCGCCCGCAGGCGTTTGCGCTTTCCGTGTTCCGTCCTATGCTCTATGCCCATGAGCAAATACATCACCGTAAACGCCACAAATGGGGCAAAGACATGGCAGGCGCGATAGGGGGACACCTCCGCCTGCAGCAGGGAGAGCAGAATCAAAGACAGATACATACCCAACCCCGGCAGCAGCAGAGCGGCTCCGCGCCTGCGGCAGGCGGCAATCAGCATCGGCACAAACGCTGCGCAGGCAATTACGAATTCCGTAATGGGGAAATAGATAATGCCCTTGAGCAGGTACTTCTGCAGGAACCCGGCCGCCAGCTTTTTAATGAGTTCGCGCGTCGGCTCCATTCTCCAAAAGACGTATGTCTCACCGTTCTTTTGCGCGGTCAGATGGAAGGCAAACAGGATACCCTTGTGTACCAGCACCCGCAGAGCCAGTCCCGCCACCAGCACCGCAGCATAACACAGACCCTGCCGGATCATCTCTTTGACCGTCTTCTCCCGGGCGTCTCCATGGATCGCCTGCAAAAACAGCACCGCGAAAACGCTCCAGATATAAACCGGCACAATCGCCTCATAGCCGGCACACACCAGCATCATCAGCAGCGCTGCCGGCAGGAAGCGCTTCCACCACCCTGCTTTTCCCCCATGGAGCGCTCCATGGATCAGCAGCAGCGCATAGGAGCTGCATACCTGGCAGAAGCTCACGCACAGCATGGCGCCGGTATAAGCCCAAAGCTCAATATACAGCGGATAAGTCAGGAAAACGCCGATAAACACAATGCAGGCGGCATCCGACAGGGCGCTGCCGCAAATCCGCCGGAACAGGATACAAAGGTTGCATCCCGCCAGAATCAGCCCCAGTATGGTGAGAATTTCCAGCACCGCCTCATTCTGCGGCACCGCTCCAACATATCCAACCAGGTTCCCCAACAGGGTAAAGCCAAAGCGGCCTGCCTTCAGCATTTCCTGCCCGCTGCCCAGATACCGTTCATTTTCCAGCATATCGATGTACATGGTGGAATTGGCCACGGAAAAACCGTAAGCCACCAAGGCAAGCAGCGCGATACACAGTAAAAAGCGTTTCTTCGTGCAAAGGCCGCGAAGTTCTTCCCAGTAAGACTTCATTTCGTCACTCCTTCCGCAGCGCCGGCAGCGGCAGGCTCCTGCTTTTCTTCCTCTTCAAAATTCAGCCGGCATTCCTCCACAACCAGCGGGCGGTTCTTTGTCCGCTCATTGATACACAGGATGTACTCGCCCATGATGCCGATGAAAATCAGCTGGATGCCACCCAGCAGAAACATACCGATCACCAGCGGCGCAACGCCGGCACTGAAGGTGTTCCAGTTGAACAGCTTATACAGGAAATAGATCAGCGCCACCAGAAAACTCAGTCCCGCACACACGCCGCCTGCCAGAATTGCCAGACGCATCAGCGCCTTGGAATAGGTAGTCAGGCCGGTGATGCCAATATCGTACAGGGAGTAGAGATTGTTGCTGCTCTTTCCCCGGGCGCGCTTGGGCTGGGTGTAGGGAATCTCCTTACGCTCCTTGGCGTACTCCGCCACGATACCCCGGAAATAGGGAATGGGATCATCGATCTGGCGCAGAATGTCCATAAAGGAGCGATCATACAGACCGAACCCGGTAAACTGCCGAATGTGCTCCACATCGGACAGCTTATTGAACAGCCAGTAGTATGCACTCCGCAGCGCGTACATCAGGGGATTCTCCTTGCTCCGGGTCTTGATGCCGATGACCACCTTGTTCCCGGCTTCCCATTCATGGACAAATTTGGGAATCATCTCAATGGGATCCTGAAAATCACAGCACATTTTGATGGTGCAGTCGCCGGTGGTCTGCTTCAGGCCGTAGACGGGAGAACGCATCTGCCCGAAGTTGGCGGCATTGAAAATCGCCTTCACCTTGGGATTCTCGGCGCACAGCTGCCGCAGAAGCGGACGGGTATTGTCCGTAGAATGATTGTCAATAAAAATTAACTCGTAATCATACTGGGGCAGCTCCGTGTTCATGCACTCCACAATCGCGTGGGTCAACGGCACCACATTTTCCTCTTCGTTGTAGCAGGCAACCAAAAAACTAATTTTTTTCATCGTTCTCACTCGATTCTTTCTGTTGGAATAGAGCCGCTGCGCAGCCATTGGATCGTTTCGCGGATTCCCTCCGGGAAGGGTGTCCTCGGCAGGAAGCCGGTATCCCGATGCAGCGCGTCAATATCCGCGCACAGCTGCATCACCGTACTGTCCGTGTACGGAATCTCCCCCAATCCCAACTCCAGATCAGGGTTGACCGCGTCCCGCATTTCCGCAATAAAGGTCTTCAGCTTTCTTCCTTCTCCGCTGCCAAGGCAGTAGACCTTGCAGCCCTCTGCCTTTTCTCCAATCAGGTAAAATGCCTCCCCGGCATCCTCGCTGTACAGATAGTCCCAGATCTGATCACCTGCGGTGAAGGGCACTTTTTCCCCCTTCAGCATTTTGGGAAGTGCCGTGGAGATCATGGAGGTCGGCTTGTCAAAAATACCATAGACGCTGAAGATTCTGACCCAAAGGCAGGAAATACCCATTCTTCGTGCAGATTCCATCGCCAGTTTTCCGGCAGCGTATTTCACAATTCCGTAGGGCTGTACCGGGTCAACCGGCGTATCCGGACTGATTTTCTCTGCATTCGACTTTCCATACTCCGCCTGAGAGCCTGCGCCGATGAACTTTTCACAGCCCAGGGCTTTTGCCGCTCCAACCGCTTGCAGCGTATAGAGCACATTGCGCGCCTGTTCCGCAAGGTCACTGTTTCTGACGGCACCCGTCAGACTCCATGCAATGTGGTAAAACACATCGCATTTTTCAGGGATTCGTTCCGGAAGCGTGTCATATTTGTCAATAGGGCATTCCACAACGCGAATCCGTTCATCCCGCGGAAGACGTTCCATTTTTTTGCATCCGGGTCGAACCACTGCGTATACCCGCTGCACATCATGTCGCAGGCAGGAGCGGATCAGGGCAGAACCGATCATGCTGGTTGCTCCGGTAACTACGATTACCTTCATACTACTCTGCTCACTTCCATATTATGTTTTTTCATAGGAAAGCAGCGGTATCATCATATTCTCCGCCAGTTCTTCCCGGCTGAGGAAAGGCGCCATATCCTCCAGCGGGGCGGAAACCATCTGTCCGTTGGGCAACTTTTTGCTGGAAGCCTTCGGTTCCGTAACCTGAAGAGGAGAAAACATCATCTCACAAATACAGGCCTGCGACTGATTCAGCGTCCACACGATGCAGTCACATACATCCGCAGGATCAGAGCATCGGCGGAACGGGAAGCCGTAGGCAAACGCAATCTTTTCCATATCCGGGAAGCTCAGATCCCCGCTTTCCTCTCCCACGCCGACAAGGGGTTTTCCAAAATAAGTGTTCTGCGTCATGCGAATGGAATGGTATCCGCCATTATTCAGAATGAAAATTTTAATTGGCAGGCGGTTTTGGGCAATCGTCTGCAATTCCTGAATATTCATTTGGAAGCTGCCCTCTCCCGTACACAGTACGGTCGGGCGTCTGCCGCCGGCAATACAGATGCCAATCGCCGCCGGAAGATCATATCCCATGGCCGCGCAGGAAGGATTCGTATAAAAGCGCATACCTTCCGTAATCCGGGCGGTCTGAGATCCCGCTACACGGGCAGTGCCCGCACTGACCACCAGTGCGTCCCCCGCACCCATCCGGGTACTCAATTCCTTATAGAATACATAAATATTGGGTTGCGGATCGGCGTAGTGCTTGGGCAGCACCACCGGATACCGCTGCTTCCACTCCATGCAGCGGCGCACCCAGTTTTCTTTGGCGGGGAGCGCCTCCGGAAGCAGTTCCAGCAACGCGTCAATCAGCCACTTTACGTCGCAGCACAGCTTACAATCTGCGTGGATACTGTCTTTTTCCAGTTCTTCCGGGTCAATATCGTTAACAATCTTGTAGGCAGCTCTCGCCCAAGACTCATGATGAAAGCCTGTCTGAAAAAAGCTGAGACGACTTCCAAGAGACAGAAAAAGGTCGCTGTTTTGAACCGCAAAGTTTCCCGCGCGATCCCCTGTGCTGCCATTTCTGCCGACATACAAGGGATGATCAAAAGCAATGGCGTCCACGCTGCTCATTCCATTGACAACCGGAATATTCAGTCTGTCCACAAGCTTCAGAAACTGCTCGTGTGCTCCCGCAAGACGGACGCCGTTGCCCACAAACAGTACCGGTCTCTCCGCCTTCCGAATGCGGGAAATCACATCCAGCAGCACCTCCCGCTTCACGGGCGTTTCCGGCTTTCTGTCCGGCACAAATCCATGGAGTCCATCCGTTTCAATTACCGCGCCCTGAACATCCAGCGGAATGTCCAGCCAGCAGGGACCGGGACGCCCATGTTTCGCAAGATAAAGCGCCTTTTCCAGACAATAGCGGATATCCGACGCGTCCCGCACCAGAGCGCAATACTTCGTCATATTGTGAACTGATCCGGTAATGTCGAATTCCTGAACACCCCGTGTACGCAGTCTCAGGCCGGATGCGTAAACCGTTGTGGCATATCGCGCCTGACCGGAGAAAATCAGCATCGGAATGGAATCCATCCAGCCGCCAACGACACCCGTAATGGCATTCGTCGCGCCGGGGCCGCTGGTGACGCACACCGCCGCAATTCGGTTATTCACCCGGGCGTAGGCTTCCGCCGCGATGGCAGAACCCTGCTCATGGTGGTTATAGGTCACGTGCAGTCCGGGATGATGGCCGAAGGAATCGTTCAGGTGCATGGCGCCGCCGCCAACCACGCTGAACAGATCCGTAATTCCGTTATTTACCAGAAAATCCGCAATATAGTCCGATACTTTCTGTTTCATGGATAACTCCTTATTTGAATTTCTCCTTAAATGCCCAGAGTTTGTTCATTACAAAATTCAAGGGAATCGTAAAAACGAGCCGCAGAATCGGCGCCAGATACTCCGAAATGCCCAGCACCTGCACAAAGAGCACCATCAGCACGCTGGACAGGCAGAAGCTGACGCCATAGGAGCAGAACACCTTGACAAAGGCGCGCAGTCCGCTCTGCTCCTTCTTGTCCTTGAACACATAGCGGCTGTTCCAAAAATAGGAATTGCACACGCTGACCACAAAGCCTACCCCGTTGGCAAGCAGATAATGAACGCCAAAATACACCAGAACATAATAGCAGCCCAGCGAAATCAGCGTGTTGGAAACGCCCACGATTCCAAATTTCATGAACTGCGCGAAAAGTTTTTTGAGATTCATATGCCGTTACCCGTTCACTGCCTCCAGAATGACCTGCGCCATATAGTCGATCATGTCATCCGTCATGCCGGGGTAGACGCCTACCCAGAAGGTATTGTTCATAATGTAATCGGTATTCTCCAGCGTTCCCGCCACCCGATAGGCTTCCGTGCCCCGGATCTGGTCAAAGCAGGGGTGCTTAATCAGGTTTCCGGAGAACAGCAGCCGGGTCTGCACATTGTGCTCCTCCACATAGCGGGTCACCGCGTTCCGGTTCAGTCCGCTCTCCGGGCGGATGGAGATCAGGAAGCCGAACCAGCTGGGACGGCTGCCTTGGGCAGGTTCCGGCAGAATCAGCCTGTCCGCCGCAGGTTCCAGCGCCTTGCGCAGGCGCTCCCAGTTGTGACGTCGCCGCTCAATAAAGCCGGGGAACTTCTTCAGCTGCTCGCAGCCGATGGCGGCCTGCATATCCGTCACCTTCAGGTTATAGCCAAAATGGCTGTAGACATACTTATGGTCATATCCGGCAGGCAGCTCGCCGTACTGCCCGTCAAACCGGTGACGGCAGAAGTTATCCTGCCCGGAGGGGCAAATGCAGTCCCTGCCCCAGTCCCGGTAGCTGAGAATCAGCCGATGCAGCTTAGGATTGTTGGTGTACACGCAACCGCCCTCGCCCATGGTCATGTGATGGGGCGGGTAGAAGCTGGAGGTTCCGATGTCGCCCCAGGTACCGGTGAACCGGGTCTCGCCGCCGATGGTATATTCGCTGCCCAGAGCGTCACAGTTGTCCTCCACCAGCCACAGATTATGCCTGTCGCAGAACGCCTTCACCGCAGAAAGATCAAAGGGGTTTCCCAAAGTATGGGCGATCATGACCGCCTTGGTCTTTTCGCTGAGCGCAGCCTCCAGCTTGCTGACATCGATGTTGTACTGAGGGACGGTCACATCCACAAAGACGGGAACCGCGCCATACTGCAGAATCGGCGTTACCGTGGTGGGGAAGCCGCAGGCCACGGTGATGACCTCATCTCCCCGCCTGATCTGACGTTCTCCCAACTCGGGTGCCGTCAGGACGGAGAAGGCGATCAGATTCGCGGAGGAGCCGCTGTTCACCAGATGGGCGTACTTCACGCCGATCCATTTGGCAAATTCCCGCTCAAATTCCTCCGAAAACCGCCCGGTGGTCAGCCAGAAATCCAGCATGGCGTCCGTCAGGGCGCACATCTCCTTCTCGTCAAAAACCCGGGAGGCGTAGGAAATCCGGTCGCCGGGCTGGAAGTCCGCCTTTTTTTCCTTAAAATCGTGATAATACTGGGCAACCATATCCTTGATCTGCTGCCGCGCCTGTGCTTCATTTACCCAATTTGACATATGATATCTCCCATAATACGCTGCCGTTCCGGGTCAGCGGGTATAGTATAGCAGTCTGCAATTGCCTTCCTTTGCCGCGAAGGGGAACGTAACCTCCGCTGTCAGCACATAGCTGGGATCCTGCTCCAGAATCCGTTCAACAACCGCGTCTTCCCGTGTGCTGGCACGAAGCACCGCAAAGGCGTCATGTGTCAGCGCGTCGTCCGCGATGGTGTTGAGCAGGCCGTCCCCTCCCACGTTCAAATCCGACATATCCCGGTAGCGTCCGCCGGGATCCCAGCCCAGCTCCTCATACACGGTCGCCACGCCGGTTCCAAAGGCAAAGGTATCCTGGGGGACAGTTTCCTGCCAGATTTCACAGGCTTCCCGCAGATACCGGGTGCTGTAGTGACCTTCTTCCGCATTTCTGCGAATGGTCTGCCCCGCGAAGGCAACCGACTGCATCGCCAGCACCGCCACGACTGCCAGGCAGACCACACTGGCCGCCGCCTTCGCCAGGTTTTTCACGGTGCGGCTGCTGCACCCATCCTTCCACGCGGGAGAAAACATCCGCCAGAAAAGGCACATGGCAACACAGGCGATCTGGAATATGATCTCCAGATTCCGGTAGGCCGCCCGGTTTGCATAATAGCTGAAATTCAGCAGACCCAGAATGGCAACCGCAACGCACAGCGGCGCATACCGAGCGTTTCCGCCAGCCGAAGACGACCGGGCTCCCTGAAACAGACTGGTATGATACAGTCCGACCAGAAGCAAAACGGCAAACAGAACCAGGACATAAACCCAGGCATCGTTGTCCACTGTGATATCATACCGCAGCGTACCGTTCATGTAGTCGGAGACGCCCATGGGGAAAAAGAACAGGGAAATTTCCGGTGTCCGATAACCGCACAGGTAGTTGTAAGCGTTCATGACGCCAATGGCAGCGAGAACACTGCCGAAAATCAGGGCGACATGGGCGCCATAGCGCAGAAACATCGCCGGCTGATACCACCGCCGGGTCTGCAGATCATGCACCAGAAATGCCGCTGCAACGGCAATCGCACAGAACAGGCCTGCCTCCGTATTCCAGAGCACCGCCGCTGTGCTGAGCAGCCAGCCGGCCAGCAGCCTGCGCCAATCCCAGCAGTTTGTTTTCACCACGCGCACCAGAAAAGCGGCGGTGAGCATAGGAAACAGCATCCGATGGGGCTGTACCTGCCAGTAATTCGTCGTGCGCAGGGTAATGAGGCACATACAGCTGGCAAAGGCCGCCAAAATCCGCAGCCAGTTCTCTTCGATCAGATTGTGAATGCAATAGATACCGGCGGCAGCCGTAATACAGATCAGCGCGGACATCATCAGCATGACCGTCAGGGAACCGCTGCCAAACAGCCGCAGTATCGGCGCCAGAAACAGCGCATAATGCCCGTAGATGCCCGTCGTGGTCTGCGTATAGGGGACGCCGTGAAGCACATTGTAGATGGACTCCAGATAAGCAGTTCCGTGAAACAGGTCTCCCCGGGTAATGTCCAAAAGCAGTGTGGCAGCGCCGGCGAGAAGAATCACCGCGAAATATGCCGGGAATACCCACCGGGAGGAGATATCCTTCCCCCTGCGGGAGAACCGCACCGCCAGCAAAGCCGCGGCCGCAGTCAGCGGCAGCGCGCACCAAAGGGGGATCTGGTGCAGGGGGATCGCGTTGTCGGGGAAAGCATAGTCATTGACCTCCGCGAAAAAGCGTCTGTGCAGCAGCAGGACGCCCGCGACCAGTGTCACCGTCAGCAGCAGCCTGCGATAGGCCGTTCCGGACAGCTCCCGGGGTGCTTCCGGCGTTCTCCTGCCCGGGATCCCCCAGGCAAGCACACTGGACAGGAAAAAGGTCAGCGCAAATACACACAGGGAAAACGCGTATTTATATAGGTTGCTTCTGGTCAGAACACCCGGAAGGGTGCCGTATTTCTCGGCAATCTCAATCGCTGCAACCGCACCTACAAACGCGGTCACAGACAGCACCACAATCAGCAGAAAGCGGGAGCGGAGCCGCTCATATCCCGTTGTCATCAAAGGATCTCCTTCTTAGTAAGAATCTTCCGACAGAAACTGCTGAATTTCCCAATCCATCTCCGCCGGAATATCGCCGCCGGACAGCCAGACCTTGCTGAACCGGCAGGTCATTTCCATGCACCGGTCAATGTGCCAGCGGGGCTTCCAGCCGAAAGTATTTTTCAGCTTGCTGCAATCCAGCTTCAGGAAATTTGCCTCATGGGGCGCGTTGGCCTCTGCCCGGTTTTCCCAGCGGGCGTCTTCCCCCCAACACTGGCAGAACAACTCCACCAGTTCTCCTGTGGTGAGGCAGTCGCAGTCATCCGGTCCTACGTTATAAAAACCGGCATAGCCGGCGTCCTCGTACTGCTTCTGCGCAATCATCAGGTAGACCGCCAGCGGCTCCAGCACATGCTGATAGGGGCGGGTTGAGAAGGGATTGCGGACACCGATCGCCTTTCCCGCCTGCATGGCGCGGACACAGTCCGGAATGATCCGGTCGTTGGCAAAGTCGCCGCCGCCAATGACGTTACCCGCCCGGGCGGTAGACACCGCCACCGCCTTGTCCGCAAAAAAGCTGCGGATATAGCTGTGGGTCACCAGTTCCGAGCAGCTTTTGGAGTTGGAATAGGGATCAAAACCGTCCAGCGGTTCATTTTCCCGATAGCCCCAGCACCACTCGTTGTTTTGATAAACCTTATCCGTGGTGACGTTCACCACACTGCGCACGCAGTCGGACTGCCGGGCGCATTCCAAAATGTTGACAGTACCCATTACGTTGGTTTCGTAAGTGTATCGTGGATTCCGATAGCTGTCCCTGACGATGGGCTGTGCCGCCAGATGCAGCACGACCTCCGGTCGTGCTGCATCAAAGGAAGCCTGCAGGCTTCCGAAATTTCGGATATCGCCGATCACGCTGGTCATCTGATCCTCCAGCCCGGCGAGGGAAAACAAATTTGGCTGCGTAGGCGGCTGTAAGCTGTAGCCGGTAACGATGGCGCCTGCGCCCACCAGCATCCGGCACAGCCAGGTGCCCTTAAAGCCGGTATGCCCGGTGACGAAAACCCGTTTTCCGCGATAAAAGGAAAGATCCATATTGTTTCTCCGTATCAGTCGTCCCATTTCTTCCAAGGCGCAATGTTCTTCTCCAGCATGGTCTCCAGCATTTCCATTTCCCGGCGGTTATCCATACACTGCCAGAAGCCCCGGTGCATATAGGACATCAGCTCGCCCTCCTGCGCCAGCCGCTCCAGCGGCTCCCGCTCAAAAATAGTCTCATCCCCGTCGATGTAGTCGAAAATTTTCGGCTCCAACACCATATAGCCGGCATTGATGGGGGCGCTGTCCCGGTTATTTTTTTCCCGGAAGGATTTCACCGCATAGTCGCCGCCGATATCCAGAATGCCCTTCTGCTGCTCCAGCATTACCGCAGTCAGCGTGGCGATCTTTCCGTGACTCCGGTGGAAAGCAAGCACCTCCCGCAAATCCACATCGCACACGCCGTCGCCATAGGTCATCATAAACGTCTCGTTGCCAATGTACTTCTGAACCCGCTTGATGCGGCCGCCGGTCATGGTGTGCAGACCCGTATCCACCACCGTCACCTTCCACGGCTCGCAGTGCTGATCGTGGACGATCATATCGTTGCTGCCATTGGTAAAATCGAAGGTAATGTCGCTGTTATGCAGGAAGTAGTCCGCAAACCATTCCTTAATGATATGCTGCTTATACCCCGCGCAGATGACGAATTCCCGGAAGCCATAATAGGCGTATTCCTTCATGATGTGCCAGAGGATCGGCTTGCCGCCGATCTCAATCATCGGCTTCGGCCGGAACTGGCTTTCCTCCGAGATTCTCGACCCAAATCCGCCTGCCAGAATAACTACTTTCATAACAGCATATCTCCTTATTCGCTGACGATATCCCGCCTATTTTCATCAGTTTATCACAAAAGCTTCTTTTTGTCTATAGAAATTTTCGTTTCCCAGCTCTTTTACCATAGCGTCTGGCTGGAGCAATCCAGTCTGTTGTGTTTTTCCAGTCACCCATAGGTGTCCTTTCCTTTGGGAAGAAAATTCTTTTTTCTTCCTCAAAAAAACGGTCAAAACGCAAAAAACAGGAAGCACATCCTACCCTTTTTACAGGATAGGACGTGCTTCCCTTTTCATTTTTGCGATATTTGGGGCTTTGAACTTTTTTGTTCAAACCCGAGAGGTTTCCCCCTTACTTCAGGCTTTCCTCAACAGCCACAGCCACGGAGACGGTAGCGCCGACCATGGGATTGTTGCCCATGCCCAGGAAGCCCATCATTTCCACATCAAATCCGCCTGACGGCGGCTTTGTGCCTGCGGTGCGAGGAATTTTGGAGCAGGAATCCCGACCTTTCGCAAAACAAGAAGCACATCACCTGAAAGCAGTATGTTGTGCTTTCCTTCCATGGGGACATCTTATCACATCACCTGTTCACGTAACAAGATGTTTTGACTTTATTATACAACTCTTATCATCATTTTTTCATCTGTATCATCTTTTAACATCTCTCAATCATCCGCCACCAAGAGTAAGCGAAAATAAATCATAAATAATTCTTTTTTCTTTTGAACCTATCCTATTATAGTGGATAGGTTCAACTGTATAATAAGGCCATAAAGATTGAGGGAAACAAAACCTCA
>JAXEAK010000136.1:0-15136 GCA_034094395.1 Faecousia sp.
GGATCGCCAAGGAAATCCGTACCATCATTAAGACTGTAGCCCAGCGCACTGGCGAAAAGGTCACGGTCGAAATCGTGGATTAAACGAGGATGCGTGACGATTTTGTCACGCATTTCTTGTTGCCCACAGTGTGGGCGGACAATGCGTGCTCGGCTGGCCTGCATTCGCCACGCCATTGGGTACCGCTCGGTATCGTTACCCTATATGAATAATCCGTTTGAATTAGGAGCGTGAGCGACGATGAAGCTTGACTATATTGAAGCCGGTGAGATCGTCACCACCCACGGCGTCCGCGGGGAAGTGAAGGTGCTGTGCTGGCTGGACACTCCGGAGATGCTCCGGGATTTTAACCGCTGCCGCATTGCCGGCAAGGACTATGCAATGGAATCCGTCCGGGTTCAGAAAACCTGCAATCTGGTGAAGCTTTCCGGTGTGGATACCATGGAGGATGCCCAGAAGCTTCGTGGGAAAATTCTGGAGCTGTACCGGGAGGACATTGACGACGAAGTGATCTTTGCTGCCGAGCTTATCGGAATGGAAGTCTTTGCGGAGGGAACAAACATCGGCACCATCCGGGAGGTGCTGGACTATCCCGGCAATGCCGTCTATGTGGTGCGAGGGGAGCAGGAATACATGATCCCTGCGGTGAAGGAGTTCGTTCTGTCCACGGATCTGACCAACAATGTGATGCAGGTAAAGCTGATCGAAGGGATGCGCAGCGATGAGGATTGACATTCTGACATTGTTTCCGGAGACGCTGGGGGATGTGCTCTCGGAGAGCATTTTAGGCCGCGCTCAGGAGCGGGGCTATATCCACATCGATACCCATCAGATCCGGGACTATACCGCCAATAAGCAGAATCAGGTGGACGACTATCCCTATGGCGGCGGACGGGGCGCTGTGATGGCGGCGGATCCGCTGTACCGCTGCTGGGAAGCGGTGTGCGACGAGGCGGGCGGCCCGGTGCACACCGTGTATCTGTCTCCCTGCGGCCATACCTTCCGGCAGGCGGATGCCATCCGCTTAAGCAAGCTGGACAATCTGGTGCTGGTGTGCGGGCACTATGAGGGCATTGATCAGCGGTTCATTGACGAGTGCGTGGACGAGGAAATTTCGTTGGGGGATTTTGTCCTCACCGGCGGAGAGATTGCCGCCATGGCGGTGACGGACGCGGTGTGCCGTATGGTGCCCGGGGTTCTGGCGGATCCGGAGTGCTTTGAGGAAGAAAGCCATTTTAACGGCCTGCTGGAATACCCCCAGTACACCCGTCCCGCCGTGTGGCACGGCCGGGCGATTCCGGAGATCCTGACCTCCGGCAACCATGAAAAGGTGCGCCAGTGGCGCAGAAAGCAGTCCCTGCGCCGAACACGGGAGCGCAGACCGGATATGTATGAAAAGCTGGATCTATCCTCCAAGCAGGACAAAAAGCTCCTGAAGGAAATGGAAGCGGAGGATGCCGCCGGCAATATCAAATAAGGAGGAGCGTCTGCTCCTCCTTTTTGTATGTTATTTTGCGGATAAATCCACGCCTCTGCGAATCATGGACAGCGGTGGTACAGGTTTTGGCAGCTGCATGGTGAACCGCATCTGGGGCGTTCTGGGCTCTTCCAGCGGCATTCCGTCCATATCCGCCATATTCCCGGCGGTAATGGAGAAGGGACGCAGATCAGGACCCACGACCTCCAGAACGTCTCCTGCGCGAAATTTGTTGTTCAGACTGCAAACCGCCAGTCCATTTTCGTCGCAGGCTTCCACCTTCGCAACAATTTGCCACTCCCGGATATACCGGGAATTTTCCACATACTGTCCCGGCTGCCCGAAGTAGAAGCCGGTGGAGTACACCCGGTGGGAAACGTGCTCTACTTCGTCCCGCCATACCGGGTCGATTTCCCGCCCGGCGGCAGTGTCGTCGATGCAGTGGCGGTACGCCCCGGTTACAATAGCGGCATAATAGGCGGATTTTGCCCGGCCTTCAATTTTGATGCAGTCCACCCCGGCATCCATCAGATCCTTCAGGTGGTCGATCATGCACATATCCCGGGAATTGAGAATGTAGGTGCCCTTTTCGTCCTCGTAAACGGGGAAGTACTCCCCGGGACGCTTTTCCTCCATCAGGGCGTACTGGTAACGGCAGGGCTGGGCGCAGGCTCCCCGGTTGGAGTCCCGTCCGGTCATATAGTTGCTGAGCAAACACCGCCCGGAATAGCTGACGCACATGGCGCCGTGGCCGAAGGTTTCAATTTCCAGTTTGGGATCCACCTTCTGCCGGATGGTGCGGATTTCCTCCAGCGAGCATTCCCGGGCAAGTACCACCCGCTGGGCGCCCAGATCGAACCAGCTCTGGGCGCACGCGTAATTGGCGACGGATTGCTGGGTGGAGATGTGCCGCTGGCAGTGAGGCGCATATTTCCCGGCCAGCATGAAAGCACCCAGATCGGCAACGATCAGCGCGTCCACGCCGGCGTCGTCCAGCTGCTCCAAATAGGCGGGCAGCCGGGCGACTTCATCGTTTCGGGGCATGGTGTTTACGGTGACGTGACATTTTACTCCATGGTCGTGGGCAAATTTCACCGCCTGAGGCAGTTCCTCAGGGGTGAAATTCCCGGCAAAGGAACGCATACCGAAGCTGGTTCCCGCCAGATATACCGCGTCCGCGCCATAGAGGACGGACATTTTCAGTCTTTCCATATCCCCGGCGGGACTGAGTAATTCCAGTTTTCTCATTGACCCTCCGCATAGGCTGCCACATAGCCGGAGTGCTCCTCGTAGGTGCTGGAGAAGGTGTGCATACCGGTTTCGGGGTTCAGCACATAGTAGTAATAGTTGTGGGAAGCAGGGGACAGGGCAGCCTTCAGACTGGACAGGCCGGGATTGGAGATAGGCGTTGGGGTCAGACCGGTGTGGGTATAGGTGTTGTAGGGGGAGTCAACCTGCAGATCTTCCTTGGTCAGATCGGCCTTGCCGCCCAGCGCGTAGACAATGGAGGCGTCGATGTTCAGATAAGCAGGCGTGCCGTTCCATTTGAACAGACGGTTGTAGATGACGCCGGCGATGTTGGGCGCTTCCGCAGGCGCAGCCGCTTCCTTTTCGATCATGGATGCCACAATTGCCACTTCCCGGACGGTGTAGGAGCCGTCTGTGACGGTGGCGTTCAGCGTGTCGATCTGGGCGCGCATCTCTTCGTCAAAACGGACTTCAAAGTTGTCCAGCAGCTTTTCCAGCACCTCGCGGGGGGTGGAGTTTTTGTAGAAATCGTAGGTATCCGGGAACAGGAAGCCCTCCAGACAGTAATCCGTTCCCCGTTCCACATTTTCCAGGAACCAGTAATCCTTCAGTTCTCCGTTGGCAGCATAAGCGGCCAGATCCTGTGCGGTGCAGATGCGCTTTTCCTCCAGCAGGGCGAAGATCTGCCGGCAGGTGTAGCCTTCCGGGATCAGCACGTCCTCCACGACGGTTCGGCTGGAGCTGGCGGACATCATGTTCACCAGTGCGTGATAGTCGTAGCGGGTGTTCAGGTCGTAAATGCCGGGATCAATGTCCTCCTCCGCGTGGGAGATATCCGCATAAAGCTTAAACAGGCTCCGGTAGCGGATCAGACCGCCACTGTAGAGCTTTTCAATGATGTCGTCCATGGTGTCCGACTCATAGACGGTCACGGTGACGGGTTTGTCTTCCCGACCGAAGGCCAGCACATCCGCCGCGCAGACCCACAGCATCCGCCCGGCAGTCACACCGATTGCGACAATCAGGGCGAGCCACACCACGGTGACCAGCATATTGGGAATGCCCAGAAGTCCCTCGCCTTTTTTGCGCTTGGGACGACCCTTGCGGGGCGGACGCTCCTTGGCCGGGGGCGCTTGTTCCTGCTTCGGTGCGTTGAGCAGCTCGTCAAACTCCGGATCCTGTTCCTGAAACGCCGCGTCCGGGGCGTCCTTCTCCGATGTGTCTTCGGAGAGTACCTCCTCCAACTCAGGATCGTCCAGAATATCCAGTTCCGGGTCATCCAGAATGGAAAGATCGAAGGGCGCTTTCGGTGGTGCGTCTTCCGATGTGGATCCCTCCGGGACGGAAGGGGCGTCTTGCGCGGCGTCGGGAGCGGCAGGGACTTCGTCTTCCGTCTGCGGCTCCGAGACCTCTTGGGAAGTTTCATCCGTCACTTCTTCAGACTTTTCCTCCGGAATTTTCTCAGCAATTTCTTCGGAACGATCTTCCGCAGCCTCCGGCTCGGCGGAGGGTTCCGGCTCCTCCGGAGTGATCGGAGGCTCCGGGGCATCCTCTGCGGACGCCGCCACCTGGACATCCTCGCTGGTAAAGACCAGCGGCACTTCCGTCGCTTCCGGTTCCGGGACGGCTTCCGGAATCTTCTTCTCGTCCCGATCCGATACGTTTTTTTCTTCCATGCATTTCCTCCCGGTTTCAGCGAATGACGATCTGCTTTGCCACGGCGTCTGCGGCTTCCTGTCCCTTCAGGGCGGTGATGAGCTGCAGGGCGAAGGGAATGGCGCAGCCGGCGGAGGTGCCGGTGATCACGTTGCCGTCGGTCACGGCAGCGGCGCCGGGCACCATGACAGCAGAACCCATCTGCTCCTCACAGCCGGGGTAGCAGGTGGCTCTTTTCCCGTCGGTGATGCCCAGCATGGCAAGCACGGTGGGGCCGGCGCAGATGGCGGCTACCAGCTTGTGGTTCTCCCAGGCAAATTTCACGGCATCCAGCGCAAGCTGGTTTGCCTTGATGGAAGCCACGCCGCCCAGCCCGCCGGGGAGAATGATGCCCTCCAGCGTGGTCAGATCCAGTTCACCCAACTCGATGTCAGCGACAATCTCAATGTCCCGGCTTCCGCGGATGGTTTTGCCGTTCAGGCCGACGGTGCACACGTCGATTCCGGCGCGGCGCATCATCACCAGCGGCACCATGGCCTCCGTAACTTCAAAACCGGTTCCAAGCAGCATATAAACCATAATTCAGTCCTCCAGACAGGCCGCCACATGGCGGTAAATTTCTTCGTGAATGTCATCGATGGAACGCATGACGCCGCAGCGTACGCACTGGATCACTGTCCAGCCGTAGTAGTCTGCCGCGGCTCTGCCGGCGCGGCGGCAGGTGGCAAGATATTCCATATCCTGCTCATGAATATCCGCATGGGTATGAGTGGCGGCTTCCCGGGTGCGCATCATTTTTTCGGTAAAATCCGTGGGCACGTCCAGATAAATTACCAGATCGGGTCTGGGCAGTCCAAGCTTGTCATACTCAAAGTCATACAGCCATTTCAGGAACGCGCCCTGCTTTTCCGGCGGCTCCTTGGAGGCCTGGTGCACGGCGTTGGAAGTGGTGTAGCGGTCGGAAATCACCAGACCGCCCTGTTCATACCACTGCCCCCAGACCTTTTTGTAGGATGCGTAGCGGTCAACGGAATAAAACGCGGAAGCGGCGTAGGCGTTGACATCGGAGGGCTTGTCTCCGAATTCCCCGCCAAGGTACATCCGGATCAGCGCGGAGCTGGGCTCAGAATATTGGGGGAACACCAGCTTCTGGAATTGCCGCCCCCCCTGGGCGAGCCTTTGGGTCAGACGCTGAAACTGGGTGGATTTCCCGGAACCGTCCGTGCCTTCAATTACAATCAGTTTGCCCATAATTCTTCTCCTTATGGCGTGGACAAAATAGGATAGCATACAATATACCATATCCTGACCGGTTTGTCCACCGTTCCGGTGCCGGGCAATTCTTAATTTTCCGCGAAAGAATGGGGCGGATGCACAAGATGGTTGCAAAAAAGGGAAAAAGATGCTACAATTAAGGAGACTATGGATAAATAGAGGAACGAAAACTATGGATGTAACATTTGAAAGTCTCGGCCTCAGCGAGGCTATGCTGAAAGCGCTGGAGCGCAAGGGCTATGGTTATCCCACTACCATTCAGGCAGAAGCAATTCCCTATTTCCTGCAGTGGCGGGACGTGATTGCCAAGGCGCCTACCGGCACCGGCAAGACCTTCGCCTTCGGAATTCCCATGATTGAGCACGTGGATCCGGAAAACGATGCCGTGCAAGGCCTGATTCTGGCGCCCACCCGGGAGCTGGCTATCCAGATCGGTGATGAGCTGCGTGGGCTTCTGACCTATTTTCAGGGCATCCGGGTGGCGGTGCTCTATGGCGGCGCGGGCATCGGCGGCCAGATCAAGCAGCTGGAGCGCAAGCCCCAGATCGTGGTGGCTACCCCGGGACGGCTGATGGATCACTATAACCGGAAGACCATCCGCCTGGACAAAATTCAGACGGTGGTTCTGGACGAGGCCGACCGGATGCTGGACATGGGCTTTTTCAAGGACGTGACCCGGATCCTGGACAAGGTGAAGAACCGGAAAAATCTGGGTCTGTTCTCCGCTACCATCTCTCAGGAGGTCATGACCGTGTCCTGGATGTACCAGCGGGAAGAGGTGGAGATCACGGTGGAGCCAAAGCAGGAGGATCGCCCGGATATCGACCAGTTCTGCCTGCACTGTACCCCCTTGGAAAAGGCGGAGACCACGATGCGCCTGATCCGGACGCAGGGCTTCGAGCGAGTGATGATTTTCTGTAATACCAAGCATATGTGCCAGCGCCTGAGCGACGAACTGCAGCGGGCAGGCCTTGATTGCGACTGCATTCACGGCGATATCCGCCAGAGTCAGCGGGAGAAAACCATGCAGCGCTACCGGGAGGGAAAGCTTCCCATCCTCATTGCCACGGACGTAGCCTCCCGGGGCATCGACGTGGAGGATGTAGACTGCGTCATCAACTATGACAGTCCCGAGGAAAACGAATACTATGTCCACCGCATCGGCCGCACTGGCAGAGCCAAGCGTAAGGGCGTGGCCTGGAGTCTGGTGAGCAACTTCCCGGAACAGGCGCGGCTGGACGATATCTGCAAGTATTGTCAGTTCACCGTGAAGCCCATGGTGCTCAGTGCGGACGGAAATCTGACGGAGGAGGAAGCGAAAGCGCCCGTGAAACCCCGGAGGCGTCTGCGTTGAACGGGCGGGAGCGGGGCTTTCTCCTGCTGACCAGCCATCTGGGAGATCCGGAACGCAGAGTGCTGACCACGGCGCAGCTGCGCACATTGGCGCAGCGGGTGCGGGATGCCTGCCGGGATGGGGAAGACCGGGAACTGCGCCCGTCGGATGTCATGGATCTGGGCTACAGCCGGGACATGGCGGCGCAGATCGTGGGATTGCTCTCTCAGGAACGGACGCTGGATGCCTATTTATCCCGGGGCGCAGCCCAGGGCTGTGTCCCCATTACCCGGGTCTGCAACCGGTATCCCCACCTGCTTCACCAGCGGCTGGGGCTGGACAGCCCGGGCTGCCTGTGGGCGCGGGGAGATTTGGAAATTCTGAATACGCCGGCCATCGCGCTGGTGGGCAGCCGGGAACTGGCGCAGCCCAACCGGGAATTTGCGGAAGCGGTGGGATATCAGGCTGCCATGCAGGGTCTGACGCTGGTCTCCGGCAATGCCCGGGGCGCCGACCGCGCTGCACAGGAAGCCTGCCTCGCGGCGGGCGGACGGGTTATCAGCATTGTGGCGGACAGCCTGAACCGTTTTCCCCGAAGGAATCTGCTCTACCTCAGTGAGGACGGCTTTGACGAGCCCTTTTCCGCCCAGCGCGCCCTGAGCCGCAACCGCTGCATTCATGCGCTGGGGCGGATGGTGTTTGTCGCCCAATCGGATTTCCAGCGGGGCGGCACCTGGGACGGCACGGTGAAAAATCTGCGTTTCGGTTGGAGCATGGTGGCCTGTTTCCGGGATGGCAGTGAAGCTGCCGCCGCGCTGGAGCAGATGGGCGCTTACCTCATCGGACAGGAGGATCTGGCGGATTTGTCCTGCCTGCTGGCACCGGAGAACGCATATTGACACATATTTTACGAAAGTCTCGTTGCGCATTTTACAATTCCCTGGCATACTATTGTGGAAAATGAGTTTTGAAGGGAAGCGCGGAAATGACCTATGAAGAAGTCCGCCGGGATCCGGCGGTGAAGGTTTATATTGCCCAGGCGGATGCCTCCATGCAGGCGCTGGGCTTTACGGAGCACAGTTTTGCCCATGTGACCCGGGTGGCAAAGACTGCGGGAGATATTCTGGAGGCTCTGGGTTATCCGGAGCGAACTGTGGAGCTTGCCCGGATTGCCGGGTATCTGCACGATATCGGCAACGTGGTCAATCGGGTGGATCACAGCCAGAGCGGCGCGGTGATGGCATTCCGGATTCTGGATCGGATGAATTTCCCACCGGAGGAAATCGCTACGATTGTCACCGCCATCGGCAACCACGACGAGGGCAACGGCGTTCCCGTGAACGCGGTGGCGGCGGCGCTGTTTCTGGCGGACAAGTCTGATGTGCGCCGTTCCCGGGTGCGAAAAACGGCGGATATCTCTGAGGATATCCACGACCGGGTCAACTACTCCGTCACCCATTCCGAACTGAAACTGGATCTGGAGCAGCACACAGTTACGCTGGAGTTGACGGTGGATACCTCAGTCAGTTCCGTGATGGAGTATTTTGAGATTTTCATGAAACGTATGGTGCTGTGCCGGAAGGCGGCGGAACGGCTGGAGCTGCGCTTCCAGCTTGTCATCAACGGTCAGCCCCTGATATGAATAGAACGCCTCCCTGCCGCGTAGATTAGCGGCAAGGGGGCGTTTGCTTTGGATTACTCTGTGCAGTTTGGAAATCAGCCTGCCGGGAAGGTGCAGGTGCAGCGTCAGGGGCTGTACTACCAGATTCACTGCCGCTGCCGGCTGACCGGGGATGTGGTGTGTCGGCTGTATGCCAAAAGTGGAGAAAAGCAGGAAAATCTGGGGGTTGTGGTGCCCATGGACGGCGGGTTTGGACTGGACACCCGGATTCCGGTCAAGCGGCTGGGGGAGGGGGAACTCACCTTTACGCTGGCGCCAAAACACGATTCCGGGAGGGAAAAATTTGTTCCCATTATCCCGGAGGAGCCTTTCGCCTACATAGAGCGGCTGAAAACCAGCTTTCTGGTGCGAAAATACGGGGAATCAGGCATTCTGGTAACGGACGAGCCGGATCAGAAGGAAATTTCCAGTCCCACAGGGCAGTGGTCGGAGCCAAACACCTCGGAGTAAATGGGCGTAGCCTCGATTTTGTCCGCAATCCGGTCAGATACGAGAAAATAATCGATGCGCCAGCCTGCGTTGTTTTTCCGGGCGTTAAAACGATAGCTCCACCAGCTGTAGGCGCCGGTGGCATCCGGATTGCGGAACCGGAAGGAGTCGGTAAAGCCTGCGTCCAGCAGCTTCCCGAAGCTTTCCCGTTCCTGATCGGAGAATCCGGCGCTGCCCCGGTTGGCGGCGGGGTTTTTCAGGTCAATTTCCTGATGCGCGACATTCAGGTCGCCGCAGGCGATGACCGGTTTTTTCCGATCCAGCGACTTCAGATGGTTGCGGAAGGCTTCGTCCCACTTCAGCCGGTGGTCGATGCGCGCCAGTTCCGGCTGGGCGTTTGGGGTGTAGCAGGTGACAAGGAAAAAGTCCGGATATTCCAGCGTGATCAGCCGACCTTCCGTATCCAGTTCGTCCACACCCACGCCATAGGTAACGGCCAGCGGCGGCTCTTTCGCGAAAATGGCAGTGCCGGAGTAGCCTTTTTTCTCGGCATAGTTCCAGAACTGGGAATAGCCGGGGGTGGGAAGGTCGATCTGGCCTGCCTGCAGCTTCGTTTCCTGAATGCAGAAAACATCCGCATCCGCTTGCCGGAAGAACTCCGGAAAGCCCTTGCCCACGCAGGCGCGCAGGCCATTCACATTCCAGGAAATACACTTCATTTGGTTTCCTCCTCAGGTCGTACGCTGTCATACAGCGTCAGGGTGTCCCGGTTCATGGTCAGACTTCGGTTGCCGCTGACCACGGTCACCGTATCTACGGCGGCCAGATCCATACAGGTCAGGGACAGGCAGGCGCAGGCAAGGGAAAATTCATAATCCGTCAGCAGCGCAGAGGTATTGGACAGCTCCAGGGTCAGGCCGGTGTCCTCCTGATACACACGGTGCAAAGCGGTTCCCCGGGGCAGGGGAGACTGAAGCTCCTCATCCACCGGCCCCATCAGGTAGAAAGTCAGCAGATAATTCAGATTGTCCCGGTGGCCGGAGGCTTCCCGCTCCTCAGAGGCAATCAGCGAGTCCATGGACTCCTGATAATTTTTCCGCAGATAGTAAAAGGTGACCGGTTCCCGAACCTGTTCGCCGCAGCCGCAGAGCAGGGGAAGCAGCAGCGCCGCTGTAAGAAGAAAACAGAGAATGCGCTTCATTCCGGATCCACCTCCGCATCAAAGGCGGGGAAGGTGACCACAAAGGTTGTGCCCTTTCCCAGCTCGCTGGTAAGCGTGATTTCCCCGCGGTTGCGCTGAACGATGCTGCGGACGATGGCGAGTCCCAGTCCGCTGCCGCCGGTCTGCCGGGAGCGGGCTTTGTCTACCCGGTAAAACCGCTCAAATACGTGGTCAATGGCATCGGCGGGAATGCCCATGCCAGTATCGCTGATTTCCAGAGCCGCGTTGTCCCCGTCCCGACGCAAACGCACGGTGAGCCTGCCGCCGGGTTGGTTGTACTTGATGCCGTTTTCCATGAGGTTAAAAACGATCTGATACAGGTCGTCCTCCAGAATCAGGATGGAACTGTCGTTGTCCAGCTGCAGGTCGAAGGATATGCCCGCCTGCAGAGCGTTGTTTTTCAGCATTCTGGCAACCCGCCGGATGGTTGGCGCCATGAAAATAATCTCCATCTCCTGCTGGGGCACATTTTCCGCCCGGGTCAGGGAGAGCATTTTTTCTGTCATCCGGTTCAGACGTTCGGCCTCGTTGCCGATGTCGCCCACAAATTCCCGAACGGTCTCCAGATCCATGTCATACTGCAAAATGGAGTCGGTGAGCAGCTTGATGGAGGCCAGAGGGGTCTTCAGTTCGTGGGAAGCGTCGGAGATAAACCGGCTTCGCTTCTGCTCCGAGGTTTGCAGCCGCTCAGTCAATTCGTTGAATTCGTTGCCGAGAATGGTCAACTCGTCGTTGCCGCCCATGTTCACCTTGTGGGAATAGTCGCCCTCCCGGATGATGCGCATGGATGCCATGATCCGGTTCAGGCGCCGGGAGAAGGTGTTGGAAAAGGCGATGGAGAAGAGAATGACGATAATTTCCAGCAGCGCGGTGATGCCCAGAATGGTGCGTTGCAGCGATTGAATCAGCGCACCCTGAGTGGCGTCGTAGTCCGTCATGTACACGCAGCCGACGATGGTGCCGTAGTAGATGATCGGCGTTGCCGCCCGGGAATCGATGACGCCGTTTCGGTAGCGCCAGGAGCAGACATCGTTTCCCTCGATAGCCGCCCGGATCTCCGGAAACAGGGCGTAGGTACCAACAGCTGAAGAGGCGCTGTCGTACAGGGTGCAGCCCGCCTGATCCGTCACCAGCAGCCGGGTGACCTTCAGACTTTCGATCTGCCCGACGACGGCGGTGACGGTGGAGGTGTTTAGCACTTCCAGCGCGGAGATTTCGTCCGATGCCAGCAGACATTTTTCGATCATGCCGGAGCGCTTGCTTTCATAGAACAGGTTCTGGCAGGCGATGGAGCAATAGATATTCAGCACCAGCAGAACCACAGAGGTGATGACCACATAGGTCATCGCGTAGCGGAACTGGGTTTTTCCGTAACCGCGGCCTGCGGTACCGTTATTTTCGGAAGTAATAGCCAACGCCCCATTTCGTCAGAATGTATTTCGGCTGTGCGGGATTTTCCTCCAGCTTTTCCCGCAGACGCCGGATGTGTACGTCCACCGTGCGGATATCGCTGCGGTATTCGTACGCCCAGATAGTGTCCAGCAGCGCTTCCCGGGAATAGACCCGGTTGGGATTGCGCATCAAAAATTCGATCACATCGAATTCCTTGGCAGTCAGATCCGCCAGCTGCCCGTCCCGGTAGGCGTTCCGGGCGTCCAGATCCAGCGTGATGGTGCCGATGGTCAGGGTATTTTCCGGCGGCTTTTTCTCGGTTCCGCCTGCCCGGCGGAGCAGCGCCCGGATCCGCGCCTTCAGTTCCAGAATATTAAAGGGTTTGGTCAGGTAATCGTCCGCGCCGTGGTCGAAGCCCATGAGTTTGTCCATGTCGTCGGTTTTCGCGGTGAGCATAATAATGGGAATGTCGGAAAATTCCCGGATCTTGGAGCAGGCGGTCAGCCCGTCCATATTGGGCATCATTACATCCAGCACCACCAGATCCGGCTTTTGCTCCTGTACGGCCTGCACGGCCTCCAGACCGTCGCTGCCGGTGATTACGTCGTAGCCCTCGTTCTGCAGATTAAAGCGAATGCCCTTCACCAGAAGCGCTTCGTCGTCTACAACCAGTATTTTCATAGGTTATCCTCCAATGGTAATCAGATCCGCAATGGCCTCCAGCCGGGTCTGACCGATGTCTTCGATGTTCTTCAGCTGCTCAACGTGGGTAAACGGGCCGTTCTGCTCCCGGTAGCGTACAATGCGCTCTGCCAGCACCGCGCCGATCCCCGGGAGAGCGGTCAGCGTCTGAACATCCGCCGTGTTGATGTCAATGGGGAAGACCGATTCGGTGCTTTCCGATGGGTCGGCGGCAGCCGCAGCGGCGTGGGTTTCCGCCGGTACCGGAAGCGGGGACACCGAAACGGGATCGCCGGAGCAGTTTCTGCCCAGAAACAGTCCCGCGACCAGCCCAATAAACAGGGCAGTGGCCAGAAATAAAACGGCTATCGGTTTATTTTTCACGGGAATCTCCCTCCTCACATTGACGGAAACGGGAAAATCTGATATAATGTAAATCACATTATACACGATTTTTTCCCGTCGGACAAGTCCGGCGGATGACTATTGAGGGAAAATTATGAAAAAAATAAAATGTCTGTCGTTTTTTTTGGCTGCCGCGCTGCTGATTCAGTGTTATGCGCTGCCGGTGGCGGCGGAGGCGGTGCAGACCGAGCAGACGGAACAGACGGAGCAGGCAGAGCAGATCCCCATGACCCAGCCCGCCGAGGCGCCGTTTGGCACGGTGTGCATTCAGAGCGGCTGCCGCACCATCAACGGTATGTCGCCGCTGGCGGGAACGGAGAAAAAGCTGGATACCGCTCAGGGCGTATTCCTGTATGAGTACAAGACCGGCACAGTGGTCTATGCCTATAATCCGGATCTGAAGATCCACCCCGGCACACTGGCAAAGATCGTCATGGCGCTGATTGTGCTGGAAAACTGCAATCTGGACGATGTGGTGACGGTGACGGAGGGCATCCAGTCCTACGTTCCCGCCGGCGTCAACAAGGTTCAGTCGGAAAGCCTGAAAAGTAACGAGGAACTCACGGTCAAGGATCTGCTGTACGCGCTGCTGCTGATTAACGCCAACGACGCTGCTGTGGCTCTGGCACATCACGTTTCCGGAACGACGGCTGCCTTTCTGGAGCTGATGAACAGTCGGGTCAAACAAATGGGCTGCACCAATACGGAGTTTGGCAACGTCAGCGGCCTGTATACCGCCGAGTCCTACAGTACCGCCCGGGACATGGCGCGGATTGTGCAGACCGCCATCGCAAACGAGGACTTTCAGGAGATTTTCGGCGCCAAGAGCTATCAGATTCCCGATACCAACATGGTGCAGGGTCGTAAGGAATTCAAAACTCAGAACTACATGATTGATGACAGCACCCTGCAGGACTTCTATGATACCCGGGTTACCGGCGGTATGCAGTCGTACTATGAATCCTATGGCGCGTCCATCGTCTGTACGGCGGAATACAACGGCATGAATTTTATCGCCGTGATTTTAGGAGCCACCCGTACTTTTGCGGAGAACGGCTGGCAGCCCAAGAACTATGGTAACTTCAATGAAATGTCCGACCTGTTGGACTATGCTTTCAATAGCTTTAAGGTCAATCGGATCATCTACGACGGCATGGCACTCAGCTCCTTCAAGGTGAACGGGGGAGAGTGCAACGTGGTGGGACAGGCCACGGTGGACGTGGATTCCGTGGTACCTGTCAACGCCCAGATGAAGAACATTCAGATGAACTACAAGGCGGTGGGCGGCGGGCTTTCCGCGCCCATCAAAAAGGATCAGTTGATTGCGACATTGGAGGTGGTGTACCGAAACTCTGTGCTGACGGAGGTGGAGGTCTACGCCATGAACAATGTGAAGGCCGCGGACAAAACCGGCGTGACCATTCACTCCGCGGAGGTTGCTGGAGACGGAAGCGGTTCGGGCTTCCTGTCCGTGCTGGGCACGATCTGCGTGATCGTGCTGGGTCTTGCGATTGCGTATCTCGCCTATAACGCCTATATGCGCAACCGGATCCGGGCACGTCGCCGCAAGCGCCGGGCGGAGCGCAGGAGGAATTCCTGATGCGGACGTGGGACGCGCTGAAGGCGGAGTGCGCCGGGTGCACCCGCTGCGGTCTGTGTGAGACCCGGCATAATGTGGTGTTCGGCGTGGGCAGGGAGGACGCAGACATCCTGTTCGTGGGGGAAGGTCCCGGGGAGCAGGAGGACTTGACGGGAGTGCCCTTTGTGGGGCCTGCCGGGAAGCTGCTGGACGATATGCTTTCCATCATTGATCTTTCCCGGGAGGACAACTGCTATATCTGCAATATTGTCAAATGCCGTCCGCCCCACAACCGGGATCCTTTGGAGACGGAGCAGGAGGCCTGCATCGGATATCTGCGCAATCAGGTGGCGCTGGTAAAGCCCAAAATGATTGTCTGCCTTGGGCGCATTGCCGCCAAACGGCTGATCGACCCGGATTATCGAATTACCCGCCAGCATGGACAGTGGGTGGAGAAGGGAGGTTTGTGGATGACTGCCATCTACCACCCCTCCGCGCTGCTGCGGGATGTGACCAAACGCCCGGAAACCTTTGACGATTTGCTTTCCATCCGGGAAAAAGCCCGGGAGGTTGGCATAAAGCTGTAAAAAGTTGTTGACATTCAGCCTGACTTTCTGTATAATAATCAGGCTGATGTTATGCTAGTGTAGCACAGTCGGTAGTGCATCTCACTCGTAATGAGAAGGTCGCCTGTTCGAGTCAGGTCACTAGCTCCAAAAAAACCGCCGTTTTCACCAAGAAAACGGCGGTTTTTCGCA
>JAXEAK010000137.1:0-15274 GCA_034094395.1 Faecousia sp.
GGAGGAAGCCATAGCGGCATTTCAGGAGAAGGCTGCCGCCCGGGTCAAGCCTCTGACCAATCAGGAAAAGCAGCGGGAGAGCACCTTCGCGGATCTGGCCCACTGGTATTCTGAGGATTCCGCCTCCGCGCTGGACGGCGGTGCCTACCGGCGGGTTCTGAAGGAGCAGCTTCCTCAGGACATTGCGGCATGGTGCTTCGCGCCGGAGCGCCAGCCGGGGGACACCACCGTGATCAACGGCGAGGATGGCGTACACATCCTCTATTTCTCCGGGAAGGAATCTGTTTCGGAGGTGGAAGCGGCGGAGCAGGCCCAGCGGGATGCGCAGACAGCGCTGATTCAGAAGGCAAAGGAAGCCTACCCCATGGAGGTCACCTACGATGATATCGTTCTGCCGGAGGCGGAAGCGCTGGTTTCTTCCGATGAACTTCTGTATCCGGACATCGCCCATGAGCGATTCCCGGAAATTCCCCTGTATTTACAGCAGGATTACCCCACCACCATGTATGGCGGCTGGCCCATCCGCACCAACGGCTGCGGCATCACCTCCATGGCGATGGTGGCCTCCTATATGACGGATGAACTGATGTCCCCGCCGGAAATGTGCCGGCGCTTTGGCGGCTACAGCCACCGCCACGGGACTGACGGTATGATCTTTTTCAAGGAATCCCCGGGCATGGGCTTCTATCTGATCGAGCAGACCTATGACCCGACGGCGGCCTGGCAGGGATTGGAGGATGGTCATGTGGCAATTTCCGTCCAGCATCCGGGCTATTGGACACGGGCGGGGCACTACATTGTGCTTCAGGAGATTACGGAGGACGGCATGGTTCGGGTGCGGGATTCCAATATTTACAACTACAGAAGAATCAGCAATCACATCAACGATGAGCATACCTGGGGCAGCATCACCAGCGCCGGTTCCGGCTTCTGGGTCTTTGACTACAAGATCACGCGGCTCCCTGCCTGCTCTCGCTGCGGCGAACCGGAAAAGACCTCCGGCGGACTTGTGACAGATTACTACTGCCGCAAGTGTGCTCCCGCGCAGCTTCGGCGCGGTACATATCTGGAATCACTTGCTGACTGAAACAGAACGGCGTCCGGGAATTCCCCGGGCGCCGTAGTTTTGCAGCGAAACTGCATTTTTCCGATGTTATCATATCTGTTTGGTTTTGGCCTGTGAGAAAACGAGCTACCTTAATACTGCGCCGCTTCCGCGCTCTTGAGCTGCAATTGGAGCTTGTCCGCGATCAGGGCGATGAACTCCGAATTGGTGGGCTTTCCCTTGGTGTTGCTGACGGTATAGCCAAAGAATCTTTGCAGGGTGTCCAGGTCCCCTCTGTCCCAGGCGACTTCGATGGCATGGCGGATGGCCCGCTCTACCCGGGACGGCGTGGTGCCGAAGGTTTTCGCTACCTGAGGATAGAGAACCTTGGTGATGGCATTGATCACGTCCATGTCGTTGACTGCGATGATGATAGCCTCCCGCAGGTACTGATACCCCTTGATGTGGGCGGGCACACCGATTTCGTGAATGATATTGGTGACCATGCTTTCAATGCTGGTTTTGTCAGGGCGGCGGGCAGCGGGATACCGCAGGCTCTCCCCACCCCGGATTTCCTCCAGCCGCTCCACCAGTGCGGTCATGTCACAGGGCTTCAGCATCAGGTACCGAACCCCCAGATTGGCGGCCGCCGTGGAAACATACTCCGTGACAAAGGCGGAGGTGGCAAGGGTGATGGGCTTATGCTCCATGCCTGCGATTGCCTTCAGCACGCCGATACCGTCCTTTTTCGGAAGCATCAGGTCGAGCACCAGAATATCCGGCTTTTTCTCCTGAATCATGCGGATTGCCAGTTCCCCGTCACTGGCTGTTCCCATAACCTGAAAGCCGTCGGCGCGCTGCAAGGCGGCGGTCAACCCGGTGCAAAAGTCCTCGGCGCTGTCGGCGATGAATACCGTTGTTGTGTTTTCCATACATTCCTCTCCTGTCATGTAGAATTCTCCCCAGTACACGGCGTAACTGCCATGTGCGACAACTAAAGGATAGCACGATGCGCTTCGATTTGCAAGGAAATTCAAAAAATAATCGTTCGCCAAATATCGACAATTCCTGTAAAAAATGATAGAAATTGTAACTTTTAAGAAGAATTATGAAGAAACAGGACGGAGCCTGAAACGGTTGACGGATTCCTCCCCGGGGCGTATAATAGGGAAAAGGCCGGCTTGCCGGCGAAGGAAGCGAAGGAGGAAACCACATTGGAAAGCGGTATCAGGGATTTGTGCGCGTTTTTGGACGCGTCCCACAGTGTGTATCATGCTCAGGCGTATCTGGAGGCACTGCTGCGGGATGCGGGGTATACAAAACTGTCCGAGAGGGAAGCGTGGCGGCTTTCGCCCGGAGGAAGCTACTATCTGATTCGGGGCGGTTCCGCGCTGATTGCGTTCCGGATTCCCCGGGAAGCGCCGAAAGGGTTTTTGATCAGCGCCAGCCACGCCGACCGCCCCTGTTTTAAGGTCAAGGAAAATTTTGAATTGGCTGGCACCTATAACCGGCTGGTCGTGGAGCGTTACGGCGGCCAGCTGCTGTTTACCTGGCTGGATCGCCCGCTGTCCGTGGCGGGACGGGTGAGCGTGGAGACGGAGGACGGGGTGGAAACCCGTCTGGTGGACATTGACCGGGATCTGCTGCTGATTCCCAATGTGGCGATTCACATGAACCGGCAGGTCAACGACGGCTACAAATGGAACCCGGCGGTGGATATGCTGCCACTGGCAGGCGGAAAGGAAAGCGCCGGAAAGCTTCAGAAGCTGCTGGAGGAGCAGGCGGGCGGCAGGATTCTGGGGCATGACCTGTATCTGTACGTCCGGCAGAAGGCGTCGGTGTGGGGCGTGGAGGAGGAATATCTTTCCGCACCTGCTCTGGACGATCTGGAATGCGTCTGGGGCTGTACCCGTGGTTTTCTGCAAGCCGGGACGACCTGCGAGGTGCCGGTGCTGTGTGTATTTGACAGTGAGGAGGTTGGTTCCGGCTCCGTGCAGGGCGCCGGTTCCACCTTGCTGACGGATGTGCTGGGCAGAGTGTGCCACGATATGGACTGGGATTTCAGCCGGCTGCTGGCGCAGTCCTTTGTGGTTTCGGCGGACAATGCCCACGCCCTGCATCCCAATCATCCGGAGCTTGCGGATCCGGCCAATGCGCCGGTCATGGGCGGCGGCATTGCGATCAAGTACAGCGCGAATTTGAGCTACTGCACGGACGGCGTTTCCGCAGCCATATTCCGCAGAATTTGCGAAAAAGCGGGGGTGGCTGTGCAAAGCTACTGCAACCGGGCGGATATTCCCGGCGGCTCCACGCTGGGACGGATCTCCCTCGGCCATGTGAGCGTCCCCACGGTGGATATTGGTCTGCCCCAGCTGGCCATGCACTCCTGCTACGAGACGGCGGCGGTGTCCGACGCCGTGGCGCTGGTAAAGGCAATGGACGCTTACTACGGCTCCGTTTTGGAGGTCACGGAATCCGGCTGGCGACTGAATGCGGGTGGTGTGATTTTCTGAGCCGGTTTCCAAGAGCCGTTAAGCACCTTGCGGTGTGGGAATTTGCAAACGGAATGCCCGGCGGCAGCCGGGCATTCTCCTTTGGTGGGATTGTAGAATTTTCACAAAATAAGTTTACATAATTTTTAAGGTTTGAGGGATTGCGGTTTGCGGATGGGGTGTGTATAATATCCTCAGCAACTTCGAAACCGGAGGAACTCCATGAAGCGTTGGATAGCATTGGGCATTGTTCTTGTCGCACTGGCGGCAGGCGTGCTATTTTTGAATAGGACGGCGATCGATCCCGGTGCGTATACGGGAGAATGGTACGGCGCTGAGGATGGGCGTCTGTACCGGTTTCACGAGGGCATGATTGAATGTCCGGAGGATCCCCATAGGGAAGCGTCCGATTTTTGCGGGGCTTACTTTTTTTGCCGGGATCGGGTGGTTTTATTTACCGTAAGCGAAGAGGGTGTCAGTCAGGTGCGGGAGCTGTATCCTGCCGGAGAACCGAGGGGAGAATTCCTTTGTGAAAATCCGGAGGGAACGGGGCGGATCGTGTTTTCCCGGAGCAATCTTGCCGCACAGGCGGAGACGATTGACGGAAAGGAATGAACCGGTTTTCGTAGAAAGAAGGACAGCTGCAGAGCCAACGGCCTGCAGCTGTCCGTTTTACTGTGAACGCTCCGCATTCACAGTAAATACCCATGCGCCGAAGCATTTCATGAATGGCGGTGCACTGCGAAAGCGCATGGGTATTCCTGTGAAACGATCAGGCGTTGTCTTCCAGCCAGCGCTTGGCACAGTGGGTCAGGAAGGCGGCGCCGTTGGGGCATACGTCCTCATTAAACCGCGCCTTGGGATTGTGAGCGGGGTAGTCGCCCCGGGCATCCGGGTATCCGGAGGACAGATAGATAAATGCGGTGGGAACCTTTTCCGCAACGATGGAGAAATCCTCCGAGGCGCTGGCGGTGACATTGGGGTAGAAGGCCATGTTGGGCACAGGCAGCTCCTTCATATAGCCGATGACGGATTCCACCAGTGCGTGGTCGCAGATAAGGGGAGGCACCTGAGAAATCCATTCGATTTCCACCGTGCCGCCATATACGGCTGCGGTTTTTTCTGCCACTTCCCGGATACGCCGCACCAGTTTTTCCCGGGATTCCCGGTTGTTGGTGCGCAGGGTGCCCTGCAGAATCGCGTCGTCGGGGATGATGTTGGCGGCGGAACCGGCACTGAACTGGCCGATGGTCAGCACGCAGGCGTGGGTGGGATCGGCTTCCCGGGCGATCAGTTCCTGCAGCCCCAGGTGGATATGCACGCCGATGTTGATGGGATCCACGGCGGTGTGGGGGTAGGCGCCGTGGCCGCCCTTGCCGTGAATGGTGATGCGGAAACCGTCTACGGAGAACATCATGGTGCCGGTGCTGTTGTACATCACCAGCCCGACCGGCATTTTCCCGGGAGAAACGTGGAAGGCCAGTGCGGCGTCCACGCCTTCCAGAATGCCGTTTGCGATCATGTCCCGGCTGCCCTCAAAGGTCTCCTCGGCAGGCTGAAACATAAAGCGGACGGTGCCTTTCAGGAAGGCTTCCTGCTGCTTGAGCATTTTTGCGGCGGTCAGCAGCATGGCGGCATGGAAATCGTGTCCGCAGGTGTGCGCCTCGGTTCCGGTGGGGCAGGCGAAGGATTCTCCGCTCAGTTCCGGCATGGGCAGCGCGTCCATGTCCGCCCGCAGCAGCAGGGTTTTTCCACCGCTGCCCAGCTGCGCCGTGACGCCGTGACCGCATTTTCGGGGCTGCAGCCCGGCGGCTTCCAGTTGCTCAAAGACATACTTCACGGCTTTCGGCATTTCCAGCCCCACCTCCGCGTTTTCGTGGAAGAACCGGCGGTGGGACACCGTTTCGGCCTCCAGGGATTTGGCAATTTCATAGTCGTTCATTGATAAAACCTCCTGTGCGGCGATGCTCGTGTGTGCGGGTAGTTTGCCCGCATTTCATGCCCTATCATTCGGCTATTATACCAGCTTTTCCCGGTATTTCAACTATAGGGCGGACAATTTTTCCGGAAAGCGGCGGAAGAAACTTACCCTTGCTGTATTCGACACAATGTGTTATAATGAATGGAACTATGCAGACAATAGAATAAAGGTCTACTTTTGGATGAATATAGAGGGTGTGTAAGAATGGGTATCAGAAAACCTCAATTTCTGAATCTGTCGGTACTGGCAAAGGTGCTGCTGATTATAGCGCTGGACGTGCTGGCGACGGCGACATCGTTTTTTCTGGGGCTGTGGTTCCGGTATGATTTTTCCTTTCAGGAAATCCGTACCGAGCATCTGGAGGGTTTCCTTTCCGCCATCGGCCCCTGGTGCGCCATTACCATACTGGTATTTGTGTGTTTCCGGCTCTACAGCAGTATCTGGGCGTTTGTAAGTACTTCGGAGGTATTCCGAATCATTGGCGCGTACATCGTGCTTGCTGTTCTGGGCGTGACGTTTTTCCACTTTGACGGCTTCTTGATGCCCCGGGCCAGCATGGTGGTGGGATATCTGATCAGTTTCGTGTTTACCGTGGCGATCCGGTTTTCCTACCGGCTGTGGAGGTCGGCGCAAAAACAGCTTAGCCATATGGCTCATGCCTCGGGACTGAAAAATGTGATGCTCATTGGCGCGGGAGACGCCGGCCGGGCGCTTGCGCTGGAATTCAGCAACAGCGATTACGTGAAGGATCATCTGGCCTGCGTCATTGATGACAATCCGGTGAAGCTGAATAAGCGCCTGTGCGGCGCGCCCATCGTGGGTAACCGCTATGATATCCCGGATATGGTCAAGCAGTATAAGATCAGCAAGATCATTTTCGCCATACCCAGCTGCCCCGCCAAGGTGCGCAAGGAGATTCTGGACATCTGCACCACCACCGGCTGTGAGGTTCAGATGCTGCCGGGTATTTTCCAGATGGTCAACGGCGACGTCAGCGTCAGCAAGCTGCGCAAGGTGGATCCTCAGGATCTGCTGGGACGGGATCCCATCAAGGTCAATCTGGAGGAGATTTTTGACTACATCAACGGGAAGGTGGTGCTGGTCACCGGCGGCGGCGGAAGCATCGGCAGCGAGCTGTGCCGCCAGATTGCCAGCGCGAAGCCGGAGCAGTTGATTATTTTCGATATTTACGAGAACAATGCCTACGATATCCAGATGGAGTTGAAGCGGGACTATCCGGATCTGGATTTGCAGGTGCTCATCGGATCCGTGCGCAACACCAACCGGGTGGATTATGTGGTGGGCAAGTATAAGCCGGATCTGATTTTCCACGCAGCCGCCCATAAGCACGTTCCTCTGATGGAGGACAGCCCCAACGAGGCGATCAAGAACAACGTCTTCGGAACCTATAAGATGGCAAAAGCCGCCGCGAAGTACGGCGTCCGCCGGTTTGTACTGATCTCCACGGACAAGGCGGTGAACCCTACCAATATCATGGGCGCATCCAAGCGGCTGTGCGAAATGGTGATCCAGATGATGAACCGGGAGTCGAAAACCGAGTTCGTGGCGGTGCGGTTTGGCAATGTGCTGGGCAGCAACGGCAGCGTAATCCCGCTGTTTAAGAAGCAGATCGAGGCAGGCGGTCCGGTGACCGTGACCCATCCGGACATCATCCGCTACTTTATGACCATTCCCGAGGCGGTGAGTCTGGTGCTTCAGGCGGGCTATTACGCCCGGGGCGGCGAGATTTTCGTGCTGGACATGGGCGAGCCTGTCAAGATCGATACCATGGCCAGAAACATGATCCGCCTCAGCGGCTACGAGCCGGATGTGGATATCAAGATTGTTTATACCGGCCTTCGTCCCGGGGAGAAGCTCTATGAGGAGCTGCTGATGAAGGAAGAGGGGATGCAGGAAACGGCGAATAAGCTGATCCACATTGGCAAGCCCATCGAAATGGACGACGAAAAGTTCAAGGAGCAGCTTGACCGTCTGGACAAGGCCTGCAAGGCGGAAGTCGGCAATATGAAGGATATCGTGGCGGAGATTGTGCCAACCTATAGGCAGAAAATTGAGGTTTAATTAAGAGGGAATCAAGTATGTATCAGAAGTATGGAAAGCGCTTTCTGGATTTGCTCCTGTCCGCCTGTGCCATTGTGGTACTGTCGCCGGTGTACCTGCTGGTGAGTGTAGCAATCAAGCTGGATGACCCGGGCCCGGTATTTTTCCGCCAGAAGCGGGTGGGAATCCACAAGACGCATTTCCGGATTCTGAAATTCCGCACCATGAAGATGGACACGCCCCGGGACGTGCCCACCCATCTGCTGGAAAACCCGGAGCAGTATATTACCCGGGTAGGCAGGGTGCTGCGGAAGACCTCTCTGGACGAGCTTCCCCAGATTTTTCAGATTTTCACCGGAAAAATGTCCATCATCGGCCCTCGTCCGGCGCTTTGGAACCAGTTTGACCTGATTGCCGAACGGGATAAGTACGGCGCCAACGACGTGCGTCCGGGACTGACCGGCTGGGCGCAGATCAACGGACGGGACGAGCTGCCCATTGATGTAAAAGCCCGGTTTGACGGGGAATATGTGCAGAAGTTAAGCTTCCTGTTCGACTGCAAATGCTTCTTTGGCACCATTACTTCCGTCCTCAAATCCGAAGGCGTGGTGGAGGGCGGCACCGGACAGCTGGAAAAGGAGAAAAAATGAAACGGATTCTGATTACCGGCGCGGGAAGCTACATCGGCCTGCACGTGAAGGCCTGGATGGAGCAATGGCCGGAAGCGTATCAGGTGGAAATGCTCAGCCTGCGCGCTGACGACTGGCGGGAGCGCTCCTTTCAGGGCTTTGACGCCGTTCTCCACGCGGCGGGCATTGTGCATGAGCCCAAATCCAAGGACGATCCTTCTCAGGCGGAGCGGTACGACCGGGTGAATCACCGTCTCGCTGTTGAGGTAGCGGAAAAAGCCAAGGCCGACGGCGTGGGGCAGTTTCTCTTCCTCAGTTCGGAAAGCGTCTACGGCCTGACCGCGCCGTTGGGAAAAGTGGTTACCATTACGAGGGACACGCCCATCCGCCCCGTCGATCATTATGGCATCAGCAAGGCAAAGGCGGAGGAAGATCTGGGGGCGCTGGGGGACGAACACTTCAAGGTTGCCATTTTGCGTCCGCCCATGATCTACGGCAAGGGCTGCAAGGGCAATTATCAGACGATGGCGAAGCTGGCGAAGAAGCTTCCCGTGTTTCCGTTGGTGGAAAACCAGCGCTCCATGCTGTATATCGACAATCTGGCGGAGTTCATCCGGCTGCTTGTGGAGGACGGGGCGGAGGGGACTTTCTGTCCCCAGAATGCCGAGTATGTGTCCACCAGCGATATGGTCAACCGGATTGCCCAGGCCAACGGGCGAAAAATCCGGTTGGTGCCGGGACTTACCTGGGCGCTGAAGCTGCTCAGCCCGGCGACGGGTATGGTGGACAAGGCCTTCGGCAGCCTGCGCTATGACCGGAGTCTCAGCGACTACCCCCGGGATTACTGCGTCAAAAGTTTTCCGGAATCCATTACCGAAACGGAATGCGGCTGAGGAGGAAAGCTATGAAGTCCAAACGGGATATCCTGTTCCTGTGTCAGTTCTTCTACCCGGAATATATTTCCTCGGCTCAGCTTCCCTTTGACACGGCAAAGGCGCTGCAGGCCGCGGGGTATACCGTGGATGTCCTCTGCGGCTATCCCAGAGAATATCTGGAGGGTTCTGACATTCCGGTGCGGGAGACGGTGGAGGGCATTCACATCCGCCGTCTGAAATACATTCAGATGGATCGTTCCGGCTTTCTGGGACGGATTGTCAACTATTTTTCCTTTACCTTCATGGTGCTGCTGAGTCTGCCCACGCTGGCAAAGTACCGCAGCGTGGTGGTGTATTCCAACCCGCCGATCCTGCCCTGGATCGCCTCCTGGGCGAAGGCACTGTTTGGTACGAAGCTGGTGTTCGTGGCCTACGACCTGTACCCGGAGGTAGCCACGGTGACCGGCACTCTGAAAGAGGGGAATCCCATCTGCCGGCTGATGAACCACATCAACCGCTGCATCTGCCGCAGGGCAGACCGGATCGTTGCCCTGTCCCGGGAGATGAAGGCGTATATTCTCAGCCACCGGGAGTATCCGGAATCTGCCGTGAAGGTGATTCCCAACTGGTATGCCGATCACGGTGCCGTTTCCGGGAACCGGGAGGAAAATCCCTTCCGGGAGGTCACAAAAGGCCGCTTTACCGTGTCCTATTTTGGAAATATGGGCACCATGCAGGATATGCAGACCATTTTGCAGGCGGTGCGGGAATTGAAGGATGACCCGGACGTATTCTTTCTGTTTGCCGGCCACGGCAACAAAATGGAAGCGCTGCAAAGCACCGTCCGGGAAGAGGAAATCCACAATATCGCGATCTATCCCTTCCTCCACGGCAGGGATTTTGACGATGCGCTGGCCATCAGCGACTGCGCGCTGGTGACGCTGGTGAAGGGCGCTACCGGACTGTGCGTGCCCAGCAAGACCTACAGCTACATGATGCAGGGCATTCCGCTGCTGGCGGTCATGGACGAAGGGGATATTGTCACAGACATTGAGCAGGGCGCAGGCCGCTGGGTACGAAACGGAGAAGGGCTGCTCCTGGCGCAGAAGATCCGGGAACTGCAGAAGGATCCCCGGCGCGTATCCCAGATGCACCGCACCTGCCGGGAATTGTACGAAGCGAAGTATACAACGGAAATCTGTACGGAAAAATATGTTTCTCTGTTCCGGGAGCTGCTGGGGCAGGGGAAGGAGAGAGCCATATGAGTATGTTTGCAAACAGGACGCTGATGATCACCGGTGGCACCGGTTCCTTCGGCAATGCCGTGCTGAACCGCTTTCTGGACACGGACATCGGAGAGATCCGCATTTTCTCCCGGGACGAGAAAAAACAGGACGATATGCGCCATGAGTTTCAGGCCAAAATGCCGGAAGCGTCCAATAAAATTAAATTTTTCATCGGCGATGTCCGGGATATCCAATCCGTCAGGAACGCCATGCACGGCGTGGACTACATTTTTCATGCCGCTGCGCTGAAGCAGGTGCCTTCCTGTGAGTTCTTCCCCATGGAGGCGGTGAAAACCAACGTAATTGGCACGGACAACGTGCTCACCGCCGCCATTGAGGCGGGGGTGAAAACGGTTATCTGCCTGTCTACCGACAAGGCCGCCTACCCGGTCAATGCCATGGGAACCTCCAAGGCCATGATGGAGAAGGTCATCGTGGCCAAGTCCCGCACGGTTTCCCCGGAAGCTACCAAAATCTGCTGCACCCGCTACGGCAACGTCATGTGCTCCCGGGGCAGCGTGATCCCCCTGTGGATCGACCAGATCAAGGCTGGTAATCCCATCACCATCACGGAACCCACCATGACCCGGTTCATCATGTCGCTGGAGGAGGCGGTGGATCTGGTGCTGTTCGCCTTTGCGCATGGCGCCAGCGGCGACATTCTGGTGCAGAAGGCTCCGGCGTGCACCATCGAAACCCTGGCACAGGCGGTGACGGGGCTGTTCCATCCCGGTCATGGGATCAAGGTCATCGGCATCCGTCACGGCGAGAAGCTGTATGAGACGCTGCTGACCAATGAGGAGTGCGCCCATGCTGTGGATCTGGGCAATTTCTACCGGGTGCCCTGTGACAAGCGGGACTTAAACTACGACAAATATTTCCGTGTGGGCGATGTGGAACGGAACATCCTGACGGAATTTAACTCCAACAATACCCAGCTGCTGAATGTGCAGCAGGTGCAGGAAAAGCTGCTGAGTCTTGCGTACATCCGGGAAGAGTTGGCAGCCTGGCAGGAAAAACAGTAACAAAAACAGGAGGGCAGACCATGAATATCCTGATCACCGGCGCCGCCGGCTTTGTGGGGAAGAACCTGACCGCCGCGCTGAAGTGTCTCCAAAACGGTACGGATCGAACCAGACCCGGCCTGTCCATCGGGGAGCTGTACCTGTACGATCTGGATTCTCCTGCATCTTTATTGGAGGAAGCCTGCGAACAGGCAGACTTTGTATTCAATCTGGCGGGCGTGAACCGTCCGAAGGATCAGGAGGAATTCATGCGGGGCAATTTTGGCTTCGCGTCCACCCTTCTGGACACGCTGAAAAAGCATAAAAATACCTGTCCTGTCATGCTGTCGTCCTCCATTCAGGCGACCTTGGTGGGACGCTATGCCGACGGCGAATACGGCAAGTCCAAGAAAGCCGGGGAGGAGCTGTTCTTCCGCTATGGCGAGGAAACCGGCGCCAAGGTTCTGGTGTACCGGTTCCCCAATCTGTTCGGCAAGTGGTGCCGCCCCAACTATAACAGCGTGGTGGCCACCTTCTGCCATAACTATGCCCACGACCTGCCCATCACCGTCAGCGACCCCTCCGTGGAGCTGGAGATGCTGTATATTGATGATCTGGTGGCGGAGATGCTGGACGCCCTGGAAGGGAAGGAGCACCACTGCGAATTTGACGGCCTGGAAACCGTATTTACGGAAACCGGCCGGTACTGCGCCGCTCCTGCGACCCATCGGGTGACGCTGGGACAAATCGTGTCCTTACTGGACAGCTTCAGGCGTCAGCCCCAGACCCTTGTGATGCCGGAGATTCCTGCAGGCAGTTTTGCCAAGAAGCTGTATTCCACCTACCTTTCCTACCTGCCCAAAGAAAAGGCGGCGTTCCCACTAAAAATGAATCTGGATGCCCGGGGCAGCTTTACGGAGCTGCTGAAAACGGCAAACTGCGGGCAGTTCAGTGTGAATATCTCCAAGCCCGGCGTAACCAAGGGGCAGCACTGGCACAACACAAAATGGGAATTCTTTATCGTGGTTTCCGGGCATGGCCTCATCCAGCAGCGGAAAATCGGCACGGAGGAAGTGCTGAATTTTGAAGTTTCCGGGGATAAAATTCAGGCGGTGCATATGCTGCCCGGGTATACCCACAACATTATTAACCTGTCCCAGACGGAAAACTTAGTGACGCTGATGTGGGCAAACGAGTGCTTTGATCCCCAAAAACCGGACACTTTCTTTGAGGTGGTGGAGTAATGGAAATGAAGCTGGATTATTCCGATATATCCTTTCGGAACAACGGAAAGCTGAAGCTGCTGATCATTGTGGGCACCCGGCCGGAGATCATTCGGCTGGCGGCGGTGATCAACAAGTGCCGGAAGTATTTCGACTGCATTCTCGCCCATACCGGCCAAAATTACGACTATAATCTGAACGGCATCTTCTTCCGGGACTTAGGACTTGATGATCCGGAGGTGTATATGAACGCGGTGGGCGACGATCTGGGTGCCACGGTGGGCAATATCATCAACTGCTCCTATAAGCTTATGTCGCAGATCAAGCCGGACGCCATGCTGATTCTGGGAGATACCAATTCCTGCCTGTCCGCCATTGCGGCCAAGCGGCTGCACATCCCCATTTTTCACATGGAGGCGGGTAACCGCTGCAAGGACGAGTGCCTGCCGGAGGAGACCAACCGCCGGATTGTGGACATTATTTCCGACGTAAACCTTGCCTATTCCGAGCACGCCCGGAAGTACCTGCATGAGTGCGGACTGCCCAAGGAGCGCGTCTATGTTACCGGCTCTCCCATGGCGGAGGTACTGCATGCCAACCTTGCTTCCATTGAAGCCTCCGACGTGCACCGGCGGCTGGGTCTGGAAAAGGGAAAGTACATCCTGCTCTCCGCCCACCGGGAGGAGAACATCGACACCGAGAAGAATTTCTTTTCCCTGTTCAACGCCATCAACGCCATGGCGGAAAAATACGATATGCCCATCCTCTATTCCTGCCATCCCCGATCCAAAAAGCGGCTGGGGTCCACCGGTTTTCAGCTGGACAGGCGGGTGATCCAGAGTACCCCGCTGGGCTTCCACGACTATAACTGCCTGCAAATGAACGCCTTCGCGGTGGTTTCCGATTCCGGCACATTGCCGGAGGAGAGCAGCTTCTTTACTTCCGTGGGACATCCCTTCCCGGCGGTGTGCATCCGCACCTCCACGGAGCGTCCGGAGGCGCTGGACAAGGGTTGCTTTGTCCTGGCGGGCATTGACGAAGGGCACCTGCTGCAGGCGGTGGACACGGCGGTGGAGATGAATCGCAACGGGGATTACGGCATTCCCGTGCCCGACTATGTGGAAGAAAACGTATCCACCAAGGTGGTAAAGATCATCCAGTCCTACACCGGCGTGGTGGACAGGATGGTGTGGCGAAAGTATTGATTCTCAGGAGGCAAGCCCATGAAGTACCTGTTCCTCAACGTGGTGGCCGGCTACGGAAGCACCGGGCGCATTGCTGCGGAAAAATGCCGGGAGCTGATGACCCAGGGACATACCTGCGTGCTTGCCTATGGCCGGACGAATGTGAACTGTCCGGACATTCCCACCCACCGGATTGGCTCCGATTTGGATACGAAGCTGCACGCCCTTCGGGGGCGGCTGCTGGACGATCAGGGATTTGGCTCCCGAAAGGCCACCCGGGAATTTCTCAAGTGGGTGGAAGCATATGACCCGGATGTGATCTGGCTGCACAATATTCACGGCTACTATCTGCACATTGGCGAGCTGTTCGGGTATCTTCGCGGCTGCGGAAAGCAGATTATCTGGACGCTCCACGACTGCTGGGCGTTTACCGGGCACTGTGCCTATTTTGACTTTGCCCAGTGCGACCGATGGAAAACCGGCTGCCACAACTGCCCGCAGAAGCACAGCTATCCTGCCAGCCTCCTGCTGGATCGCAGCCGGAGGAACTATGAAACGAAGAAAGTGCTGTTCACCGGCATTCCCAATCTGACGCTGTTCGTGCCGTCCCACTGGCTGGAAAAGCGGGTGAAGCAGAGCTTTTTACAGGAATATCCCGTGGAAGTGGTGTATAATACGGTTAACCGGGAGATTTTTAAGCCGACCCCCGGCAATTTCCGGCAGGAATATGGACTGGCGGACAAAATCGTCATTCTTGGGGTTGCCAGCGTGTGGGATGCCCGGAAGGGACTGCCGGATTTTGTGGAACTGTCTCAGCTGCTGGATGACCGCTTCCGGATCGTGCTCATCGGGCTGACGCCGAAACAGATCGCGTCCCTGCCGGACACCATTCTGGGATTGCCCCGCACGGACAGCCCGGAGCAGCTGGCGCAGGCCTATACCGCTGCGGATATTTATGTAAACCCAAGTACCGAGGAAACCTTTGGCATGACTGCCATGGAGGCCCGGTGCTGCGGCACGGAGGCGGTGGTCTATGCGGACACCGCCTGTGAAGAGATCGTGAACCAATTCGGCGGAGTTGCCGTGCCCCGGGGCGCGGAGAATCTGCGGGACGCCATTGTGAAACTGACCAGGGAGGAAACCAAGTGAAGCAGTACCCATTTCCCCAAAACCGCCGGTATACGGCAGCGTTTGGCGTGTTCCTGTTTGTTATGCTGCTGCTGGCACGGGATACATTGATTACATCCATACGCTTGGGCTTTTATCGCTCCCAGTTTTGGATGCTGGCGGGAATCGCCCTGCTGGGACTGGCGTTTCTGATTCGGAATCGCCGCAATCTCCGGGAGATCCTGACAGACCGGCGGATGGCGGTACTGGCGGTATTTTCTCTGGTGCTGCTGGTACCCATGGTTGGAAAGCGGGACTGGCAGATGATGTATTTCAGCATTTTGCTGTGCCTGGTTTTCCCGGTTTTTCTTACCTATTTCACTGACA
>JAXEAK010000138.1:0-7173 GCA_034094395.1 Faecousia sp.
TCCCATTGAGATCAATTACACCTACGGTGGCCAGTTCTTCGGCGATGCCAACATCACCGCCAAGATGGAAGGCTGGTACGCTGCCGGTACGGAAGTCGTCTTCGCCTGCGGCGGCGGCATCTACACCTCCGCTGTGGAAGCAGCCAAGCTGCATAACGGCAAGGTCATCGGCGTTGACGTTGACCAGTCCTACATCGACGATTGCATCATCACTTCCGCTATGAAGCAGCTGCAGAACGTCACCGAGACCGTTCTGGAGGCTCTGAATAACGGCGACTGGGCTACCTACGGCGGCAAGGTTTCCAACTTCTCCCTGGCCGAGGGCGATTATGTTGGCCTGCCCACCGATGCCGATTCCTGGAGACTGGGCACCTTCACCGTGGACGAGTATCAGGCGCTGAAGGCCAAGCTGGCTGACGGCTCCGTGGTCGTGGACAACAACTCCGACGACAACGTCAAGCCCACCGTGTCCGACAAGACCACCGTCAACTACATCGGATAAGTTTCTTCCTCCCAATCCCCCGGATTCGTCCGGGGGATTTTTTTGTCCAAAAACACCAAAGCGGTAAATTTTCCCGTTGTATTTCTGGAGAAGTTCCATTATAATAGAACCACAGTCCGGCGTTGCCGCGAAATGCCGCCGGTCAATTCTGTCAACCCTGATTCAGGGTTTCCCAAGAAATACGTAAGGGAGTGAGTCCATGGAAGATTATGTCATCGAAATGCTGCACATAACCAAGGAATTCCCTGGCATCAGGGCCAACGATGATGTGACCCTCCAGCTGAAGCGCGGAGAGATCCACGCTCTGCTGGGCGAGAACGGTGCGGGCAAGTCCACCCTGATGAGCGTCCTGTTTGGCCTGTATCAGCCAGAACAGGGCATCATCAAGAAGGATGGCCAGGAGGTCAAAATCAACAACCCCAATGATGCCACCGCTCTGCACATCGGCATGGTGCACCAGCATTTCAAGCTGGTGGAATGCTTTACGGTGCTGGATAATATCATTTTGGGCGCGGAACCGATGAAGGGCGTGGTCGTGGATCGTGCCGCTGCCCGGAAAAAGGTCATGGAGCTGTCCCAGCGATACGGTCTGAAGGTTGACCCGGATGCCTGGGTGGAGGACATCAGCGTGGGTATGCAGCAGCGGGTGGAAATCCTGAAGATGCTGTACAGGGACAACGACATCCTGATTTTCGACGAGCCTACCGCCGTGCTGACCCCTCAGGAAATCGACGAGCTGATGGATATTATGCGGGGTTTCAAAGCGGAAGGAAAGTCCATTCTGTTTATTACCCACAAGCTGGCGGAGATCAAGGCCGTGGCTGACCGGTGCTCCGTTCTGCGAAAGGGCAAGTACATGGGCACCGTGGATGTAGCGAATACCTCCGTGGAGGAAATGTCCCGGCTGATGGTTGGACGGGATGTCCAGCTGGTGTCCACTAAGGACGAGAGCCATCCCGGAGACGTGATTTTGCAGGTGGACAACCTGACGGTTCCCTCCAAAGTCTCCAAAAAGGACGCCGTCAAGCACGCATCGCTGCAGGTTCGCGCCGGCGAAATTGTGTGCCTTGCGGGCATTGAGGGCAATGGTCAGACGGAGTTTATCCATGCCGTCACCGGGCTGGACAAGCCCTCTTCCGGTACGGTCACCCTGTGCGGCAAGGATATCACCCACGCACCCATCCGTCAGCGCAGCAAAATGGGTATGAGCCACATCCCGGAGGATCGGCACAAGCATGGTCTGGTGCTGGACTACCCGCTGGAGTACAATATGGTGCTGCAGCGCTACTGGGAAAAGGGCTTTCAGCGGGGCGGCTTCCTGAGAAAGCGGGTGATCCGGGAGTATTCCGACCGGCTGATCGAACAGTATGACGTACGTTCCGGTCAGGGTTCCGCTACCATCGCCCGGAGTATGTCCGGCGGCAACCAGCAGAAGGCCATCGTTGCCCGGGAAATCGACAAGGATCCCCAGCTGCTCATCGCCGTGCAGCCCACCCGCGGCCTGGATGTGGGCGCCATTGAGTATATCCACAAGCAGATCATCGCTCAGCGGGACGCGGGCAAAGCCGTGCTTTTGGTTTCTCTGGAACTGGATGAGGTCATGAACCTGTCCGACCGGATCTTGGTCATGTACGAAGGGGAGATCGTGGGCGAATTTGATCCCAAAACCACGGATGTACAGACGTTGGGTCTGTACATGGCCGGTGCGAAACGAATGGACAAGGAGGGCTGATGATTATGGCAGAAAAGAACAGAGCCCCCCGTCTGGGTAACGCCGCTGACGGTGTCAGCTCCCTGCTGGCGTCGCTGACCTGCATCCTGATGGGTCTGGTTATCGGCTTCCTGGCGCTGCTGATTCTGGGCTGGATTACTCTGGCGCAGGACGGCAACACCGTTTCCTTCGGCGAAATGCTGGGGAAGACCTGGAACAGCGGCTTCAAAGCGATTTTAAGCGGCGGCTTCTACACAACCGCCAACGCCATGGGTATGGGCGTGCGTACCGAGATTTTGCAGGCGGCGCCTCTGATTATGACGGGCTTAAGTGTGGCGTTTGCCTTCAAGACCGGCCTGTTTAACATCGGCGCGGCGGGACAGTATACGGTGGGCGCCTATTTCGCCCTGTTCAGCGCCATTGTGCTGAAGCTGCCCTGGTGGGCGTGCCTGCTGGCATCTGCCATCGGCGGCGCCATTTGGGGTGCGATTCCCGGATTCTTTAAGGCGTATCTGAACGTCAACGAGGTCATTACCGCCATTATGTTCAACTGGATTGGCCTGTACGGTGTCAACACCCTGATCTATCAGGGCGGCAGCGGTCCCATGTACAATACCAATACCACCAAAACCTACACCATTAAGCAGGTATCCCCCGATTCCCTGCTGCCCACCTTCAACATTCCCATTGGTGACAAGGGCTATTTCGGCAAAATGTTCCTGCCCACCATTGGCATTTTCATTGCCATTGCCGTGGCGGTACTGATCTGGGTGGTGCTGAACAAAACCGTGTTCGGCTATGAGCTGAAGGCCTGCGGCTTCAATAAGAACGCCGCCAAATACGCCGGCATCAATGACCGGAAAAATATCATTCTGTCCATGACCATTGCCGGCGCTCTGGCGGGTTTGGGTGCGGGACTGTTCTATCTGTCCGGCAGCAAGGAGTGGGAGCCGCTGGTATCCACGTCTCTGCCTGCCACGGGTTTCAACGGCATCTCCGTTGCCCTGCTGGCGTCCTCCAATCCCATCGGATGTATTTTCTCCGCGATTTTCATTTCCCATATCACCGTGGGCGGCGGATTTATGGACGCCGGTATCTTCCCCAGCGAGGTTTCCAGCATCATTTCCGGCGTGGTGATTTACCTGTGTGCCTTCAGCCTGCTGTTTCGGTCCGGTATCCGGAAGTTCTTTGCCCGGGAGCCGAAAAACGCTGCAGGAAAGGGAAAGGAGGCTGACGCATAATGTGGCTGCTGCTAAAATATACACTGCTGTATGCCAGCGTTCTGGCGCTGGTGGCGCTGGGCGGTATGTTCTCTGAGCGCTCCGGCATTATTAACATCGCGCTGGAAGGCATTATGGTCATTGGCGGCCTGATGGGCGTTGTGGCCATCAACCTGTTCAATGCTGCGGGAATCCCGGTTGTACTGGGTGTGATCCTGACCATTCTGATTTCCGGCGTGGCAGGAATGCTGTATTCCTCGCTGCTTGCCTTCTCCGCTGTCAACCTGAAGGCCGATCAGACTATCGGCGGCACGGCGCTGAACCTGCTGGCAACGGCGCTGGCCGTGGTCATCGCCAAGCGAATCAACGGTTCGGACTCCCCCAAAATTTCCTACAATTCCACCACCAACAAGGTGCTGAGCAATCTGAATTTCTCCTTCCAGATAGGACCTCTGACTCTGAACTGGTTCATTGTGATCGCGCTGGCTGCGCTGGTAGCCGCATGGTTTATCCTGTACCGCACCCGGTTTGGTATGCGGCTGATGGCCTGCGGCGAGCATCCGCAGGCGGCGGATTCCGTAGGCATTAACGTCTACAAAATGCGCTGGTGCGGCGTGCTGATTTCCGGACTGCTGGGCGGCATCGGCGGCATGGCATACATTGTCCCGGCCGTGGGCGACTGGAACTTTGAAATCGGTGTCGCCGGTATGGGCTTCCTTGCTCTGGCGGTTATGATCTTCGGCCAGTGGAAGCCTGCGGGTATTGCGGCGGCAGCGCTGTTCTTCGCCGTGTTCCGGGCAATGGCAAATATCTTCGACTCCATCGGTTTCCTGAGTGCCCTGAACTGGCCCAAGGAAATCTACAACATGATGCCCTTCCTGGCATCCATGGTGGTGCTGGCCTTCACATCAAAGAAGTCCAGAGCGCCAAAAGCAGAAGGCGTTCCTTACGACAAGGGAAGCCGGTAACGGAACCAAATGCCGCCCCACGCGGGGCGGCATTTTTGCGGGATCCGGCTTGCTTTTTGCCCGGGGACGTGGTAAGATGAGAGTGCGCTTCGGGGCACGATCCCAAGCCACAGGAGGATGATTTCATGGCTAACAAGTATGCAGGTACCCAAACCGAGAAGAATCTGGCGGCTGCCTTTGCCGGGGAGTCCGAGGCCAGAAACAAGTACACCTATTTTGCTTCCAAGGCGAAGAAGGACGGCTTTGAGCAGATTTCCGCGCTGTTCCTGAAGACCGCCGACAACGAAAAAGAGCACGCAAAGATGTGGTACAAGGAACTGCACGACGGCATCGGCTCCACCGCCGAGAATCTGCTGGCCGCTGCGGAAGGCGAGAACTATGAGTGGACGGATATGTACGAGGGCTTTGCCAAGACCGCCGAGGAAGAGGGCTTCCCGGAGCTGGCTGCCAAGTTCCGCTTGGTTGCCGCCATTGAGAAGCACCATGAGGAGCGCTACCGCGCCCTGCTTCGCAATGTGGAGACGGCGCAGGTCTTTGAAAAGAGTGAGGTCAAGGTCTGGGAGTGCCGTAACTGCGGTCACATTGTGATCGGCACCAAGGCTCCCGAGGTCTGCCCCACCTGTAACCATCCCCAGAGTTATTTCGAGGTTCACGCCGAGAACTACTAAGACACGCACAGCGCCGCGGCTTTAGCCGCGGCGCTGTCAATTAGTGGTTGATCATTATTTTGGGGATACGCAAGGGCGTATCCGAAAGCATGAAGTGATTGTATCATTTCAACAAATGCACATAGAAGCAAGGCGAATAAAGGAAAGACACGGTCAGCTTCTTGATTGAAAGGTTTTAGACAATATGAAATGACTCCTCACTTGTAAAACGTGGATTTACCTGTCATACTTAAGGTGTCAACGCAAAAGCAAACTGGAATTACCACATACAAGGAGAAGTCACCATGACAAGTATAACCTATATCGGGATGGATGTCCATACCACAAATTTCACACTTTGCTGTTATTCCTTTGAGGATGACAAAGTGTACGCCACCGTTCAAGTCAAGCCGGAATATATTGCTTATGCAGACCGAGCTGCTGACCGGTTGAAACACAAATACCAGCGTATTGTGCTCCATTCCAGATCCAACATCGCAAAAATCGCTGTTGCAAGAGAACTGGCCTGTTTTATCTGGGGTAAGAAAGAGGGAATAGAGTATGCGAAACCGGGATTTCCAAACACAGGAAATCCCGGTATATTACTGGAATCTTTTAATACAGAGAGCAGATGATTTCGGTGCAGCGCTCCAATCCCAGCACTCCGCTAGCTGGAGGTTCCCTTGATTCCCGCCAGGGTCAGAATCTGCCGCGGGATCGTGACATCCCCCTGATATTCATTGTATTCGTCAAAGACAGGAGTTACATAATGATCATCTCCCACCTTCATATTCTGAATACTCAGGACATACGCCACTGCACAGCCCACCAGGAGCAGCATCACGGCGATGATCGCCGCGATCAGCAGTGGTCTGCGGATCCTGGGGCGGGTGGTCTTTTTCTGTTCTTTCTTTTCCGCGGCCGCGGGAAACTGGCCGTATTCCGCCTTCTCAATCAGATCATCTCCCACATATTTAAGCCCCAGTAAAATATCCTTACCATTCATACACGAACGCCCTCCTTTTCCAGATAAGTGCAGAGCTTTGCCCGGGTTCGGTTCAGCCGCATCTGAACTGCGCTTTCGCTGATGCCATACCGGGCGGCGATTTCCGCAATGGTATCCACATACCAGTACCGGCGCAGGAATACCATTTGGTTTTCGTCAGACAGCGTCCGCAGGAACGCGTCCAGAATCCTGCCCAGCTCCCGCGCTTCCACTTCCGCGTCCCGGGATGTATCCGGGATGCAGATTTCCATTTCCTGCGTCAGACTGACCACCTCCGCATTCCGTTTGGCCGCAGCCTTCCAATCCAGCTTTTTCAGAGCAAAGTTCCGGCAGATCTTGGCTAAGTACGCAAATAGGTGCACGGGCTTCTTAGGAGAAATCGTATCCCATGCTTTCATGTAAGTATCGCTCACCGACTCTTCCGCGTCCTGATCGTTGTGTACGATGTTGTCTGCCAGATGAAAGAGCCGCCGACCATAGGTATCATCCGTATGCTTGATGGCATCTTCATTTCTGGCGAAGAACAGTTCAATGATTTTGCTGTCGTCCATTTTGGGTCACCTCGCTTGTGTTTTCGTTCCTCACCCTTATAGACCGTTTTTTGTCTTAAAACCTCACACCTAATGATAACATTTTTTGTAAAAAAGAAAAGAGCCTGCTTCCCATGGTGAGGAAAGCAGGCTCGGAATTCAGAAGCTGCCAGTAATTATCAGAATTGTTATTCAAAAGGAATGTAATAATATGGCTTATCCACCCGGTAGCCCTGTTCATTCAGCTCATATCCGGCGTAGAAATACATACCAGCAATCTGACTAGGGTCAAGAATGGTGTTCATCGAACGCGTTACTGCCGTATACAGATGGCTGTCAGGGTCCCATTCACCATCACCTGTGCCGCCAAACTCCAGAATTTCTGTTCCGTCTTTCAGACGAACACCGGCCGGACCAATGCTCCAGCCATTTTTCTGGTGGAAGTCCTCGGGATCCTGATATTGTTCCTCCATTCTGTATATGGTTTTCATGCTGAATTGACCAATCTCTGCTTCCACAAGGGTGACACCCCAATGGCCGATTTCCGCATTGGGCGTCCATTTCATAGGCTCCTGTGTACTGCCTTCCA
>JAXEAK010000139.1:0-4123 GCA_034094395.1 Faecousia sp.
CGATAAATTCTTCCATATTACCGCATGATTTGGTAGAGCATGGCGTTACAGATTGCCGCCGCCACGTTGCTGCCGCCCTTGCGGCCCCGGGCAACGATGTGGGGAACCTCAGAGCCGATAATCAGCTCCTTGCTCTCCACCACGTTGACAAAGCCCACCGGCACACCGATAATCAGGGCCGGGTTCAGCTTCCCGGCCTGCATCTGCTCGTGCAGGGAGATGAGGGCCGTGGGGGCGTTGCCGATGGCGAAAATGCAGGGCTTATTTAGCTTCGCCGCCCGCTCCATGGAGACGATGGCACGGGTAATGCCCCGCTCTTTTGCCTCCGCCGCCACGTCCGGGTCGGACATGAAGCAGTGCACCTGCCCGCCCAGTTTGGAAAGGATGGTCTTGTTGATGCCGGAGCGCGCCATCTGGGTATCGGTGACGATATCGCAGCCGCCGCGCAGGGCTTCGATGCCCTTGGCAACCGCGTGCTCCGAGAAAACCAGATTCTGCACATAGTCAAAATCCGCCGTGGTGTGAATCACCCGCTTGATGACCAGCTCGTTTTCCGGATCCAGCTTGGTGTCCCCCAGCAGCTCGGTGATGATGGCAAAGCTGCGCTGTTCGATGTCCATGGGTTTGATGTTTTCAATCATGGCGATGTTTCTCCTTGATACAGGTTTCGTAAAAGCGTTCCGCAAAGGCCGGATTGGCATAGAAATGGAAATGGGGATATCCGGCGTACAGGGTATCCGTGGCAATGGCGCAGTCCCAGCGCTTTCCGGTGGGCTTTACCGCCGTGAAGGAATCCCCGGGGAACGTGCAGTCCCAGTGGTGGAACTCATGGGCGGCGATTTCGTCGCCGGCTTTGCACAGCAGATTGTCCTGCTTTGCCTGTAGGGTCACATAACCGAACCGGGTCAGCTTGCCCGTATCCCGGCAGTCGCCGTTCAGATACCCCACCATAGGCTGGTCAGCAATCGCCTGGGTCAGATACATAAAGCCGCCGCACTCGGCGATGCAGGGAAGGCCGTTTTCCAGCGCCTGAAGGATGGATCGGCGCATGGAAGCATTTTCGCTGAGCTGTTTTGCGTATAACTCCGGGTAGCCGCCGCCGAGATACAGCCCGTGTACGGCATCCGGCAGTTTCTCATCGGAAAGGGGGCTGAAGCAGACGAGTTCCGCGCCCATATCCGAGAGCGCTTCCAGCGAGTCCTCATAGTAAAAGCAGAAGGCGTTGTCCCGGGCGACAGCAATGCGCACCGGCTCCTTTTGCGGCAATCCAACCGGCCGGTAATCCACCAATGGCGCCTGCTCCGCCAAAGCCAGCAGGCCGTCCAAATCCAGACTTTTTTCCGCCTGAGCGGCAAGAAGCTGCATTTTTTCCTTTAACCCCTCCACCTCGGCGGCGGTGACCAGCCCTAAGTGGCGGCTCTCCAGCGCGCAGTCCGGCATCGTGGGAAGATAGCCAAAGGCGCGGATCGGGAAGCGTTTCTCGATTTCCTTCGCCAGCGCGGCGTAGGTCATGGCGGTGCACTGGTTCAGAATCACGCCCCGGATGTGATTGTCCGGGTACAGGGTCAGAAAGCCCTGAATGGTGGCCAGCACCGAAAGGGATGCCCCCTTCGCACCCACCACCAGCACCACCGGACTGTCCGTTGCCTGAGCCACCTCATAGGTACTCCCCTGTGTGCTGGTTAGTCCCGCGCCGTCATAGTAGCCCATGACCCCTTCGATGATGCTGACGTCCCGGTCTGCGCCGTTTTTTGCCAGCAGGCAGTTCAGGGTGTTAGGTGAGAAAAAGTGCAAGTCCAGATTGGCGCTTTTCGCGCCGATGATCCGGCTGTGGAACATGGGGTCGATGTAGTCCGGCCCGCATTTGAAGGCGCCGGTTTTTAAGCTGCGGTTCACCAGCGCCTGCAGTACGGCACAGACGGCGGTCGTCTTGCCGCAGCCGCTGTTGGTGCCGGCCAGAATCAGCCTTGGAATCCGGGTCTGCATGATCGTTTCCCCTCCCGTGTCAAACTCCCCACGCACAGAAAGCCTCTGCATGAATTCGATGCAGAAGCTGATGATATCCCATTGTCCCAATCCGCCGCAGGCATCGGCACTCGTCTTCTTTCCCTATCTGGATGGTGTCCTCCGGGTGCCGCGATGGCAAAACCGGCACCCGGATTCCACAAGGACTGCGGCCATTGGGCAATCAACCGCAATACCGCCGGAATCCGTCAGGGGGAGGAACGAAAATTCCGGCTCAGACAGCAAAAGTGGCCGCAGCAACCCTTTTGGGATCGCCGCGGCCGTTTTTCCGCTGACTTACAACATCCATCTGCCCCTATCTCGGAGGCAAAAGTATGATCGCGCTTAAGCAGGTCTCCTGACTTACGCATCGCCGACCCCGCACAGCCTTCTCAGGGACGTTTCCCCAATGACCGGCTTTCGCCTTGTGCGGCGTCTCCGCGCATACAGTGGCGGTACCGTTCCGGATTTTCACCGGATTCACTATTCTCCGCAGCCCCTGAAAGCGGGACGCCACGGCACTTAAGCGTTTCCTCATCTACTGCATAACATACTCTATTTTTGCCGGTTTGTCAATAGCCAACTGTCCCCTCGGCGGTTTCGGACATCTCCCGGTTCAGGTTCTCCCGGGCAGTGGAAAGCATCAGTTTGATCCGGTTCAGCTGGTTGACCTCCGACGCGCCGGGGTCATAGTCCACGGCGGCGATATTCGCCTGAGGGTAGGCCTTTTTCAGCGCCTTGATCACGCCCTTGCCCACCACATGGTTGGGCAGGCACGCGAAGGGCTGGATGCAGACAATATTGGGCGTGCCGCTTTGAATCAGCTCCAGCATTTCACCGGTCAGGAACCAGCCTTCGCCGTACTGGTTGCCCAGAGACAGGAAGGGCTTGGTAATCTCGGCCATTTCCTCAATGGGCATGGGCGCTTCAAAGCGTTTGCTCTTTTCCAGCGCCTCCAGCGCAGGCTTGCGGATCTGGCGGATCAGCTTGATTCCGGACTCCGCCACCAGGTCGCTGCTCTTTTTCGCGCCGAGGAACTCGGACTTATACTTTCCGTTGTAGAAGCTGTAGTTCAGGAAATCCATCAGGTCGGGAACCACGGCCTCCGCGCCCTCTTTTTCCAGCAGATCCACCAGATGGTTGTTGGCAAGGGGCATATACTTCACCAGAATCTCGCCGACCACACCCACCCGGGGCTTCTTCACCGTTTCGTCAATGGGGAAATTGTCAAAGGCCTCCACGATTTGGGCACACAGCTTCCGGTAGCCCCGGCGGCCTCCGCCGCTGGTCAGCTCCTGAACGCAGATATCCCGCCACTTGTGGTGCAGGGCGTTGGCCGAACCCGGCTCCAGCTCGTAGGGGCGCACCCGGTACAGGCAGCGCATGAGCAGGTCGCCATAGACCACGGCCTCCACCATGTCCTTCAGCATTCCGGCGGTAATATGGAAGCCTTCGTTCTTCTCCATGCCGTTGGCGTTCAGGGAGATCACCGGAATGTGGCTGAGGCCTGCCTTGTCCAGCGCCCGGCGGATAAAGGCCACATAGTTGCTGGCTCGGCAGCAGCCGCCGGTCTGGGTCATCATCACCGCCAGATGATCGGTGTCATAGTTTCCGGAGAGAATCGCCTGCATGATCTGTCCCACCACGGTAATGGAGGGGAAGCAGGCGTCGTTGTTGACGAATTTCAGTCCGGTATCGATGGCCTGCCGGTTGTCATTGTCCAGCAGCACCAGATTGTAGCCATGCTTGCGAACCACCGGCTCCAGAATGTCAAAATGGATGGGACTCATCTGCGGCGCCAGAATGGTGTAGCCCTCCCGGAACATTTCCCTGGTAAACTCCTGACGCCTGTAAGTCACCGGCACAGGCTTTGCCAGAATCTTCTTCTCCCGGCGCATATCCATGGCGGCAAGCAGGGAGCGGATGCGGATGCGCACCGCGCCTAAGTTGTTCACCTCGTCGATTTTCAGCAGCGTATAGAGCTTGTTGCTCTTTTCGAGGATTTCCGACACCTGATCGGTGGTGACGGCGTCCAGACCACAGCCAAAGGAATTGAGCTGAATCAGCTCCAGATCGTCCCGGCGGCTGACAAATTCCGCCGCGCTGTAGAGCCGGGAAT
>JAXEAK010000140.1:0-2351 GCA_034094395.1 Faecousia sp.
GCGCCGTAGGCATCCTGGCACCAGATGGCGTAGTAGGTGTCGTCCACCTTCACCAGCCGGGGGTCGTAGGCGTAGGGAGGCATGAAGGGTTCGCCCTTCTCATTGACAAAGGGAATCTTATCCTTGTCAAAGTCCCAGTGGATGCCGTCGGCACTTCTGCCCAGGTAAATGTAGGGAATTCCGTTGTTCTGCTCCCCGCGGAATACGCCGATGTAAGCCCCCTCATAGGGAACCACGGCGCTGTTGAAAATCCGGGCAACACCGGGGATGGGGTTGCGGGCAATGACGGGGTTCTCGGTGTAACGCCACAGAGGGAGGGTCTGTCCCTGGGGTTTCTCCTGCCAGGGAATGTTGGGAAGGTTATCACAATAAAGCTTGACGTTTCTCATAAACAATTTACTTAACCTTTCACTGCGCCCATAGTCAGGCCGCTGTAAATATGCTTTTGAAGCATCAGAAACACAATCAGCGTGGGCAGCATGGTAATGATACAGGCGGCGCAGATAACTTCCCACTGGGTGCCGTAGGGTCCCTGGAAGGCATACAGCGATGTGGAAATGACCTGCAGGCTCTTATCCTTCATGTACAGATAGGGGGTATAGAATTCGTTGTAAAAGCCGATGCCCTTGATGATGATAACCGTGACAATGGCGGGCTTCAGCAGGGGCAGCACGATCTTAAAGAAAATCTGGGGGAAGGACGCGCCATCCACAATGGCAGCCTCATCCAGCGTATTGGGGATGCCCTCCAGGAACTGGAGGAAGATGTAGATGGAGATGATGTCCGTGCCGGCGAACAGCAGAATGGTCGCCCAGCGGGTATTGTACACGCCCAAACCGACGATGATCTGGAACGTGCTCATCTGCATGGTGATGCTGGGAATCAGGGACGCCAGCAGGAACAGGAATTTCACCAGGGTCTTGCCCTTGAACTTAAACCGAGCCAGCACATAGGCTGTCATGGTGCCGGTCATAATGGTGGCGGCGATGGACACCAGCAGAATGATGATGGTGTTGAAGAAGCCGGTAGCCATGTTGCCCTTCGTCCAGGCGGTAACAAAGTTGCTGAAGTTCAGCCAGTTTTCCGGCATAGCCAGAGCATTGCCGGTCAGCAGCTCCTCATGCCCCTTGAACGCGCCGAAAATTACGGTGACCAGAGGCATAATCACAATCAGACTGGTGATAATCAGAATCAGGTAACGAATGGTGTTGGCAATGTGCTAAGATACCCCCCTGTCTGTTAAGGCAAATTTATCTGCGGTACGGAAGCTAAATAGACTAAATTAACGGTTCTCTTAATTTTTAGTATTCCTTTAGGGAACCTCTGATTCAATCGGCAAGAACTGGCGGCAGACGATTGGTTCAGAGTATTATTCCATGTAACATCTAAGCATACCGCCCCGTAAAAAGAAGGCAGCCCGCAAGTGCGGCTGCGCATTCTCTTATATATTAAACCGAATCCCGGTAGATCAGTTTACCGCCGACGACGCTGTTGCCGCCGGTGAAGTGCTTCCCTTTTATCTTGCGGAGCAGTTGAACGGCAGCCATACGTCCCATATCCTCCACGTTGACCCGATAGGTGGTCAGCGGCGGATCGCAGATCTGTGCGAACCGGTGGTCGTCATAGCCTGTGACCGCGATATCCTCGGGGATCCGGTAACCCAGGCCTTTCAACTGCTCTACCAGATTGTATGCCACCTCGTCACAGTTGCACACGAAGGCGTCCGGCATATCCTCCGGCAGACGGATCGGGATAAATCGTCCCTCCACGTCCCGATCCTCCAGTCGCCAGTCCGGGCGGTAAGGCAGACCCGCCTGAAGCAGCGCCTTGCTGTAGCCTAAAAAACGATCCATGATGGAACTGGTCGCAAAAATACTGCCCACATAGGCGATTTTCCGCTTCCCGGACTTTAATATGGCATTGGTAATCCGGAAAGCTCCTGCAACATTGTCGCTGGTGACGCTGTCCGCTTCCAGCTCTTCATCATAAAAATCCAGCAGAATAAAGGGAAGCCCGGAGGAAATCACCTTTTTTAAGTAGCTTCTGCGCAACTCGCCCATGAAAATAATGCCGTCCACCTTGTTGCCCTGAACCATGGCAGGCATAATTTCCTTTGTTTCCGCCTCCGGGGAGACAATTTCCATGATCGAAGAATAGCCGCTTTCCGCAAGGCGCACCATGACCTGCCGGTACAGCGCGGGATAGAACGCATTGTCCGCGATGAATCGATCCGCTACCAAAATCCCCACATTACCGGAGGTTATCCGTTCCTCTTTTCGGGCTTGCGGCGCTACATACCCCATTTGGGCGGCTGTCTCCAGGATTTTTGCGCGCATTTCGTCGCTGACACC
>JAXEAK010000141.1:0-14493 GCA_034094395.1 Faecousia sp.
GTCTCAATCGGAGTGAAAAGGGAAACGCCCGCCGCGTGTTTAGCGGCGGGCGTTGGGACAATTCACACTTCGTTGCTCGTGGAGGCGATCTCCATCAGGCACTTGGACATGAAAGCGTCCGGCGTCATGGCGCCCAGATCGTCGCCCTTACGGGTGCGAACGGACACGGTGCCGTTTTCCATATCCCGGTCACCCACCACCAGCATATAGGGGATCTTCTGCATCTGGGCTTCCCGGATCTTGTAGCCCAGCTTTTCACTGCGGTAGTCGCCCTCGGCGTGGATGTTTACGGCGTTCAGCTTTTCTACCAGACCCTTGGCATACTCATGGGCACGGTCGGTAATAGGCAGAACCTCTACCTGAGTAGGCATCATCCACAGCGGCAGGGCGCCGGCGTATTTCTCGATCAGATAGGCAAGCGTCCGCTCGTAGCAGCCGAGGGACGTGCGGTGGATGATATAGGGGCGCTTCTTCTGGCCGTCGGCGTCGGTATACTCCATGCCGAAGCGCTCAGCCAGCAGCATATCAATCTGAATGGTGACGATGGTGTCCTCCTTGCCGAAGACGTTCTTGTACTGGATATCCAGCTTGGGGCCGTAGAAGGCCGCCTCGTCAAAGCCGATGGTGTACTCCACATTCAGGTCGTCCAGAATCTGCTTCATGACAGCCTGCGCCGTCTCCCACTGCTCGGCAGTACCCTCATACTTGTTCTTGGGGTTGGCGGGATCCCACTGGCTGAACCGGAAGGTGCAGTCCTCCAGCATACCCACGGTATCCAGGCAGTATTTCGCCAGCTCCAGGCAGCCCTTGAACTCCTCCTCCAGCTGATCGGGGCGGAGAATCAGGTGGCCCTCGGAAATGGTGAACTGGCGCACACGGATCAGGCCGTGCATCTCGCCGGAGTCCTCGTTGCGGAACAGGGTGGACGTCTCGCCCAGGCGCATGGGCAGGTCACGGTAGCTGCGGGCACGGTTCAGATAGACCTGATACTGGAACGGGCAGGTCATGGGGCGCAGGGCGAAGCACTCCTTGGTGTCGTCGTTGGGGTCGCCCAGTACGAACATACCGTCCAGATAGTGATCCCAGTGACCGGAGATCTTATACAGGTCAGACTTGGCCATCAGCGGGGTCTTGGTCAAAAGGTATCCCCGCTTCTGCTCTTCATCCTCCACCCAGCGCTGGAGGGTCTGGATCACTCTTGCTCCCTTGGGCAGCAGGATGGGCAGGCCCTGACCAATCACGTCCACAGTGGTGAAGAATTCCAGCTCCCGACCCAGCTTGTTGTGATCCCGCTTCAGGGCTTCCTCCTGCTTTTTCAGGTACTCGTCCAGTTCGTCCTTGCTGGGGAAGGCGATGCCGTAGATGCGCTGGAGCATCTTGCGCTTGGAGTCGCCCCGCCAGTAGGCACCGCAGGACTTGGTGAGCTTGAAGCCGTTGTGCTTGACCCGGCCGGTGTGATCCAGATGGGGGCCGGCGCACAGGTCGGTAAATTCACCCTGGGTGTAGAAGGAAATCACGGCATCCTCAGGAAGGTCATTGATCAGTTCCACCTTGTAAGGCTCGTTTTTGCTCTCCATATAAGCAACGGCCTCGGCGCGGGGCTTCTCGCTGCGCTCGATGCGGATGCGCTCCTTACAGATTTTCTTCATCTCCGCCTCGATCTTCTCCAGATGCTCGGGGGTGAAGGAGAAGGGGGCGTCAAAGTCGTAGTACCAGCCCTCGTCAATGGCGGGGCCGATGGCGAGCTGCACCTCCGGCCACAGGCGCTTTACTGCCTGCGCCATGATATGGGAGCAGGTGTGCCAGTAGGTCTTGCGGTATTCGGGGTTTTCAAAGGTGAATAAGGTTTCTTCGGACATGGTTTTTTACCTCCTTTTGAATTGGGGAGGGTAAAAAATAGCCCATCCCCTGAAGCAGTTCAGGGGTGGGATACAGTTACTTGCAGTATTCCACGGTTCCACCCTGGTTGCGCCGCGTTCCGCGGTGCCACTCATTGACGCGATAACGGGCGCGCCCGGCAGGACATTTCCGACCTGCGGCTCGGAAGTGGTGACACCTTCGGCAGGGGTACGGGCGCCTTTCACCAAAGCGGCGTCCTCTCTGGGAATCTTACCGGAGGCATATGTCTTCGTCAAAGCCTTTTCACGCTGAAGTTTAGCACATTTTTTGAAAAAGTCAATCCCCGTGAGGGGAAAAACCGATGTCGAAGCCGGGAAAAATCCGTCGCATTCCGGGATGCGGTTGTCCATAACCGGCAGGCAGCTAATTATGTCAAATAGTAACATAACTCGACGGTATGCGTAAACTAATGTAATCTTTTGACACCAGATATCGTGACGATATGACGGATTGCGACTAATATGTGGTCTTGTGTTAACATAAATTATCGAATTTTTTATTGTAAAATAATGGCGAAAAATGTTATATTTATTGAATTACTTGACTTTTTGATATAATTTGCTATAATAGCACCATACAAAACGCAGCCGGAAACAAATTGTAATTATTTGAGATCCAGCTTGTTTCCAAGCGCACTTTTGTAACTTTTCCGGGAGGTGCGGTTATGGCAAAAACCAGATCCAAGGTGTTTAGAAAGAAGATCTTTCTGATCCGTCTGTACATCCTCGTGCTGACGCTGATTCTGGTACTGGCCATGACGGCGCTGCTGAGCCAGACCGCCTTTGCCCGAACCTACGTGATTACCGACGGCGACCGGGTGATGACCTACACCACCTTTGCCACGGATCCCGAGGAGGTTCTGGATCAGGCCGGAGTCACCCTCAGCGAGCATGACACCTTCACCACCGACGCGGTGGAGGGCACGGCAGCCATCACCGTCCGCCGCGCCCAGACCATTACTGTCCACTACCATGGGCAGACCACGACGGCAACCACTTTCGGCGAAACAGCTGGGGAGCTGCTGCATCGGCTGAATCTGGACGTGTCCGGAGAGGACGTGGTCTCCCATGGTTTGGAAGAAGAAACTTACGACGGCATGGAGCTCCGGGTTGACCGGGTGGAAACCCTGTGCCAGACCTACACCGCAGCCGTTCCTCATGAGGTTACCCGCTGCAATGACAGCACGCTGCCTCAGGGTACTGAGGCGGTGCTGACTCCCGGCGAGGACGGCGAACTGCTGTGCACCGCCGAGGTCACCTACAGAAACGGCGAAGAATCCAGCCGCCGGGTGCTCTCGGAAACCGTGACCAAGGCTCCTGTCGCCGAGGTGGTTGGGGTGGGAACCGGTGCCAATGAAGAGGAAACCGACCAGCCCATTATCGGCGACGGCTACATCCTCCTTCCCACCGGGGAAGTGCTGACCTATACCCGCACGGACACTGTCCGCGCTACCGCCTACACCCACACAGACAGAGGCTGCGACACGGTCACCTCCACGGGAACCACCGTCCACTGGGGTACCGTAGCGGTGGATCCCCGGTACATCCCCTACGGAACCAGAATGTTCATTATGGCCAGCGACGGCTCCTACGTCTACGGCATTGCCACTGCGGAGGACTGCGGCGGCGACATCAAGGGCGACCGGATGGATCTGTATATGCCTACCTATGCGCAGTGCATGGAGTTCGGCAGACGACGCTGCACGCTGTATTTTCTGGGGTAAAAAGCCCATTGCAAAACCGTCTTTTTTCTGGTATGATAGCCGGAAGAAAGGCGGTTCCTTTTATTTATGGTGAATGTTTGCGATATTCAGGTGATGAAGCCGCTGCTTGCGGAACATGGATTTCACTTTTCCAAGGCCAAGGGGCAGAATTTCCTCATCGCTCCCTGGGTTCCCCAGTCCATTGCGCAGCAGGCAGGCGTTGACGAGACGGCAGGCGTACTGGAAATCGGCCCCGGCATCGGTTCGCTGACCCAGCAGCTTTGCCTGCGGGCAAAAAAGGTCTGCGCCGTGGAACTGGATGAGCGGTTAAAGCCCATTCTGGACATCACGGTGGGAGAATTCGACAATCTGGAGATCTTCTGGAACGACGTACTGAAGCTGGATCTTCCCGCGCTGGTGGCAGGGGAATTTCCAGGCCTTCGCCCCATGGCCTGCGCCAATCTCCCCTACTATATCACCTCCCCCATTTTAACGGCGCTGCTGGAAGCGGACTGCTTCGACTCCGTCACCGTCATGGTACAAAAAGAGGTTGCCCAGCGCATCGCCGCCGCTCCCGGCAGCCCAGAGTACAGCGCCTTCACCGTGTTCTGCCAGTATTACGCCGAGCCGGAACTCCTGTTCGACGTGCCCGCCCACTGCTTCCTGCCCCAGCCAAAGGTCACCTCGGCAGTGATTCAGCTGAGGGTGCGAAAGCAGCGCAGCTGGGATATCCTTGATGAAGATGTTTTCTTCCGCGCCGTCCGCGCCAGCTTCGCCATGCGGCGCAAGAAGCTGAGCAACGGGCTGGCTTCGGGCTTCCCGGAATTGGGGAAGTCCGGCGCGGCGGAGGTCATTGAGAAAGCCGGCTTTGACGCCAACGTCCGGGGGGAAACCCTGAGCATCCCGGAGTTTGCCCGGATTGCCAACGAAATTGTAAAACGCCGGGGATAACGGCACGGAGAGAAAAATGATTGAATTTCTGCTTTTGGATTTGGACGACACCATTCTGGACTTTCACAAGGCCGAGCGGATTGCCCTGAGCAAAACCATCCGCGCCTTTGGCGCGGAGCCCACAGAAGCCTTGCTGAGCCGCTACCACGCCATCAACAAGTGGCACTGGGAGCAGTTGGAATTGGGAAAACTGACCCGGGATCAGGTGCTGGTAAACCGGTTCGGGGCGCTGTTTCAGGAACTGGGCATGACGGTAGACGCGGCCGCCTGCGCAAAAAGCTACGAAAGCAATCTCTCCATCGGGCACTACTTTCTGCCCGGGGCGGCGGAAGCCGTGAAGCGGCTGCACGAACAATACCGGCTGTTTCTCGTAAGCAACGGCACCGCCACGGTGCAGCACAGCCGCCTGACCAGCGCAGGGCTGTATCCCTACTTTGAACAGGTGTTCATTTCGCAGGAAATCGGCTTCAACAAGCCGGACAAGGCCTACTTTGACCGCTGTTTTGCCCGGATTCCCGGATTTGACCCGGAACGTGCCCTGATGGTGGGCGACAGTCTGACCTCCGATATCAAGGGCGGCATCAACGCCGGCGTCAGAACCGTGTGGGTCAATCCGGAGCATAAGCCCAGCGGAGACATCCGGCCGGACTATCAGATCGAAGATCTGGCACAGCTGGAAACGCTGCTGGATGGAATGGAGGTTCGGCTGTGATGAAATTCTGGATGACGCTTCTGAAGCTGTGCGTCTTTCTGGCGTCCAACTTCGGCTACTGGGAATTCTTCCGCCGCCGGCTGAACCTCCGAACCTGCTTTCTGCCCGCGTTTACGGCTGCCGCCCAGTTCTGCGTGCTGTTTATCGCGGGACTGCTGAACTATCTGGGGGAAGCTGCCGATCTGATGTATTTCGGCGGGCTGGTACTGTTGCTGGCGGAGCTGTGGCAGGAAAAAGGGAACCTGTGGAAGCTGTGCAGACCTTACCTCCAGGCGGAATACGCTCTGGCACTGATTGCTCTGGCAGCTGCCGTCCTTGCGGTGCACGGGAAGCACCTGTCCGCGATCGACAATTTCACCCACTGGGCGGTGGTAATCCGGAATATGCTGTATTTCGATCGTTTCCCCACCTTTGCCCAGGAGGCCGTGACCTTCACCAGCTATCCGGTGGGCAGTGCGGCTCTCGTGTACTATTTCTGCCGCAGAGTTGGTGATACCGAATGGATGTTCATGCTGGCGCAGACGTATCTGATGCTGTGTATGATGCTTCCCCTGTTCGCCGGTCTGAAAAAGCACCGCGCTGTCGGCGCTGTACTCATCGCCGTAATGGTCAACTTCTTCCTGTGCTACAACATTCCGGTCACGGAACTGCTTGTGGACACGCTGCTGCCTCTGACAGCTGCGGCGGCATTCCTGTTTGTAGCCGATACCTGCTGCAGCGAAGAAAAACCCATGTCGGTTCTGTATGCCCTTCCGCTGCTGTTTCTGACCATGAATATCAAAAATTCCGGTCCGTTTTTTGTCGCCGTCGGCCTGCTGCCCGCGCTGCTGCGGAAGGGAAAGCAGCGGGAAGACTGGAAGGCGCTGGCGCTGACCGTACTGGTGCTGCTGGCGGGATACTCCCTGTGGAATCGCCACTGCGACTATGTATTTGCCAATTCCCGGATGAGCCAGCACGCCATCTCTGCCGCGTATTTCCAAATGCGGCTTGCAGAGCGGACACCGGCGGAACTGCTGCAGATCGCCCGCGGTGTGACCGCATACGTATGCAGCCGGAAGGCTCTGGTGCTGCTGGGGCTGTGGCTGGCGGTACTGGCCGCCGGCATCTGGCTTTTGCATCCGACGCAGGGGCGGAAATCCTGGCTTCGCCTGGCTTTACTGAATTTTGGCGTCTACGCCACCTGGAGCATTTCCCTTCTGGGGATGTATCTGTTCTCCATGAGCGTGCAGGAGGCGCTGGAACTGACCAGCATTGAGCGGTATGCCCGCTCCATTGATATTTTCCTGCTGTTCCTGAATACGGCATACGCTCTCAGTCTGATGGACGGCGCCGAAACCGGAACTGCGTGCCGGCTCTTCGGGCTGGCGCTGGCCGCCCTGATGACCGTAACCTGGGCAGTCGGCTGCAATGGCTTCCCCTGTTTCCCCGCCGTCAGGGAAGGCGATCTCACCGTCCGCAGCCAGATAGAGGATCTGGTCGCGGAATATGGCGTGGAACGCGGCTATTCCTATCTGATCTGCGACCGCGTTGCCGGCGGATACGCCATGTTTGCCCTGCGATACTGCATGAACACCTCCCGAGTGCAGCAGATTGCCGTCACGGAGGAAGCACAGATGGAACTGGAAAAGCAGTACGATTATGTATTCCTGCTGGATCCTGACAACCCCATTTTACAGGACTGGGTCGCGCGCGCCTACCCCGCTCAGGCCGGCAGGCAGGTAATCCGGTGCATCAAATAACAAAGGAGCGTGTATTATGGAATACGAACTGGTGCACGAAATCAAAAATCTCTGCCGCAACAACCAGATGCGGGATATTTTCTTTGAAGAAGTGGAATGCGACGACCCGGAAGCCTATCTTCGGGAAAAGCTGCATGGAAAAGCGGTGGAAATGACCGTTGAACCGGGGCAAAGCGGTGCCGTGACCATCCACGCAGTGGTTGACGGGCTGATTCAGAAATTCGTTTTTACTCCAATCTGACCCTCGCCCGGGGCGCTCCGGGCTGCAATTTCTTAGGAGAACCCAACATGAAACACATCCATCTTTTGCCATGGCTCGTCGTCGGAGCGCTGGGCGTGGCGGCATTTATTCTGCGCTTCGTCCTGTGGGGCTACAGCTTTTCCGCGCTGGTGTGCTGTTGCCTTGCGGGAATCATCGCGTTCTATGAGGTCACCGGGATGCTGCTTACCCAGTTCCCGGTGGTCATTCCCATCCTCCGTCGGGTGTTCACCGTGTGTCTTGCCATCGGCATCGCCGTAGTGGCTGTCACGGAGTGCATTATCATCAAGGCCAGCTTCGGAAGCCCGGAGGAACCGGTGGACTATCTGGTGGTGCTGGGCGCCAAGGTGCGGGAAACCGGTCCCTCCGCTTCCCTCTGGGATCGGATTTACGGCGCCTACAACTATCTGGACGCCCACCCAAATGTGATTGCCGTGGTTTCCGGCGGACAGGGCGTGGATGAGCCTACGGCGGAAGCCTACGCCATGCGGGACGAGCTGGCGGCGCTGGGCATTGACCCCGCGCGGATCTGGGTGGAGGACAAGGCCACCTCCACCTGGGAAAATCTCCATTTTTCCCTTGACCTCATCGAAGAAAAAACCGGAAAGCGTCCCGAAAAAATCGGTGTGCTTTCCAGCGAATATCACCTTTACCGGGCAAGCCTGTTTGCAAAGGCCTGCGGCGTAGAGTTTGTGGGCGTGCCCGCGCGAACCAGCCGGATTTCCCAGATGATCAATCACTTCATGCGGGAGGTCGCAGGCGTCTGGCACTACTGGCTGTTGGGAGGACAATATGATACCATTTGATTACGCGAATTACGCATGGGAGCAGGCAGCCGCGCTGCTGGCCATCGACTCCCCTTCCGGCTTCACGGAAAAAGCCGCCCTGTGGGTAAAAAACGCATTTGAAAGACTGGGCTTTCCCGCGCAAATCACCACAAAGGGCGGTGTGCTGGCAGATCTCGGCGGCGCGGACACCGGCGACGGTCTGCTGCTGGAAGCCCACACCGACACCTTAGGCGGCATGGTGTGCCGAATCAAAGGTGACGGACGGCTTCAGCTGACGAAAATCGGCGGAATGCGGGCAGAAAACGGCGAAGCGGAAAATATCCGGGTTTACACCCGGGAGGGGAGAAATTACGAGGGCACCTTGCAGCTGTGCAACGCCTCCGTCCATGTCAACGGCGGCTACGGCGATACCAAGCGAGACTTTGACACCACCGAGGTGGTGCTGGACGAGGACGTGAAATCTGCCGAAGATGTGCGGAAGCTTGGTATTGAGGTGGGCGACTTTGTCTGCTTTGACCCGAGAACCCGACGGACAGAAAGCGGTTATCTCAAGAGCCGGTTCCTGGATGACAAACTCAGCGTAGGCATTCTGCTGGGCTTTGCCAAATACCTTGCCGACAACCGGATTACCCTGCCCCGGAGAACCTACGTCCATGTGACGGTATACGAGGAAGTGGGGCACGGCGGCGCGGCCTCCGTCCCAGCGGGCGTTACGGAGGCCATTTCCGTGGACATGGGCTGTGTCGGTGAGGGATTAAGCTGCACGGAGCGGCAGGTAAGCATCTGCGCCAAGGATTCCGGCGGCCCTTACAGCTATGAAGTCGTGGGTAAGCTGATCACCGCCGCCAAGCAAACCGGCGCGGACTACGCCGTGGATGTATATCCCCACTACGGTTCCGATGTGGAAGCCACCCTGAACGCCGGGCATGACCTGCGCCACGGTCTGATTGGCCCCGGCGTCTATGCCAGCCACGGCTACGAACGCAGCCACATCGACGGGGTTTACAACACCCTGAAGCTGCTGTGCGGATATCTGGCTGTGGAATAACTCCAAACGCATAAAAACACCCCGGTGAAAAGCACCGGGGTGTTTCTTTCTGCTTGGATTATTTGAAATACTTAACTGCAGCCTTGAACATCTGAATATCGTACTCGCCGGGAACGTTTTTGTACAGATGTTTGCCGATACGTTCACTGTGACCCATCTTGCCGAAGACCCGGCCGTCGGGGGAGGTAATGCCCTCGATGGCGCAGACGGAGCCGTTGGGGTTGAAGGCGGCGTCCATGGTGGGATTGCCGTTCAGATCTACATACTGCGTGGCGATCTGGCCGTTTGCCGCCAGCTGCTTTACCAATTCCGGGCTGGCAAGGAACTTGCCCTCGCCGTGGGAAATGGGCACATTGTAGATGTCGCCCACGTTGGTCAGCGCCAGCCAGGGAGATTTGTTGGAAGCCACCCGGGTGTGCACGATGCGGCTCTGGTGCCGGCCGATGGTATTAAAGGTCAGAGTCGGGCAGGTATCGTCGGGGTCAATGATTTTGCCGAAGGGCACCAGACCCAGCTTGATCAGCGCCTGGAATCCGTTACAAATGCCGCACATCAGGCCGTCCCGCTGCTCCAGCAGGTTTGTCACCTGCTCCCGGATGGCAGGATTGCGGAAGAAGGCAGTGATGAACTTGGCAGAGCCGTCCGGCTCGTCGCCGCCGGAGAAGCCGCCGGGGAGGAAGATCATCTGGCTTTCCCCGATCTTTTTCGCCACGGTTTCCACACTGCGCGCCACATCGTCAGCGGTCAGGTTCCGAATGACCACGATGTCCGCTTCCCCGCCGGCTGCCATAACAGCCCGGGCGGAATCGTACTCGCAGTTGGTGCCGGGGAACACGGGGATCAGCACCTTGGGCTTGGCAACCTTCACCGCTGGCGCCAGATTGGATACGCCGGGGTTGGAGAAAGCGGGAACCGTTTCCTGAGTCTCCTGAGTCTTGGTGGGGTAGACCTTTTCCAGCACAGCGGTATTCAGTTCGTACAGCTCCGCAATGGTGGCGGTTTCATCCCCGATGGTGATGACAGGCTCCGCGACGGTGTGGCCAATGCGGAAGCCAAAGTCGCAGTCCTCCGTCAGCTCTGCCACGATGTCGCCGTAGGCGGCGCCATACTGATGAACCGTGCCCGGCTCGGACACAAAGCCGATGCCGTTGCCGAAGGCCATCTTCATCACGGCCTCGCCCTCGCCGCCGGCATCCACAGCCCAGGCGGCTTTTACCTTTCCCGCCTGACACAGGGCGTGGAACTTCTCCCAGCTTTCCTTCAGCTGCTCGTAGCTGCCGCCGGAGGGGCCAAAGCGGTAGACGGGGTGCCCCGCTTCCTTGAATTCGTTGGAAATTACCTCACCAGCCTTCAGGGGCGCAATGGCGAAGGAAACAAGCGTGGGCGGGACATCCTTATCCATAAAGGAACCGGACATGGAGTCCTTGCCGCCAATGGCCGCGGCGCCAAGCCCCAGCTGGGCATTCAGCGCACCCAGCAGCGCCTGGAAGGGCTTGCCCCAGCGTTTCGGGTCGTCCCGGAGCTTTTCAAAGAACTCCTGCAGGGTCAGATAGGCCTTTTTGTAGTCTGCACCGGCGGCGACAATTTTCGCCATGGAGGAAATCACGCTCATCTTTGCGCCGGTGAAAGGGTCGGCGCTCAGCAGATCGGGGTCACAGCCCCATGCCATGACGCTGGCGGCATCGGTTTCCTCGCCGGGCAGGACGGGCAGCTTTGCCGCCATGGCCTGCTCAGGGGTGGACTGATTTTTGCCGCCGAAGGGCATCAGCAGGGAACCGGCGCCGATGGTGGAATCGAACCGCTCCACCAATCCTCTCTGGGAGGCGAACTTCAAGCCAGAGGCGATGCCGCGAAGGTTGGCGCGCTCCTCCAGAATGCCGGCACGAGCCGTGGCATTCACCTTCACATCCGCGTGCTTCACTGCGCCGTTGGTGTTCAGAAAGTCCCGGGAGAGATTGGCAATCTCCCTGCCCTTCCAAGTCATGACCATCCGAGGCTCTTCGGTAACCACAGCCACCCGGTAGGCCTCCAGATTTTCCTTTCCGGCGGCGGCGATGAAGGCATCCGCGTCCTCAGGGGCAACTACGACAGCCATCCGCTCCTGAGATTCGGAAATGGCCAATTCCGTGCCGTCCAGACCTTCGTACTTCTTGCGCACGGCATCCAGATCGATGCGCAGGCCGTCCGCCAGCTCACCGATGGCGACAGACACGCCGCCGGCGCCAAAGTCGTTGCAGCGCTTAATCAGCCGGGTGACCTTGCTGCTGCGGAACAGGCGCTGAATCTTCCGCTCCTCGGGAGCGTTGCCCTTCTGCACCTCGGAAGCCATGGTGGTCAGGGATTTCAGGTTATGACTCTTGGAGGAGCCGGTCGCGCCGCCAATGCCGTCCCGGCCGGTGCGGCCGCCCAGCAGGATCACCACATCCCCGGGAGCGGGGCATTCCCGGCGGACATTTTCCGCAGGAGCGGCGGCAACCACCGCGCCGCACTCCAGCCGCTTGGCGACAAACCCCTCATGGTACAGTTCCGCCACATGACCGGTGGCAAGACCGATCTGGTTGCCGTAGGAGGAATAGCCCGCTGCGGCGGTCTGGCACAGCTTGCGCTGGGGCAGCTTGCCGGGCAGGGTGTCCTTCAGAGATTTCCGGGGATCGCCTGCGCCGGTGACGCGCATGGCCTGATGGACATACGCACGACCGGACAGAGGATCACGGATACAGCCGCCAATGCAGGTGGCTGCACCGCCGAAAGGCTCAATTTCCGTGGGATGATTGTGGGTCTCGTTCTTGAACATCAGCAGCCAGTCCTGATCTTCGCCGTTGACGGTGGCGGTAACGTGGATAGAGCAGGCGTTAATCTCCTCACTCTCGTCCAGCTCAGGCAAAGCGCCCTGCTTTTTCAGGTACTTGGCACCGATGGTGGCAATGTCCATCAGGGTCTGGGGACGTTTCGCCGCCTTCTCCTTGCCGTAGACCGCTTCCCGGGCGGCAAGGTAATCCTCGTAGGCGGCCTGAACAGTGGGGTCGTCGATTTCCACCTTGTCCAAATGGGTGGAGAAGGTGGTATGGCGGCAGTGGTCAGACCAGTAGGTATCCACCACCCGAATCTCGGTAATGGTGGGATCTCTGTGCTCTTCGTCCCGGAAGTATGCCTGCAGGAACTTCAGATCATCCAGATCCATGGCAAGCCCCAGCTTGTCCAGCAGTTCGGACAGGGCGGTTTCGTCCATGCCGATGAAGCCGGTAACGGTCGCCACGGTCTCCGGCGCGGCGTACTGCACCGCCAGCGTCTCCGGCTTTTCCAGGGACGCTTCCCGGCTTTCCACGGCGTTGATGACGTACTTCTTAATGGCAGCCAGTTCCTCTTCGGTGAGATCACCGGTGAGGACGTACACCTTGGCCGTGCGGATGGTAGGACGGTTGCCCTGAGAGATGATCTGGATGCACTGGGCGGCGGAGTCCGCCCGCTGATCGTACTGACCGGGCAGCGGCTCCACGGCGAACACCGTCTGTCCCTGCGGCACCTCAAAGCTTACGTTGTCCACCTGAGGCTCGGAAAACACGGTATTCACGGCGTAGCGGAACAGTTTTTCGTCCATATTTTCCGCGTCATAGCGGTTCAGAATCCGCAGCCCTGTCAGGCTGTGGATCTGCAAAAAGTCCCGAATCTCCTTCAGAAGGCTGTCCGCCTCGTGGGTCTGGCCTTCCTTTTTTTCTACATAAACGCGATAAACCATGGGGTAATTCCTCCTAGTTTTATTTCAGAGCCTGCAGCGCGCGCTGACCGATATCACTTCTGCGGTAGGCGCCTTCAAACTTCACGCCGTCAGACAGGCGGTAGGCCTCCCGAATGGCTTCCTCCAGAGAACCCGCAATGGCGGTGGTTCCCGTGACCCGTCCGCCGGAGGTCACCAGCTTGCCGTTCTCCAGCTTGGCACCTGCCACGAAGGTATGGGCGGCTGCTTCCGGAGTCATGGTAATCTCGAAGCCCTTCTTGTAGCTCACGGGGTAGCCGTTAGACGCCAGAATCACGCAGCAGGCATGTTTATCGGAGAATTTCACATCGGTGTCCGCCAGGGTGCCTGCCGTACAGGCGCGCATAATGGTCAGCAGATCGCTTTCCAGCAGGGGCAGCACCACCTGGGTCTCGGGGTCGCCGAAGCGGCAGTTGTACTCGATGACCTTGGGGCCTTGGGGCGTGAGCATCAGGCCGAAGTACAGACAGCCCTTGAAGGTGCGGCCTTCCGCGTTCATGGCGGCGATGGTGGGCAGGAAAATTTCCTGCATACACCGGTCGGCAATTTCCGCAGTATAGTAGGGGTTAGGGGCAACCGTGCCCATACCGCCGGTGTTCAGGCCGGTGTCATGGTCGCCGATGCGCTTGTGATCCATGGAGGACACCATGGGCTTGACGACGTTGCCGTCGGTAAAGGCCAGTACGCTGACCTCGGGGCCGGTGAGGAATTCCTCAATGACCACACGGCTGCCGGATTTACCGAACATTCCGCCCTCCATCATGTCCCGGACGGCCTTTTTGGCCTCGTCCCGGGTCTGGGCGATGATGACGCCCTTGCCCAGCGCCAGGCCATCGGCCTTGACCACCGTAGGCACGGCAGCGGTGTCGAGATACGCAAGTGCCGCGTCCATATCCTCAAATACCGCATATTCCGCAGTGGGAATACCGTACTTTTTCATCAGGTTCTTGGAGAACACCTTGCTGCCCTCGATGATGGCGGCATTTGCCCGGGGGCCGAAGCAGGGAATTCCCTTGGCTTCCAGCGCGTCCACGCAGCCCAAAACCAGCGGATCATCGGGCGCCACCACCGCATAATCGATGGCGTTTTCCACGGCAAAGTCCACGATTGCGTCAATGTCGGTTGCACCGATAGGAACGCAGGCGGCATCCGCCGAAATGCCGCCGTTGCCGGGCAGGGCATAAATTTCCGTAACCTCAGGATTCTTTTTCAGGCAGCGGATAATGGCGTGTTCCCGTCCACCGCCGCCGACGACCATAAGTTTCATTGATAAAAACCTCCCAGTAGATAGAGTTGACAGTTGTATTCCTAATTGTCCACTGTCAACTGTACACTGTCAACTGACATTAGTGGTGGAACAGGCGCATACCGGTGAAGGCCATGACCATGTCATTCTTGTCGCACTCTTCGATGACCAGATCGTCCCGGAAGGAGCCGCCGGGCTGGGCAATATACTTGACGCCGGAAGCTTTGGCGCGCTTAATGTTGTCAGGGAAGGGAAAGAAGGCATCGGAGCCCAGCGCCACGCCGTCAAAGGTGGCAAGGAATGCTTTCTTATCCTCCTCCGTCAACCGCTCCGGCTTTTCTGTGAAGTAGTTCTGCCAGATACCCTCGGCGCACACGTCCTCTTCGTTGCCGTTG
>JAXEAK010000142.1:0-3594 GCA_034094395.1 Faecousia sp.
GAACCCCGGCGCCATCGGCTATGCCTCTCTGGCATCCGTCAAGGACACCGTGAAGGCTGTGAAGGTTGGCGGCGTAACCCCCAGTGAAGCCACCGTCAAGGACGGCACCTACGCCATCCAGCGTCCCTTCGTGCTGGCCACCAAGACCGATGCCAAGCTGAATGATGTGGCTCAGGCCTTCTTCGACTACGTAACCTCTCCCGACGCCAACGATGTTATCACCGCCGCTGGTGTTGTGCCCAACAACTAAACAACGCGAAGCCCCGCCCACTCCTTGTGGCTTCCGACTTACGAAAAGCCCAGCAGCTTGCTGGGCTTTTTGCTATGGGTTCACTAATCAGAAAGGAATAAATATAAATGACGAAAACGGGTTTAACCTCCTACCAGCTTAAAATCATTGCACTCTGCACGATGACCCTCGATCACCTTGCCGCCTATGGAGGAGAGATCCCTATATTGGGTCACTATGCTTATATTCTTCGGATCGTTGGCCGGATTGCCGCGCCGCTTTTCCTGTTTGTTTTGACGGAAAGTGTTCGTCACACACACAACAAGATTCACTATGTTTTAAGGCTCTATTTTGCGGCGGTTGGTGTTGGACTTTTTACCACTGTAACAAACCACTTTTTTGGTCAAGTATTGGTAGGTTTTCGGGAAACAATATCCTGTTTACCTATTTTTACACCGCACTTTACATAATTCTTACCGAACAACTGATGGAAGCTGTGAGAGGCAAAAAAGTGATAGATGGAATCATCTGTGTTCTTGCCATATTATCCACAATTTTGCCCCACTACATTTCTTTATACCTGAGTCGGGTGGTATATCTGAATCGGGAAATCATTTCTACCGAGTTAGCGTGGGATCTTGTGGAAAGCTTTTTTGTTAGTCCTCTGCGGGTAGAGTATTCCATTTTGTTTGTCATAATGGGTATGCTCATGTATTTTGCTCCGAATAAGTATTGGAAAGCAGCAATCCTGGCGGTATTCAGTTTGGGCTGTTACCTTGCGGATTCCTCCCTGGAAATTCAAGATATTCTTTTGAGGATTTCTCCCGATCCTTACTTCGGGTATCCCCAACGCTGGATGATACTGGCTGCTCCGTTTATGCTTCTTTACAATGGAGAAAAGGGCGGCGGGCATAAATGGTTCTTCTATCTGTATTATCCCATTCACAGGTATTTGTTTGCGATCATGGAATATCTCTATCTGTCAATGCAATAGCCTGCTTTATCTGGTAAGTTTGGCTGGGTAAAATTCAGCGCGGTGATAAATTCTGAACACGCAGCAGTAGGAAAAACAGCGTCAGATAATGCTGACAAGTAGTGCATCGCCATTTGACACAGATTTTACAAACCTCATCTTTCCCATTTTACATTCCGGCGATAGGATGAAGGTATCAATACCTCGAAAGGACAATATTATGAAATCGAAACAAAACCTTCTGGAAAAAGTGGTTCATGGCATTTTTCTGCTGCTGGGGCTGCTTACGGTTGGCTGCGTGCTGCTGATTACCGTGTATCTGGTGGTTTCCGGCATCCCTGCCATCCGGCAGATCGGACTGGTGGAATTCCTGTTTGGAAGCACCTGGGCTTCCACGGCGGCGGAGCCGAAGTACGGCATTCTCCCCTTCATCCTCACCAGCATCTACGGCACTGCCGGGGCAATTCTCCTCGGAGTGCCCATTGGTTTCCTCACCGCCGTGTATCTGGCTAAAATGGCTCCCAAAGCTGTCAAGAATATTGTAGGGCAGGCGGTATCCATGCTGGCGGGCATCCCCTCTGTGGTCTACGGTCTGGTGGGCATGATGGTGCTGGTGCCGGGCATCCGGAAGCTGTTCCATGTGCCGGACGGAGCCAGCCTGCTGGCGGCTATCATTGTGCTGGCGATTATGATTCTGCCCTCCATCATCAAAATGTCCGTCACCGCGCTGGAAGCCGTGCCAAAGGAATATGAGGACGCTTCCCTTGCGTTGGGAGCCACTCCCGAAGAGACCTGGTTCCGGGTGTCCGTCCCGGCAGCGAAGAGTGGTATTGCCGCCGCCGTGGTGCTGGGCGTAGGCCGGGCAATCGGAGAGGCCATGGCGGTCATGATGGTGGCAGGCAATGCCGCCAATATGCCGGGGCTGTTCCAGTCCGTTCGCTTTCTGACCACCGCCGTAGCTTCCGAAATGTCCTATTCCAGCGGCCTGCAGCGGCAGGCGCTGTTCTCCATCGCGCGGGTGCTGTTCCTGTTCATCATGCTCATCAATGCGGCATTGAATTTCTTCCTGAAAGGAGAGAAGCGTTCATGAAAAATCCCAGAAAGATATCCAACAGCCGCCGACGGTTTCTTTGGACTGTCCGGGGCGGAATGTACTTCGCCACGGCGCTGACCGGTATTCTCACTCTTTTTATTGTGGCTTATGTGCTGATTCAGGGTATTCCCCATATAAGCTGGGAATTCATCAGCACAAAGCCCAGCTACTTAAGCGGCAATATTGGTATCCTGCCGGACATCCTGAACACGGTGTATATCGTGATTGCCACACTGCTGATCGTGATTCCCCTGGGCGTGGGCGCGGCGGTATACCTGACGGAATACGCTTCCAACAAGAAAATTGTCGCGGTGATTGAGTACGCGGCGGAAGCCCTCAGCGGCATTCCCTCCATCATTTACGGCCTGGTGGGTATGCTGATGTTCGCAGGCACCTTCGGCACCAGCCTGATGGCCGGCGCCCTGACGCTGGTCATCATGAATCTGCCCACCATTCTGCGCAACACCCAGGAGAGCCTGAAAACCGTGCCTCAGTCCTACCGGGAAGGCGCCTTCGGTCTGGGTGCGGGGAAATGGCGGGTGGTGCGCACGGTGGTGCTGCCCGGGTGCGTGGACGGCGTGATTACCGGCTGCATCCTGTCTGTCGGCAGAATTCTGGGAGAATCCGCTGCCCTGCTTTTCACCGCGGGTTTCGCCCACGCTCTGAACGGCTTTTTTGAGGGGCTGGGAAGCGCCGGTGCGACCCTGACCGTCGCCCTGTACGTCTACGCCAAGGAGCAGGGGGAATTCGGTGTCGCCTTTGGCATTGCGGCGATCCTGCTGGTGCTGTCCTTCTGCATCAACCTGTCCGCCGGGGCAGTGACGAAATACTATCAGAAGAAACACGCAGAATGAACTCCGATCAAGGGGAATATCGTTAATTTACACCCCACCCCTTGCCTCTCCCTCTGGGAGTGGTGGCAGCCGTCAGGCTGACGGAGAGGGCGCCCTCTCAGCTTCGCTCCGCTCAGCAGCTCCCCCGGAGGGGGAGCCAAGGGCGCTTCGTTCAATAAAGAACAATTTAGCGGCGTGAGCTTCCCCCTGGGGGGGAGCTGGCAGAAATCTTTGATTTCTGACTGATGAGGGGAAAACGGGCCGGTTCAAGCACCGGGGCACCCCTCATCCGACCTCGCTTGCGCTCGGCCACCTTCCCCCATTGGGGGAAGGTCTTAATCCGATCAATTCCCCTTGATCGGAGTTCATTCTGCGTGTTTCTTCTGATAGTATTTCGTCACTGCCCCGGCGGACAGGTTGATGCAGAAGGACAGCACCAGCAGGATCGCCGCAATGCCAAAGGCGA
>JAXEAK010000143.1:0-3004 GCA_034094395.1 Faecousia sp.
ATCGAGGTTGAACAGCAGGACGAATCTTTCCGGCGCATGAATTTTCTGCTGGGACGTTATGAGCGAACGGCTTCGGAATTCTATCCGGAGTACGCGGCAAATAATAACTTCTTTGAAAATGAGCCGATTAAACGGATGTCCAAGCTGACAGAGAATCTGCTCCATGGCATTGACTATGAAAGGGTAAGGCAGCGCAGAACGGAGAATTTCGCCTTTCTCCACGAACGGCTGCACGGAATCAACCGGCTGAATCTGACAATTCCTGAAGGCGCGTTCATGTATCCGCTGTATCTGGAAAACGGGGCAGAAATCAGGAAAAAGCTGCAAGCCATGAAAATCTATATTCCCACTCTCTGGCCCTCGGTATTTGCCCTTTGCGGGAAAATGGAGCCGGAATATGATATGGCGAAGAATATTCTGCCCCTGCCGGTGGATCAGCGGTATGGGATAGAAGAAATGGAAAATATCGTAACAGAGGTAAGGAAATGTATCGATTGAGAGAACTGGAACGCAGAGACTTAGAAACGATCAATAATTGGCGAAATGACCCGGATCTAATTGCTCAGTTGGGTGCGCCATTTCGGTATATCAACTTAGATGTGGATGTCCGTTGGTTTGAAAACTATATGTCCAATCGCAGCGGCACCGTTCGCTGCGCAATTGTTGAGGACGGAAAAGAGGAAATTCTGGGACTGGTAAGTCTGACGGATATCGATTCTCTGAATCAGTCTGCGGTCCTGCACATTATGATTGGAGAGAGAAAAAATCAGGGCATGGGGATCGGTACCTTTGCGGTGCAGGCCATGCTGAACCATGCATTTTACAACATGAATCTCCACCGTGTTGAGCTGACTGTGCTGGAAAGCAATACCCGTGCGATACACCTGTATGAAAAGTGCGGATTTTCTCAGGAAGGAAAGAAGCGAGAAGCATTCTATAAGAATGGCCAGTTTGTTGACGCACGAGTGTATTCCAAGTTAAAGACAGAACACATGATTTAAGTGAGGAGAACAGTATAACTTCTGTTTTGAGGTTGTTAAATGAATAACATTCTTGTCACCCGTTCCTCGATGCCCACATATGAGGAATACTGTGAGGAAATCAAAGATTTGTGGGACAGCCACTGGCTGACAAATATGGGTGCAAAGCATCAGCAGCTTCAGGCGGAGCTGGAAGCCTATCTGGGTGTGAAGCACGTCACCCTCTACACCAACGGCCATCTGGCCCTGGAAAACGCCATCGCGGCCCTGAATCTGCCCCAGGGCGGCGAGGTCATCACCACCCCCTTCACTTTCGCCTCCACCACCCACGCCATCGTGCGCAATGGACTGGTTCCGGTGTTCTGCGACGTCAATGACCGGGACTACACCATGGATGTGACCAAAATTGAGGCCTTGATTACCCCGCGAACCGTGGCCATTCTGCCCGTCCATGTCTACGGCAACGTCTGCGATGTAGAAGCCATCGAGAAAATCGCCAAACGCTACGGCCTGAAGGTCATATACGATGCGGCCCATGCCTTCGCGGTCAAATATAAGGGTGTATCCACTGCCTGTTTTGGCGATATGTCCATGTTCAGCTTCCACGCCACCAAGGTCTTTAACACCATTGAGGGCGGCTGCGTCTGCTTCCAGCGGGACAGCTGGGTGCAGCTGCTGAACGACATGAAAAACTTTGGCATCCACGGCCCGGAGGAAGTGGCCTATGTGGGCGGCAACGCCAAAATGAACGAATTTCAGGCAGCCATGGGCATCTGCAACCTGCGGCATCTGGAGGGCGAGATCGCCAAGCGCAAGCGGGTCATTGAGCATTATCGGGAGCGCCTTTCGGGAGTGAAGGGCATCCGGCTGTGCCAGCCTCAGAAGGATGTGGAGCCCAACTACGCCTACTTCCCGGTGGTTTTTGATGGCTACAAATACACCCGCAACGAGGTCTACGAAAAGCTGATGGAACAGGGCATCACTGCCCGGAAGTATTTCTATCCCCTGACCAACAGCTTTGAATGCTACCGCCATTACCCCACCGCCGGAGTGGAGAAGACCCCGGTAGCCCAAAGGCTTGCCCTGCGGGTGCTGACCCTGCCGCTGTACCCAGATCTGAACCTTCAGGACGTAGATAGGATTTGCGATATCATTCTGGACACAAAAGCCCATGAGATTGGAAAATCATCTGTATGATCAGGAAATTGCCGAAAAACACACAGCGCAGAATTGGGACAAAAGAAGGAACCACATCGTCCTTAGTAAACGAGGTGTAATTGTGCGGCTGCATTTCAGCGGGCGTGATAAAGAGAAAACGGGAAACCATAAGCAAATCCACCATGGTTTCCCGCTTTTCCGTAAGTAACCGCTGGAAAGAAAAATGAAGTTTACTTTTTTGACACTTGGTGATAAAATTACAGAGTACAAGGGGTTTTTGCGCTCCCAATGAAGGAAGGAGTATCCGTATGAAGGGAATCATTCTCGCCGGCGGTTCCGGTACCCGGCTTTACCCGCTGACCAAGGTCACCTCCAAGCAGCTGCTCCCGGTGTACGACAAGCCCATGATCTACTATCCCCTGTCCACCCTGATGCTGGCGGGCATTCGGGATATCCTGATCATCTCCACCCCCACGGACACCCCCCGGTTTCGGGATCTGCTGGGGGATGGCAGCCACTTCGGTATTCACCTAAGCTATGCGGTGCAGCCCTCCCCGGACGGGCTGGCTCAGGCTTTCCTCATCGGTGAGGAATTCATCGGGGACGAGCCCTGCGCCATGATCCTCGGCGACAATATTTTCTACGGTAACGATTTTTCCTCCATTCTGGAAAAGGCCCGGCGTAATGCGGAAAATGGACGGGCAACCGTGTTCGGCTACTATGTTCCCGATCCGGAGCGCTTCGGCGTGGTGGAGTTTGACGAAAACGAAAAGGTGCTTTCCGTGGAGGAAAAGCCCGCGCACCCAAAGAGCAACTACGCCATCACCGGCCTGTACTTCTACCCCAAGGGCGTCTCCCAGCTGGCA
>JAXEAK010000144.1:0-3825 GCA_034094395.1 Faecousia sp.
TACTCCGGCGCGGTGATGCGCGCCTGCGGACTGCAATATGAAGGCACTTTGCGCCAGTCTGACCGGAACAATCAGGGCATCTGCGACGCCTGTTACTACGGTCTGCTGGCAGGTGAGCAGCCCGCCCTGTCCCCGGTCAAATAAGGTCGGAAGGCCCCCTTCTCTCAAATCAGAGGTGATTGCGGATTTTCTCCTTGCAATTCCTCAGATTCTATGGTATAGATTATATTTAGTCGAATACACATGCTATCAGCGAAGAACGGGAAAATAACCGCGATACGCCGCCAAGAGAGGTCTGGTCACCGGCTGCGAGCCAGACTGCGGACGCCCGGTTTGGTTCGCCCGGGAGCTGCCGTGGAGACACGGCGGAGGCCCACCGATACAGGGGCAGCAAGAGCGCGCCGTCAGGCGTGAATTTGGGTGGTACCGCGGAAGGATCGGCCTTTCGTCCCAGCTTTTGGGACGAAAGGCTTTTATTTTTGCCGCCGCACGTTCGTCAACCACATCCAAGTAAAGGAGTATCGATATGAAAGCACAACTGGAAGCCATTCGCAAGGGTGCGCTGGAAGCCATTTCCGCCACCCAGGCCGCGGCCGACCTGGAAGCCCTGCGGGTCAAGTACCTGGGCAAAAAGGGTGAGCTGACCGCCGTTTTGAAGCAGATGGGCAAGCTGGCCGCCGAGGAGCGCCCCGTCATCGGCCAGCTGGCCAATGAGGTGCGCGCCGCTCTGGAGACCGCCATCGAATCCCAGAGCCGCATCCTGGAGCAGGCCGCTCTTGAGGCGAAGCTCACCCAGGAGGCCGTGGACGTGACCATCCCCGGTAAGCCCATCGAGGTGGGCCACAAGCACCCCATGTATACCGCTCTGGACGAGTTCAAGGAGATCTTCATCAACATGGGCTTTGAGATCATGGACGGCCCGGAGATCGAGCAGGAATCCTACAACTTCACCAAGCTGAACACCCCCGCTGACCATCCCGGGACAGGCTGTCTCCATCGGCCACCAGCACCCCATGAATCAGGTTCTGCAGCAGATCAAGGACATTTTTGTCGGTCTGGGGTATCAGGTAGTAGACGGCCCGGAAGTGGAGCTGGCAAGCTACAACTTCACCCGGCTGAATATTGAGGAGGGACACCCCTCACGGGATCGCAGCGATACCTTCTACTTCACCGATGACGACAGCGTCCTGCTGCGCACCCAGACCAGCCCCATGCAGATCCGCTTCATGGAAACTCACAAGCCTCCCTTCTGTATGCTGGCGCCCGGCCGGGTCTTCCGCAAGGATGAAGCCGACGCCACCCACTCTCCCATGTTCCATCAGATCGAAGGTCTGGTGGTGGACGAGCACATCACCATGGGCGACCTGAAGGGCGCGCTGATCACCATGATGCGCAAGATCTACGGCGAAGAATCCGTCATGCGGTTCCGTCCCCATCACTTCCCCTTCACCGAGCCCAGCTGCGAGATGGATATGCAGTGCCACAAGTGCCACGGCACCGGCGAAATTGACGGTCAGGTGTGCTCCACCTGCCACGGCGAGGGCTGGATTGAGCTGCTGGGCGCCGGTATGGTGCACCCCAAGGTTCTGGAAAACTGCGGCATCGACCCGGAGAAGTATTCCGGCTTTGCTTTCGGCATGGGTCTGGAGCGGATGGCCATGGGTCGCATGAAGATCAACGATCTGCGGCTGATCTTCGATAACGACATCCGGTTCCTGAACCAGTTCTAAGGAGGGATACATTATGAAACTCAACAGAAAATGGATCAACGAGGAGTTCGTGGATCTGTCCGGCGTCTCCGATAAAGAATATGTGGAAACCCTGACCGTGTTCGGTCAGAAGGTGGAAACCTACGAGCGCATGGATGCCGAGATCAAGAATGTGGTGGTGGGCAAGGTTGTGTCCATCGTCCGGCATCCCAACTCCGACCATATGTGGATCTGCCAGGTGGACGTGGGACAGGAGGAGCCTGTTCAGATCGTCACCGGTGCCCAGAATGTCCACGAGGGAGATCTGGTTCCCACCGCCCTGCACAACTCCTGGCTTCCCGGCGGCGTGCACAGCACCAAGGGCAAGCTCCGGGGTGAACTGTCCAACGGTATGCTCTGCTCCTTCGCGGAGCTGGGTCTGACCCAGAACGATCTGCCCGGCGCCTATGCCGACGGTATCTGGATTCTGAACGATGAAGACTGCAAGCCCGGCGACGACATGAACAAAGTCATCGGCAATGATGACACCGTCGTGGAGTTTGAAATCACCAACAACCGTCCCGACTGCTACTCCATCATTGGCCTTGCCCGGGAATCCGCCGCCGCCTTCGGCAGAACCATGCGGCACCACGAGCCTGTGGTACATGGCAGCGACGCCGGCTCTATCTTCGAGCATCTGGATGTGGAAGTGCCCGCCACGGCACTGTGCAACCGCTACTCCTCCCGGATGGTTGCCAATGTGAAGATCGGCCCCTCTCCCAAGTGGCTGCGGCAGCGGCTGCGCGCCAACGGCGTGCGTCCCATTAACAACATCGTGGACATCACCAACTACGTCATGCTGGAGTACGGCCAGCCCATGCACGCCTTTGATTACCGCTATGTCTCCTCCGGCAAGATCGTTGTCCGGGAAGCAGAAGACGGCGAAACTCTGACCACCCTGGACGGCAACGTGCGGCAGCTGAAAGCCGGTATGCTGGTCATCGCCGACGAGAATAAGCCCATCGGCCTGGCAGGCATCATGGGCGGTGAAAATTCCGAAATCGTGGACGACACCACCATGGTGGTCTTTGAGTCCGCCAACTTCAACGGCACCTCCATCCGTCAGACCGCGCTTGCCTTGGGTATGCGTACCGAAGCCTCCGGCAAATTTGAGAAGAGCCTGGATCCCATGATGACTGTTCCCGCCGTGCAGCGTGCCTGTGAACTGGTGGAGCTGCTCCAGTGCGGCGATGTGCTGGACGGCATCATCGACATCGTGAACTACGTTCCCCAGCCCAAAACGCTGCCGCTGGAGGTGGACAAGATCAACCGCCTGCTGGGCACCGAAATCTCCAGGGAAGACATGGTGCGCTATCTGAAGCTGCTGGAAATTCCCGTGGAGGGAGACACCGTTCTGGTTCCGTCCTTCCGGCCTGACCTGAACCGCATGGCGGATCTCGCCGAGGAGGTCGGCCGTGCCTACGGCTACAATGAAATTCCCATCACTTCCTTCAAGAATTCCACGCAGGGCGGCTACACCCCCGAGATGAAGCTGGAAGCGTTGGCCGGCACCCTGTGCCGCGGGATGGGTTACAACGAAATCATCACCTATTCCTTCACCTCCCCCACCGTATTCGACCAGATTCGCCTGAGCGAAAACAGCCCTCTGCGCAATGCTCTGCGGATTCAGAATCCCCTGGGCGAGGACACCTCCATCATGCGCACCATCGCGCTGCCCTCCATGCTGGAAATTCTCTCCCGGAACAACGCCTACCACAACAAGTCCGTCAAGCTCTATGAGATTGCCAAGATTTATCTGCCTGTGGAAGGTCAGGTGCTGCCGGAAGAGCCGAAGATGCTGGTTCTGGGCACCTACGGCGCCAACGAGACCTTCTTCACCCTGAAGGGCGAGCTGGAAGGCATCTTCGCCGGTCTGCGGCTGAAGAAGGCCAGCTACCACGCGGTGAAGGATAACCCCAGCTATCACCCCGGTCGGTGCGCGGCTGTGGTCATTGACGGCATGGAAGTGGGCGTCATGGGTCAGGTGCATCCGCTGGCTGCCAAAAACTACGGCATTGACACCGATGTGTACTGCGCGGAGATCAGCTTCACCAAGCTGATGCAGTGCCGTCTGCCG
>JAXEAK010000145.1:0-9245 GCA_034094395.1 Faecousia sp.
AGCTTCTGATGCGAAGGGTCTATGCCCGGCTGGAGGCTGGTGAAAATACGGAGGAATCGAAACATGGCGATCGTGAAACTGAAACCCACCTGTAAGGATTATATCTGGGGTGGGAACCGCCTTATCAAGGAATACAACAAGGGAACCTCTGAATAAATCGTCTTCGGCTGAGCGGCGAATCTTTTGCCCCATCCGTGCAGTTCTGAAAATGGGAAATACATACAGTATTCCTCCATTTCCAGAACTTTCGGCTGAGCCGAAATCTTCTGCCGTCAACTCTTGCCGATTTAATCAGAGCTTCCCAAGACCTTTTCCGGGGAGCGTCTGGCGGAGACCTGGGAGCTGAGCTGCCATCCCGACGGCCCTTCCTTACCAGAATCGGAACGATCTGAGTGAAAAGCCGATGCGATTGCATCAGCTTTTTGAAAGGGAGTATTACAATGAAGACAATTTTATTTCAGGGAGACTCAATTACCGATGCCGGGCGGGATCGGGAGAACTGTCAGGATCTGGGGAAGGGATATCCCAATCTTGTGGCAGGACGGCTGGGACTGGACACACCGGGTCAGTACCGTTTTTTGAACCGGGGCGTCAGCGGAGATCGGATTGTGGATATTTATGCCCGGATGAAGAGGGATATTCTCAATCTGAAGCCGGACTTTATGAGCATTCTGGTGGGAGTCAACGACGCATGGCATGAACTGGACTTCGGAAACGGTGTCAGTACGGAGAAGTTCCAACGGATTTACCGGATGCTGCTGACCGAAATCCGGGAGGCACTGCCTGAGACGCGAATCCTGTTGCTGGAGCCGTATGTGATGCCGGGGTGCGCCACGGAAAAATATCTGGAGCGCTTCACGGCCGAGGTCGCTGACCGCGCGGAGGCGGTACGGCTTCTGGCAAAGGAATTTGACCTGCCCTTCATCCCGCTGCAAAAGCCGCTGGAGGAACTGACGAGGCAGGCTCCGGCAGAGTATTGGCTTGTGGATGGCGTACACCCAAACGTACCCTTCCACCAGTATATCGCAGACCGGTGGCTGGAAGTTTTCCGGGAAACAGAACTATGACGCAAAAACGCCCACACCCCAAAGGTGTGGGCGCCTGCATTATTTTACAGCGATGGCCTCGATTTCGCACAGGACTCCCTTGGGCAGTTCCTTGACGGCGACGCAGCTGCGGGCGGGCTTGGAAGTAAAGTGCCGGGCATAGACTGCGTTGAATGCGGCGAAATCTGCCATATTTTGCAGGAAACAGGTGGTCTTGAATACCTTATCCATGCCGGTTCCCGCAGCATCCAGAATCGCAGCCACATTTTTGCAGCTTTGGTCGCACTGGGCTTCGATTCCGTCGGGGATGGCACCGGTTGCGGGATCTACGGGAATCTGTCCGGATGTGTAGACAAAACCGCCTGCTTCATAACCCTGAGAGTAAGGGCCGATGGCAGCAGGGGCTTTTTCGGTGTGAATGATGTTCATGGAAACTACCTCCGTTATTGATAGAAAACCGACTTCCCTGTATTCCGCGCCCGGTATGGAGAGCGTAAGCAGGAATCGGAAAGAGTATACACGATTTTGTGCGTCCACGCAAGCCTTCCTCCCCAAAAAACAGCGGCGCTGCCGATCGTTCGGCTGCGCTGCTGCTGTTTCAGGACAGATTATTCCGCGCCCTCGCTGACGGCGGCGGCAGCCTCTTTCTGAATGTCCTCAAAATTGGACAGCAGCGGATCCACGGATTTCCCATGAATCTTCCGGTCCACATAGTTTTTGGTGATTTTGTAGACAACAGGGGACAGGACGATCACGCCGATGAGGTTTGGAATCATCATCATGCCGTTCAGTGTATCGGCAATATCCCATGCCAGATTTGCACCCATCACAGCGCCGCCAAAGGTGGCAGCCACAAAAATGACCCGGTAGACAATGGTGGATTTGGTGCCGAACAGGAACTCACAGGCCTTGGAACCGTAGTGACTCCAGCCCAGGACGGTGGAGTACGCGAACAGCATAATGGCTACGGCGACGAAGGCTCCGCCCAGCTTGCCGAAGTACATGGTGAAAACCGTGCTGACCATGTTCGCGTTGGTCAGCGCCACACCGCCGTATTCCGCAGCCGTGACACCTGTTTCCAGATCTACCAGACCGGAGGACAGAACGGTAAACGCTGTCAGCGTGCACACGATCATGGTATCCGCGAATACCTCGAAGATGCCCCACATACCCTGCCGGACGGGCTCCTTGACGTTGGAGTTGGAATGCACCATGACGGAAGAACCAAGGCCGGCTTCGTTGGAGAAGACGCCGCGCTTCATGCCCTGCTCAATGGCAAGCTTGATGCCGTAGCCCACAATGCCGCCGCCGGCAGCCTTTGCGGCAAAGGCACCCTTGAAAATCGCGGCGAAAACCGCAGGTACCATCCGAATGTTCATGAACAGAATCCCAATTGTACCCGCCATATAAATCAGAACCATAAAAGGTACGATCTTCTCGGTGACGGTGGCGATGCGCTTCAGACCGCCGACGATTACCAGCGCGCAGAGCACCAGAATCACCAGACCGGTCACCCAGGTGGGAACGCCGAACACCGCGTGCATATTGCCGGAAATGGAATTGACCTGCGTCATGTTGCCGATGCCGAAGGAGGCGAGGAAGCAGAACACAGAGAACAGAACAGCCAGAATTTTGCCGATCTGCTTACAGCCCTTTTTCGCGCCCAGACCGTCCCGCAGATAGTACATGGCGCCGCCGCACCACTCGCCCTGCTCATTTTTTCGGCGGTAGAAGATACCCAGAACGTTTTCGGAGTAGTTGGTCATCATGCCGAAGAAGGCGATCAGCCACATCCAGAACACGGCACCGGGACCGCCCACCATGATGGCACCGGCGACACCCACAATGTTGCCTGTTCCCACGGTGGCAGCCAGAGCGGTGCAAAGGCTCTGGAACTGGGAAATGGAGCGATCCTTCGTATGACTGGTGACCTTGCTGTCCCGGAAGATCGCGCCAATGGTATTCTTCATCCAGTGACCGAAATGCGTTATCTGGAAGAACCGGGTCAGGCAGGTGGTCAGAATGCCTACAAAGGCCAGCAGAATCAGTGCCGGCCAGCCCCAGACAATGCCGTTCAGGGTGCTGTTGACCTGTGTTATCAAATCCATCATATCGTATCCCCACTTTTCTTTGCTTAACAATAAAAAGGCACCGTATACTGTCGGGTATACGATGCCCCCCACCGTATGAATACATGGATTATAGCGGGATTTACCGGCAAATGTCAATAGAAGCAGGAGAAATTCGGCAAAACCACAAAAGCCTGACAGAAATGAGACGCATATTTTGTGCAGAGGACAAATGTTTTTGATACAACGACATATTGGCATCAGGTGCTTTTCCGGACGATGAGCTTCCAGGGCAGCTTCTGGCTCTGTACAGGGCTGCCGTGGATCAGATCCAGAATTGCCTGCGCGGCGAGAGAGCCCAGCTTGCCGGGATCGGGCGAGAGGCTTGTCAGCCCGATGGCACCGAGACTGCTGTAATGGCTGTTGTCAAAGCTGATGATGGCCAGCTGCCGGGGCACCTGCACACCGGAATCCAGCAGGATATTCAGCAGGCGGTAGGCGATCTCGTCGTTATAGCAGACCACAGCGGAACAGTTCTTTACCAGCTGCGCCGCATAGTTCTCCAGCCAACCGGTAACGCCGTGCTCAATCAGGGAAACACGCTGATTGGTGTCGTACCAGAAGGTATTTTCCTCCCCGAAGGAGACGCCGGCATCCCGCAGCGCCTGCATCATGCCGGAGTAGCGCAGGATCCCCTGCCGGTCATCCAGCTTGAACACCCCGCCGATGCGGACGTGCCCTTTGCTCAGAAGATGCTGCGCCGCCAGATAGCCGCCGCTTTCGTCGTCGTCCCGGATTACGGGCATATTCAACTCCGGGTAGCAGCAGTGCAGAAAAACGATGGGAACACCGGAACTGCGCAGCTGCTCATAAAGATCCAGATTCGGATTGGGCAGCACGGATTTCGTACCCTCCACGATCAGCCCTCGCACCGGATGCTCCAGAAGCTGGAGCAGGATTTTCCGCTCTTTTTCAAACTGGTTGTCCGTGCCGTAAACCTGCGTGGAGAAGCCGTCCTCCAGCAGCACCTGCTGAGCGTCCATCAACAGAGAGGGGAAAATGTAGCTGTTGGCAAAGCTGATGACAATGGCAATGGAATTGTTATCGGAATTCGCCTTCTGCTCCAGAATGACGGAGCCGCTGCCCTGCCGGCGCTGAATCAGACCGTCGTTGGTAAGGATCTCCAGCGCGTTGCGCACGGTCTGACGGCTGACACCAAACTGATTCATCAGCTGCTGTTCCGTTGGCAGGCGGTTGGCGGGCAGATACTTCCCCTCGGTAATTGCGGCGCGAAGTGCATTAGCCATCTGAATGTATTTTGCGGGCATACGGCTTCCCTCCCGGATTTGTTATTGATTCTACTATATCACATTTTCCGGAAAATCCTACCCCTATTTTTCCGGAATATAGACATTGAAAAAGCATTTTTTGCAAAGGCGCCGGGGTCGTGGGGGAAAAAGCAAAATAGCGTCGCACCGATATTTGTATTTAATATAGCAGGAAAAATCCAGATAATTTGTATTTAAGTTGCATAGTTTTACATTGCAAACGACACGTACATACCGGAATATCCACCAGTGAAGGACAGCGTTTCCAAAGCAAAATTTGCAATCCGCTGAAAGAAAATAGAGAGTGCGACGAGGTATTTGTGTAAATTGCCAAAGCTAAAGCGGAACCGTTGAAAACTTGCGGAATAGTTGAAAATGGTAAAATAAAATAATAAAAGAACTAGAAATTGCAAATATAGATTTTAATATGATAAAGAGAATTAAAATTTTCGGAAATTGTATGCCGAAAAAAAGAATTTGTATTGTCCAACTATACAAAAAACCGGTAAAAAGCATACCAATTATTGACAAGCCGTGTTCCTAAGGTGTATACTATCCCCAGAAGCCGGAAGCAATCCGGCGAAAAACTAGTAAGGAGTATGAGTCAATGAAAAAGGTAATTGCACTGATCCTCTCTCTGATGATCATCCTGTCCCTGGCCGCCTGTGGCTCCAACACCACACAGACCACTGCTGCCCCCGCAGCTCCCGCTGCTACTGAGGCTGCCGCTCCCGCTGCCGGCGAGGATGTCGGTGCCGGTAAGACCGTTGGCATCGCGATGCCCACCCAGTCCTCCGAGCGCTGGATCAAGGACGGCGGCAACATGAAGGCTCAGCTGGAAGCTCTGGGCTACAATGTCATCCTGCAGTACGCTGAGGACGATGTTCAGGCGCAGGTTTCTCAGATTGAGAACATGATCGCTCAGCAGGTCGACTGCCTGGTTATCGCCGCTATCGACTCCGGTGCTCTGACCGGTGTTGAGGCTCAGGCGAAGGAAGCCGGCATCCCCATCATCGCTTACGACCGTCTGCTGATGGACACCGACGCTGTCACCTACTACGCTTCCTTCGATAACGAAGGCGTAGGCCGTGCCATCGGCGAGTACATCGAGAAGGCGAAGGATCTGGCCGCTGATGACGGCAAGACCTACACCATCGAGTTCTTCATGGGCTCCCCCGACGACAACAACGCCGTCCTGCTGCACAGAGGCCTGATGAAGGTTCTGCAGCCCTATCTGGACAACGGCAAGCTGGTCTGCAAGACCGGCCGTACCTCCTTCGAGGACACCTGCATCCTGCGTTGGTCTCAGGAGACCGCTCAGCAGTGGTGTGAGAACTACCTGTCCGGCTTCTACGCTGGCGACCACCTGGATATCTGCGCTACCGCTTTCGACGGTTTCGCTTATGGCTGCCGCTCCGCTCTGGAAGGCGCTGGCTACACTCTGGACAACTGGCCCCTGATCACCGGTCAGGACGCTGAGCTGATGGCTTCCAAGAACATCATCGCCGGCTACCAGACCATGTCCATCTACAAGGACACCCGCCTGCTGGCTGAGAAGTGCGTGACCATGGTCAACGCGGTTCTGACCGGCTCCGAGCCCGAGATCAACGACACCACTACTTACGACAACAACGTGATGGTCGTTCCCTCCTACCTGTGCACTCCTGTGGCTGTCGATAAGACCAACTATCAGGAGCTGCTGATCGACGGCGGTTACTACACCGCTGAAGAGCTGGCCGGCTAATCTCCTGTCACACAATCCGCAACGAGGCGGCGGCTCTGCCGCCGCCTCTTCTAATAATCCGACTCGGAAAACCTGGAAGTCTCCGGCTCCGCCGGGACAGTAAGACGTCCGGTTTTGCGAGGCCCCCGAAAAACGCCGGACGCGCGGCGGCAAGAAGGAGTCGAAAGAATGTCAGAATATATTTTGGAAATGAACCACATTACCAAGGAGTTCTCCGGCGTGAAGGCACTGGATGATGTCAATCTGAAGGTGAGAAAGGGCGAGATCATGGCTATCTGCGGCGAAAACGGCGCAGGTAAGTCCACCCTGATGAACGTTCTGTCCGGCACCTACCCCTATGGTACCTATTCCGGCGATATCGTTTACAACGGAGAGCTTTGCAAAGTCCGCAACATCCGTGACAGCGAGGCCAAGGGCATCGTTATCATCCATCAGGAGCTGGCGCTGAGCCCGTATCTGTCCATCGCGGAAAATGTTTTCATCGGCAACGAGCGCAAGAAGATTAACGGCGTCATCGACTGGACGGAGACCCGGAAGCAGGCGCAGGAGTTGCTGAAGCGCGTTGGACTGGAAAACGAAAACGTCAACGTTCCTGTGAATACTCTGGGCGTTGGCAAGCAGCAGCTGATCGAAATTGCCAAGGCTCTGGGCAAGGATACCAACCTGCTGATTTTGGATGAGCCCACCGCCGCTCTGAACGACCGGGAGTCTGCCCAGCTGCTGGAGCTGATGCTGCAGCTGAAGGCGCAGGGCATTACCTGCATCATCATTTCTCATAAGCTGAATGAGATCAGCTATGTCGCGGATTCCATTACCATCATCCGCGACGGCAAGACCATTGAGACCCTGGAGAAGGGCAAGGATGATTTCTCCGAAGAGCGGATCATCAAGGGCATGGTCGGCCGTGAGCTGACTAACCGGTATCCCAAGCGCGAGGATTGCCCCATCGGCGATGTGATCTTCGAGGTCAAGAACTGGAATGTATACCATCCGGACGACGGCGACCGCCAGATCCTGAAGGACATCAATATCAATGTCCGCGCCGGTGAAGTCGTTGGCCTGGCAGGCCTGATGGGCGCCGGCCGTACCGAACTGGCGATGAGCCTCTTTGGCCGTAGCTATGGCCAGAAGATCTCCGGTGACATCCTGATTAAGGACGAAAAGGTGGATCTGAAGGATGTGCGTACCGCTATCAAGCACCGCATGGCCTACGTTTCCGAGGATCGGAAGACCTACGGCCTGGTGCTGATCGACAGCATCAAGTTCAATATGACGCTGTCCGCTCTGCGGGAATTTTTCTCCAACAAGGGTATCGTGGATCACAACCTGGAGGCTGTACGTTCTGAGGAGTACCGTACCAAGATTAACGTGAAAACCAACTCCATTGATCAGACCGTCGGCTCTCTGTCCGGCGGTAACCAGCAGAAGGTGGTTCTGGCAAAGTGGATGCTTACCGAACCTGATGTGCTGATTCTGGACGAGCCTACCCGCGGCATCGACGTGGGCGCCAAATATGAAATCTACTGCGTCATCAATGAGCTGGCAAAGGCCGGTAAGGCAGTTGTCGTTATTTCCTCCGAAATGCCTGAGATTATTGGTACCTGTGATCGTGCATACGTCATCAACGAAGGCGAGATCGCCGGTGAGTTGAAGGGCGACGAGATTACGCAGGAGGCCATTATGGGCTGTATTATGGCACACAACAGAAAGGACGAGGTTGAAGCATGAGTAACAAGACCACCAAAAAGACGACCCTGAACATGAGACAGTACGGCATGATGATCATGCTGGTCGTCGTTTACCTTTTCTTCGCGATTCTTACCAAAGGCAAAAACCTGACCCCCATGAACATCAACAACCTGATTATGCAGAATGGTTACGTGGTCATTCTGGCCGTTGGTATGTTGCTGTGTGTTCTGACCGGTAACGTTGACCTGGGCGTTGGCTCCGTGGTCGCATCCTGCGGCGCTGTCGCCGGTACGCTGATTATCGACTTCGGCGTGAGCACTCCCGTTGCCATGCTGGCTGCTCTGGCTGTGGGCGCCGCCTTCGGCGTGTTCGTCGGCTTCTTCGTTTCCGAACTGGAGATTCCTCCTTTCATCGTTACCCTGGCAACCATGCTGATGGGTCGTGGCCTGTGCTACGTCATCCTGAAGGCTCAGACCAAGGGACCCCTGCCTGCCAGCTATAACTGGATCGGCACCGGCTTCCTGCCCACCATCCGTGTTTTTAATAACGCCAACGGCGGCAAGGGTATTGACCTGATCTGCCTGCTGGTCGCGGCTGTTGTCTCCGTGCTGATTATTCTGGCTGAGGTCAAGAGCGTTGCTACTGCCAAGAAGCATGGCCTGCCCACCGCTCCCGCCTGGCAGCTGATTGCCAAGGACGTGGTCATCATCGGCATCGTCTGCTTCTTCTTCTGGAAGCTGGCTAACTACAACGGTATCCCCGTGGTTCTGATTCTCATGGCCGTTCTGGTCGGAATTTATCACTTCATCACCACCAACACTGTCGCAGGTCGTCAGATCTACGCCATGGGCGGCAACGCCAAGGCTGCGCGGCTGTCCGGTATCAACACCAAGAAGGTCTTCTTCTGGGTTTACGCCAACATGGGTCTGCTGGCCGCTGTTGCCGGTATCGTCCTGTCCGCCCGTAACCAGTCCGCTACTCCCAAGGCCGGCGACTCCTTCGAAATGGACGCCATTGCTTCCTGCTACATCGGCGGCGCGGCTACCTCCGGCGGCGTTGGCACCATCATCGGTGCTGTGGTCGGCGCATTCATCATGGGCATCCTGAACAACGGTATGTCTCTGGCCGGCTATGACACCAACATTCAGAAGATTGTCAAGGGCATGGTGCTGCTGGGCGCCGTTACCGTTGACCTGGTCAGCAAGCGTAAGAAGGGCTAAACAATCAACGCCCGGAATGGCCGGAAGGCCATTCCGGGCTCTCCAAAAAGGAAGGGTTTGAATGAACGGAACCAGTAAACCTCCCCAGATATCCCTGATTCTGAGGCTTCTGGGCGGCGGCTACCTGTTGTACCTTGCCTGGAGTCTGC
>JAXEAK010000146.1:0-5114 GCA_034094395.1 Faecousia sp.
AAGGTGGTTGCCGTGGAGCCTGCTACCTCTCCCGTGCTGAGCAAGGGCACCTCCGGCGCCCATAAGATTCAGGGTATCGGCGCAGGCTTTGTTCCCGCCGTTCTGAACACCGGCGTTTATGATGAGGTTATCCCAGTGGAAAACGACGACGCCTTTGCCGTTGGAAAGCGAATCGGCAAATTCGAGGGTGTTCTGGTGGGCATCTCCTCCGGCGCAGCCGTCTGGGCTGCTATTGAGTTGGCAAAGCGGCCGGAAAACAAGGGCAAGGCCATTGTCGCCCTTCTGCCGGACACCGGTGATCGTTACCTGTCCACCCCGCTGTTTGCAGATTAATTTCCACAAGAAAAGGCGGCTGCCGCTTGGCAGTCGCCTTCTTTGTTTTGTCACAGCACCATCAGCAGCGTACCCAGCGTGATGAGAACTGCGCCCGCAATGGATTTCCAGGTGAATTTCTCGTGCAAAAACACAAACGCCAGCACCAGCGTGAACACCACACTGAGCTTATCCACCGGAACCACCTTGGATGCCTCGCCCACCTGCAAAGCCCGGTAATAGCACAGCCAGCTTGCCCCGGTGGCAAGGCCGGACAGGATCAGAAACAGCCAGCTTTTCCGGCTGATGCTCCCGATGCCGCCCTGAGCGTCCGTCAGGAACACCATACCCCAGGCCATGACCAACACCACGCCGGTGCGGATGGCAGTAGCCAGATTGGAATTGACCCCGTCAATGCCCACCTTGGCAAGGATCGAGGTCAGCGCCGCAAACACCGCAGAACCCAGCGCGAGAACAAACCACATTCAAATCGCCTCTTTTTATTTGTCCCCAAGGGGCATTGCCAATTTCACTCGGTTTCCACCATTTCTTCTCTCAGCTCGCTGCGGCGCACCAGGAAGCGGCGGATGGCAAACAGCCCGGCAATGCACGCAATGCAGGCCACATTGCTCCAGGGGTCGTCGTGACTCAGCACCACATGGCGGGTAATTGCCACAGTCAGCACCTCCAGAATGTTGGCGGGAGTGGTGTCAATAAGCATTCTTACGAACTCCAGACCCACCACAATGGTCAGCACATGATGCAGCATGGTCTCCACCTCGGCGAAGTAGCTGGCTCCGGACATGACCATGTGGTAAAGCTCCACACCCAACGAGCCCAGCAGCGCGCAGATGGTCAGCACCGCGATAAACCGTTCGATGTAGTGCAGCACCCAGCGCAGGGTGTGGTCGACAACGCTCTCCCGGTGCACAGCCTTGTCAATTTTCTTCTGAATTTTCGGGTTGTCGGAATGGGGGATCTGTTCGCTCATAGGTATGCCTCCTTGATGGGGGATTTCGTCTTCTATTATAGCGGAAAAGAGGGCAAATTGTCAATTCCCATTGGTAAAATGCATCTGCATTTCCTTTCTTGCCGTCTCCACCTCCTGCCGCAATTCCCGTGCGGACATTCGCAGCACGCCGCTGTGGAAGCTGGAAAGCTGCACCAGCGCGTCGGAGGTTGCCACCCGTACCGCGTAGCTGCCGCCGGTTTCGTAGGCCAGCGCCTCGATATAGGCGTCCGCCGTTTCACCCTCTTTCGTGTAAACCACCTGAATGTTGTGAAACTTCTGCTTTTCTCCGGGATTCCCCTTCTGGTTGTAGCCGTCAAATACCACAGCCGTCCGACAGTTGGTCAAGCCCGCATAGCTGCTTAAGCTGTCGCACAGCCGCCGCCGGGCGGCGTCCAGATCGGAACGCGCCAGTTCCGCCAGATCATCCCAGGCAAAAATAATGTTGTAGCCGTCCACAATCAGGTACTTCTGCCGGGGCGGGGCGATGGATATCTCCTCTGTTGCCGGGCGGTTTTCCGTCTTGACCCCATATTGGGGGCGGCGAATGGCACCGAATTCCCGCTCCATAATGGCTTCCAGTTCCTTATCCTCCAGATGCAGGTTCCGTGTAATCAGCCGGGGCGCCTTTTCTTCCTGAAGGCCGCTTTCCAGATGCATATAGTCCTTCACCTGATCCCACTTGACGTTAAAGCCCGCTCCATGGGCGCAGAAGACAGAATCCGGGGTGTTTTCCAGATCCGCCTCCGGATCGTAGCCTGTCTGCGCAATAACGGCTTCCGCGTTGTGGCAGGGGGCGTAGCCATGCAGGGACAGCTGAAGCCGCCCCAGTCCCTGAGTATAGGCCGCCAGAGTTTCCGCATAGTCCCGCACCTCGGCAGCGGGCACCAATCCCCGCAGGGTCGACAACGTTCCGGCGGCTTCCGGGGCTTCAAATTCCCCGCCCATGGCGCGGATGTCGGTGATGCCCCGGCCGATCTGCTCGGTAGGAACCGTGAGCACAAAGTCATACCACGGCTCCAGCAGTACAGACTTTGCCTGCATCAAGCCCTGCCGCACCGCCCGGTAGGTGGCCTGCCGGAAGTCGCCGCCTTCGGTGTGCTTCAGGTGAGCCTTGCCCACCAACAGGGTGATTTTCATGTCCGTAATGGGCGCACCAACCAGCACGCCCCGGTGGGACTTTTCACCCAAATGGGTTAATATCAGTTTCTGATAATTCACATCCAGCACGTCCGTGGGGCAAACCGTATCGAATACCAGTCCGCTATCCCGGGGCAGCGGCTCCAGCAGCAGATGGACTTCCGCATAGTGCCGCAGGGGTTCAAAGTGTCCCACACCCTCCACGGTAGTTTCGATGGTCTCCTTGTAGAAGATCCGCGGGTCGTCCAACTCCACGTCCAGATTGAAGCGCTGCTTCACCAGTGCCCGGAAGATTTCCAGCTGTACTTTCCCCATGATCTGCACATGAATTTCGCCGTTCTCCCAGAGAAGCCGCAGCTGGGGCTCTTCCTCCTCCAGAAGCCGCAGCTTGGGCAGCACCACCGCCGGGTCGCTGCCCGCCGGCAGCTTCACCCGATAGGTCATCACCGGCTCCAGCGAATAGGCCTTACCCGCCGGTTCCCCGCCCAGAGACTGCCCCGCCCAGGTCTGGGTCAGCCCCGTCACCGCCGCCAGTGTGCCTGCCTCCAGCGTCTCCGGGGCAGTAAATTTGTCGCTGGAATACTGGCGCAGCTGCAAAATCTTCTCCTCCACCGGCTCTCCCTTCCGGTTCCGGTAGGAAAGCGTTGTGCGCACCTTCAGAGTTCCGCCGGTGATTTTCAACCAGGTCAGGCGGTTGCCCTGGGGATCCCGGGAGATTTTGTACACCTTCGCCCCAAATTCCGCCGGGTACTGCTTCTCCGGGGCGTAGACGTCCAGAATATCCAGCAATCTGTCCACCCCTTCCAGCTTCAGCGCAGAGCCAAAGCAGCAGGGGAACAACTTCCGCTTTTCAATCAGCCCACGAAGGTTCCCCTGCGTCACCACGCTGGTCTCCAGATAGGTTTCCAGCAGGGCTTCGTCACACAGGGCGGCGTTCTCCGCGATTCTTTCAAAATCCTCCCCAAAATCCACGCAGCCGGGAGAAAGCTGCGCCTGCAGCTGTAAAAGCAGCTTCTGCTTTTCCCCGCCGGGCAGATCCATCTTGTTGATGAACAGGAAGGTGGGAACACTGTAGCGCTCCAGCAGCCGCCACAAGGTCAGGGTATGCGCCTGTACGCCGTCGGTGCCGCTGATCACCAGCACGGCACAGTCCACAATGGGCAGCGTCCGTTCCGCCTCCGGGGCAAAGTCCACGTGCCCCGGGGTGTCCACCAGCGTAATCTGGCGATGCGCCGTTTCCAGCAGCGCCTGCTTGGAGAAAATGGTGATGCCTCTGGCTCGTTCCAGCGCATCAGTATCCAGAAAGGCGTCCTGATGATCCACCCGTCCCAGTACCCGTCGGGCGCCGCTTTCGTACAGCATCGCCTCACTGAGAGTGGTCTTCCCCGCGTCCACATGAGCCAATAGAGCCGTACAACATGGCGTCTTATTTACTTGTTCAGGCATATAAAACGCCCCCTTCCATGGATCATTGCAGGTATTATACCATGGCAAGGGGCGAAAAGTCGATAGATTCACGATGATTTTTCCGAAAAGTATGGTACTGCTTGCGCATTGAGGGCATCATTTATTTAGGCACCTTAATGATACGCCAACGCCCGGCTCTTTGCAAGAACCGGGCGCTGTATTTTGGGGCTGTCTCACTGTGTGCCCCTTACTATATGGTACCGATTCTGGTGCAGAGCACCTGAAGATTGCCGCTGAGGTAGCTCATGCCGCTGCTCGCGGTAATGAACAGGCTGTCGCCCTTACGGCACTGGAGCACATCCTCACCGCAGGAGATGCTGCCTGCGCCGTCCAGAACGAGGATGGAAGTAAAGGACTCTTCATCCGTATCAATCTGGCAGGGGGCGTCGAATCGGTCTACCGTGAAATAGGCGCTGCGCACCAGATGACCGCCGAAGTTATAGCGGGCACAGGGCAGTTCCAGCTTGGACACCTCCACAGCCTTGTCAATGTGCAGCTGCCGGGGCTTTCCGTCGGGGCCAACCCGGCCGTGGTCATAGACCCGGTAGGTCACATTGGAATTCTGCTGAATCTCCGCAATGACAATGCCCTTGCAGATGGCGTGCACCGTACCGGCGGGAATGTAGAACAGGTCGCCCTTTTTCACAGGGACGGCGTTCAGAACCTCCTCCAGTGTGTTATCCTCAATTCGACGGCGGTACTCCTCTTTGGTGATGGGGTGGGTGAAGCCATAGTACAGATATGCGCCGGGGTCGGCTTCCAGAACATACCACATTTCGTTCTTTCCGTACTGGTGCTCCTTCTCCATGGCATCCATGTTGTTGGGGTGCACCTGAATGGACAGATCGTCCCGGGCGTCAATAAATTTTGCGATAATGGGGAACTCCTGAAAAATCTGGCAGTTGGCTCCCAGAATCCGCCGGCCATGCTTTTCAATGTACTGTGGCAGGCTCAGCCCAGTGTCTGGGCCGGAGGCGATAAAGGAAGGGCCGTCGGGATGGCAGCTCAGCTCCCAGGTCTCCGCCAGACGCTCCCCGGAAAAGGTCTTGTTGTATTCCTTGATAAGGCGGTTCCCACCCCAGATATAATCCTTACAGGTGGGTTTCAGTTTCACGATCGCCATGTTTCGATTCCTCCGTATTTTCACCAGCCTCCAGCCGGGCATAGACCCTTCGCATCAGAAGCT